>NZ_DOED01000013.1:0-92603 GCF_003524185.1 Culturomica sp.
TGTAATTTACGATTTTTGATTTTAGATTTACGATTGGGGTGAATGCTGATATGTAGAAGGGTTTCGAAGAGGTAGTTTATGATTTTAAATTTTAGATTTTAAATTGAGAAACAGGTAGGTGAAAATTACACACTGGTACGGACTTGTTGTGTAATTTACGATTTTTGATTTACAATGGAAATACAGAATCAATAAGTTGCCGGAAAATTTTCAGGTATATGAATGGAATGAAGTGATTAACTTAATGTTTTCGGAAATATTATAGGGAAAGTAATTGCTATATCTATAATCTGGAAAATATATAAAATTGCAATCTCAAGATTGCAAATAATTATATTTTATATTATTTTTGTATGGCAAAAAAGAGAAAATGGACAGTTTACGTAGTACGCACAATACATTATTAAAAGAGCGTGTTTCTGCTATTCGTCGCGGACTTGCAGATCAAATCAACAGGAAGAGCCGTTTGATTGCTGTAAAAGGGAGCCGGGGTGTAGGGAAAACGAATTTCTTATTGGATTATTGCCGCGACTATTATCCGGACGATGTTTCCTGTTTGTATGTAAATATCAATAATCTTTTTTTTGCTGCAGAAGGACTTTATCATTTTGTTGAACGTTTTTATAAGTTGGGAGGGAAAGTCCTTTTATTAGACCAGGTTCATAAATATCCCGGCTGGGACCGGGAGTTGCAAGCCTGTTATCATTCTTTTCCCGGTTTGCAGATTGTGTTTACGATTTCTTCCATCGTTCGGGTAAAATCGAATGAATATCTGAAAGAGATCGTGGATATGTATAATTTGAGCGGTTTGTCGTTCCGGGAGTTTCTGGAGCTTGAAACAGGGTATCAGTTTCCGGTATTTTCATTTAAGGAGATTGTGGAAAAGCACGAGCAGATCGTAGACGGTATTCTGGCTCAGATTCGTCCTTTGGCCTATTTCGGGAATTATTTACGATACGGTTATTATCCGATATATTTGGAAGAAAAATCACATATTGATTATTTGTTGAAAAATATCAATTTGACTTTGGAATTTGATATTCCCTACAATAATCAAATAGAACTGAAATATCTGCCCAAACTAAAAAAATTATTGTATCTTGTGGCGCGGGATAATGGTGGCAGTGTGAATATCAGTAGATTGAGTGCCGATATCGGCGTATCCCGGGCTACGGTGCTGAATTATTTGTATTACATGAAAAATGCCCGTTTGTTGACATTGTTGTTGCCGGAAGGGAATGAGGAAGATTGTTTGCGTAAGCCGAACAGACTGTATATGCACAATTCGAATTTGTTGAATGCAGTTTGTCTGGACGAGGTGGATAAGCAGGTATTACGGAAAACATTTTTTTTGAGTCAATTGTGTCCGGTGCATCGTATAAATTATACGGATAGGGCTGATTTCCTGATTGACGGTATGTATCATGTAAATGTTTGTGAGGAAGGAAAAGAAAAGGGGGCGGATGATGTTATTCTGATGGAAGATATGATAGAACGGGGAAAAGGAAATGTCATACCTCTCTGGTTATCGGGATTTACCTATTGACGGGAAGATTAAGATTGAGAATTAAATATAGTAATAAATCAAAATTGAATGTCGAAAGCCAAAATTATTTTTGTTTTCAATTTTCAGTTTTCAATTAATTTAAAAAGATGGCAAAAGAAAAACAATTCATGACTTGTGATGGTAACGCTGCCGCTGCACATATAGCATATATGTTCAGTGAAGTATCGTGTATTTATCCCATCACTCCGTCTTCGCCGATGGCTGAGAATGTCGACGAGTGGGCGGCTAAAGGGAGAAAGAATATGTTCGGAGAAACCGTACGTGTGATCGAAATGCAATCAGAAGCCGGTGCTGCCGGAGCTGTTCACGGTTCTTTACAGGCCGGTGCATTGACCAGTACTTATACTGCTTCACAGGGATTGTTGTTGATGATTCCGAACATGTATAAAATTGCCGGGGAATTATTGCCTTGTGTATTTCATGTAAGTGCACGGGCATTAGCTGCTCATGCTTTGAATATTTTCGGAGATCATGCCGATGTTTATGCAGCCCGTCAAACCGGTTTTGCTATGTTGGCTTCCGGCTCTGTACAGGAAGTGATGGATTTGTCAGCTGTTTCTCATTTGACGGCAATAAAATCCCGTGTTCCGTTTGTGAATTTCTTCGATGGTTTCCGTACCTCTCACGAGATACAGAAAATTGAAGCTTTGGATATGGAAGATTTGCGGGGACTGGTGGATATGGAGGCTTTGCAGGCATTCCGTAGCCGCTCGTTGAATTCCGAAACTCCGGTAACCCGTGGTACGGCTCAAAATCCGGATATTTATTTCCAGGGACGTGAAGCTTGTAATAAATTTTATGAATTAGTGCCTGACCTCGTGGCCGCTTATATGGATGAAATTTCTAAGCTGACTGGAAGAAAATATCGTCCGTTTGATTACTATGGTGCTCCGGATGCTGAAAATATCATTATCGCTATGGGATCGATAACGGATACCATTCGTGAAGTAATTGATTATAAATTGGCGCAAGGAGAGAAAGTCGGTTTGATAGCCGTTCATTTGTATCGTCCGTTCTCTGCCAAATATTTTATGGAAGCTGTGCCCGCATCTGTAAAACGGATTACAGTACTTGACCGTACTAAAGAGCCGGGAGCTAACGGTGATCCGTTGTATTTGGATGTAAAAGATATATTCTATGGAAAAGCAAATGCGCCTTTGATTGTAGGCGGACGTTATGGTATGGGGTCCAAGGATGTGACTCCGGCTCAAATCATCGCTATTTATAAAAATATGGCTTTGAATGAACCGAAAAATCAGTTCACAGTCGGTATCGTGGATGATGTAACATTCAAATCGCTGCCTTTGGAGCAGGAAGTAAAGGTGACCTCCGATTCCACCTACGAAGCCAAATTTTATGGGTTGGGTTCGGACGGTACGGTTGGTGCCAATAAGAATTCCATCAAGATTATTGGAGGAGCTACGAATAAATATTGTCAGGCATATTTCGCATATGATTCCAAGAAGTCGGGTGGTTTTACCGCTTCTCACCTGCGTTTCGGAGATGAACCGATTCGTTCTACCTATCTGGTGACAACTCCTGACTTTGTCGCTTGTCATGTGCCTGCATATATCCATCAGTATGATGTATTGAAAGGGTTGAAAAAAGGCGGTTCGTTCCTGTTGAATTCTCTTTGGGATGCCGAAGAAACGGCTAAGCATATGCCGAACCATATGAAGAAATATCTGGCAGATAACGAAATTAATTTCTATATCATTAATGGTACGAAGATCGGTCAGGAATTGGGATTGGGGAATCGTACCAATACGATTATGCAGAGTGCTTTTTTCAAGATTACGAATGTGATTCCTTACGAACTGGCTGTTAAAGAAATGAAAGCCGCTATCGTGAAATCTTACGGTACGAAAGGGGAAGCTATCGTAAATATGAATTATGCTGCCGTAGACGCCGGTGGTAAGGAAGGCAATCTGGTGAAAGTCAATGTTCCTGCCGAATGGAAGAACTTACCGGATGAAATGCCGGGTCATGATGGCAACCGCCCTGAATTTATCCGTAATGTTGTAGATGTGATGAATGCTCAGAAGGGAGACGATCTGCCTGTCAGTGCTTTTGTCGGCAGAGAAGACGGTACATTCCCTTGTGGAACAGCGAAATATGAAAAACGGGGTATTGCTGTGAATGTTCCGGAATGGCAGGTTGAAAACTGTATACAGTGTAACCAATGTGCTTATGTATGTCCTCACGCTGCTATCCGTCCTTTCCTGATGACGAGTGAGGAATTGGCTGCTGCTCCTGCCGGAACACAATCAAAACCGGCAATCGGTAAAGAGCTGGCTGGATATCAATTCAGAATTCAGGTATCTCCCTTGGATTGTACGGGGTGTGGTAACTGTGCCGATGTTTGTCCGGCTAAAACCAAAGCTTTGGTCATGAAACCGCTGGAATCTCAGGAGGTTGAAATGTCTCGTTGGGAATATATGGATAAGAAAGTTGGTTACAAACAAGTTGTAGAACCGAACAATGTGAAGAATTCACAATTTGTTCAGCCTTTGTTTGAGTTCTCTGGTGCCTGTGCCGGTTGTGGTGAAACTCCGTATATCAAATTAATCACTCAGTTGTTCGGAGAAAGAATGATGGTAGCTAATGCAACGGGTTGTTCTTCTATTTACGGTGCATCTGCTCCCTCTACTCCTTATTGTACAAATTATAAGACGGGGCGTGGTCCGGCCTGGGCTAATTCATTATTTGAAGATAATGCTGAATTCGGTTTCGGTATGGCAGAAGGTGCAAACCGTTTACGTGAAAGAGTGAAGAGATTGCTGGAAGAAAACATGTCAGCTTTCTCTGCTGCTGTACAAGCTGCTGCTACTGCATGGATTGCCGGTTTTGATGATAAAGACCAGACTTTGGCTTTGAGCGATGCATTGCTTGCTGCCCTGGAAAAAGAGACTGCTCCGGTAGCTAAGGAAATTTTAAGTCTGAAGGCTTATTTCACGAAGAAATCTCAATGGATATTCGGTGGTGACGGTTGGGCTTATGATATCGGTTACGGTGGTGTAGATCATGTATTGGCCAGCGGACATGACGTAAATATTTTGGTTGTCGATACCGAAGTATATTCGAATACCGGTGGACAGTCTTCTAAATCAACGCCGACGGGTGCCGTTGCCAAGTTTGCTGCCAGCGGTAAACGGGTAAGGAAAAAAGATTTGGGTATGATGGCTATGTCTTATGGCTATGTTTATGTAGCACAGGTAGCAATGGGGGCAAATCAGGCTCAATATATCAAAGCATTGAAAGAAGCGGAAGCATATCCGGGACCGTCTTTGATTATAGCTTACGCTCCCTGTATCAACCACGGTTTGAAGGCTAGCATGGGTAAATCACAGGCAGAGGAGAAAAAAGCCGTTGAGTGTGGTTACTGGCAGTTGTATCGTTATAATCCGTTGTTGGAGTGTGAAGGTAAAAATCCGTTCCAATTGGATTCTAAGGAACCTGATTTCTCTAAATTCCGTGAGTTCCTGATGGGTGAAGTACGTTTCAATTCTTTGGTAAAAGCTGCTCCTGCAGATGCAGAGAAGCTGTTTGAAACAACAGAAGCAAATGCCAAATGGAGATACGAAGGTTATAAACGTCATGCTGAAATGAAGTATGGTGAATAAATAAGATCTTTGGATCCGGATAAGGGCTGCATTTTGCAGCCCTTTTTTTATGGAATGGGGAGGAAAAGATACAAACCGGACTGATAATTGATACGGGAAGGATATATTGCAATCTGTTCTTATTCCGCTTGCCGAGCTTTTCGTGTTGATTGTTTTTTATAAAAATTTACATTAAATTGCATATCCTATTTTTTTTCGTATTTTTGACTGTAATTTTATGTCGTTAGGTATAAAGAACAAAAGTGTAAGTTTAAAAGATAATTTTATGGAAGAATTAGAAACAAAAAATCAGGAGCAACCCAAACAAACGATTATAATTCAGCAGCCTGTTTCCCGTTCGAACGGTTTGGGTACTGCGGGGTTTGTATTGGCATTGATTGCATTATTTTTAGGCTGGATTCCGTTTTTAGGCTGGATTGTATGGTTGTTAGGACTTATTTTTTCTGCCTGCGGTATGTTTAAAGCTCCCAGGGGGCTTGCTATTGCCGGACTGGTAATATCTCTGATCGGGGTGATATTATTGCTGGCTGTTTTCGGTGCCGTAACTGCTGCTCTTACGTTGTGATAAAAACGGGGGATGCGACTTTCTGAATCTTCACAGATTTAATAGAAGAAAAATAATGGGGCGATGAAAAAATATTTTCATTACCCTATTTTTGTTTCTATAAACTTTTTCTTTTGGGTATTTTCTTAATTTTTATTTACCTTTGAGCCATTATTAACAGTCAGAAAGGGGTGCCTGAATAGTACGGGCTGAGATTATACCCATTGAACCTGATCCGGGTAATGCCGGCGAAGGGAGTTATGTAACAGATGTGCGCCTTTCTGTTATAATTTAAAGCACAAATGAATAAAAAATTTTGGATCATTGCCACATTATTGCATTGTGGTTTGTATGCCGTTGCAGAAACAGAAACGACGGATTCTTTGCGTCATGTAAATCTTGAAGAGGCTCAGGTCTTTTCAACGCGTGCAACAGCGAGGACTCCGATTGCTTTTGTCAATATCAGTAAAGAGGCAATTCAGAAACAAAATGCCGGTTTGGATATTCCGTTTTTATTGTTGATGACGCCTTCCGTATTGACCACGACAGATGCCGGTGCCGGAATCGGCTACTCGACGATACGTGTACGGGGTACGGATGCGACTCGTATTAATGTAACCACTAATGGTATTCCGATGAATGATGCGGAGAGTCATGCTATTTTTTGGGTGAATACGCCGGATTTGGCTTCTTCTTTGAAAGATATGCAGATACAGCGCGGGGCCGGAACTTCAACGAACGGGGCCGGTGCTTTCGGGGGAAGTATCAATATGCAGACAGAGAGCTCTGCCATCAATCCTTATGCAGAAATCAGCGGTTCTTACGGTTCGTTTAATACACAGAAAGAAACGTTTAAAGTGGGAACCGGTCTGGTGAATAATCGTTGGGCTTTCGATGCCCGGCTTTCGCATATTAAAAGTGATGGTTATAGAGACCGGGCTTCTGCCCAATTGAAATCTTATTTTGCTCAGGCCGGGTATTACGGAGATAAAACGACAGTTAAATTTATTACTTTCGGTGGCAAAGAAGAAACTTATCATGCCTGGGACGGTATAACCAAGGATATGCTGGAAACCGATCGTACCTATAACCCGAATGGAGTAATTGAAGATGAGAACGGAAAGGCTGTGGGTTTTTATGATGATCAACTGGATGTGTATCGTCAAACCCATTATCAGTTATTATTCAACCATATTTTCAATCCGGCCTGGAATTTAAATGTTGCTTTTCATTACACCGGCGGGGAAGGATATTACCAGGAATACAAGAATGGCCGCTATCTGGCCGAATATGGATTACAACCTTATGTGGATGCTGAAGGCAAAACGGTTGAAACTTCGAATTTAATCCGGAGAAAGAATGTCGCCAGTGATTTCGGTGGTATGGTTTTTTCTTTAAATTATCAAACCGGAAAATTACAGGCATCTCTCGGAGGCGGAATGAATAAATACAAGAATGATCACGATGGAAATGTAATTTGGGTGAAAAATTATATCGGCGATCTTGCTCCCGATCATAAGTTCTATGAAAATACCGGAGAGAAACTGGATGCCAATATATACGGACGTCTGAATTATGAATTTGTACGTAATCTGAATTTTTACGTCGATTTACAATATCGTCATATTAATTATACGATAAAAGGAGTGAACGATAAATACGATTGGAGTGCGGGTCATATGCAGCCATTGAATTTGGATGAAACCTTTAACTTTTTTAATCCGAAAGCGGGACTTTTCTGGCAGATCAATTCTCAAAACAGTGCTTACGCTTCATTTGCTGTAGCGCAGAAGGAACCGACCCGAAATAATTACACTGACGGTTTCTTTACCCAACGCCCCAACGCCGAACGTCTGCTGGATTATGAGCTCGGATATACTTTCCGCTCGGGCCGTTTTACTGCCGGCGTGAATTTGTATTATATGGATTATAAAGATCAACTGGTATTGACCGGACAGTTGAACGAGATCGGAGAAGCCGTATCAGCTAACGTAAAAGATAGTTATCGTACGGGTGCCGAATTGTCGGCCGGAATGAGGTTTACAAATTGGTTGCGTTGGGATGTCAATGCGACGTTGAGCCGTAACCGGATTAAGCATTATACGGAATATTTGAGCGATGTGAATGAGAACTGGAAAGATATGACAACAGCAGATGGCGGTATTTCTCAAACAGCCAATTATTTGGGATCCACTCCGATTTCTTTTTCTCCGGATTTTATGTTGAATAGCTTGATTGCTTTCAATTATAAGGGATTGGATGCCTCGTTACAGTCTCAGTATGTAAGTAAGCAGTACCTGAATAATTCCGGGGATAATGATTGTACATTGGATGCTTATTTTGTAAGTAATTTGAATGTAAGTTATACTTTCAAGCTGCCGGCGATGAAATCGGTAACGGTAGGGGTAACGGTGTATAACCTGTTCGATGAAACGTATGAAAGCAACGGATATGCCAGTCGTACGGCTGTTTACCCGACACCGGACAGAATAAAACCGGCGGGTGTCAAACCGGAAGTAGTACCTTATGCGGCTTATTATCCCAATGCCGGAATTAATGCGTTGGCGTATCTGACGTTGCGATTTTAAAAGATAAGGTTGGAACCGGTGTTAATATCGGTTCCAATTGTAAATCAAAAATTTATGGGTTCGTATCTTGGTTTTTTGTAATTTTATTCTTTTATAGTCGATCTGAAATTTACATTTTAAAGCAGCTATGGATTATTTAGAAATTATCGGGACCCTTGTCGGATTGCTATATCTCTGGTTCGAATATAAAGCGAGTATCTGGCTTTGGGCTGCGGGTATTGTCATGCCGGCTTTAAGTCTTATGGTGTATTATCGGTCCGGATTATATGCGGATTTCGGTATTAATATTTACTATCTTTTAGCCGGTATATACGGTTGGGCGATGTGGTTAAAAGGGGCTTCCGGTAAGAAAGAGCTTCCGGTTATACATACGCCTATAAAACAGATTTTGCCGTTGACAGCTATAGCTGTCGGGTTATTGTTGTTTATTGCCTGGATATTGATTCGTTTTACGGATAGTACAGTTCCCTGGCTTGACAGTTTGACAACGGCATTGAGTATTGTGGCCATGTGGATGTTGGCTTATAAACATGCCGAACAATGGTTGGTATGGATTATTGTCGATGTTGTTAGTTGTGGGTTATATATTTATAAAGGTTTACCTTTCTATGCCGCTTTATATGGATTTTATACTATAATTGCCTTCTTCGGCTATTTCAAATGGTTGAAAATGATCTCCGAAGAAAGATAATTTATGATTTCTGGATTCTGATTTATCTCCCTAACTAACCGTTTGTTTTAATTTAGAATTTGCAATTAAAATTCTACTTTTGCCTTGTAATTGTATTGAAAGATGAAGCATTATCCTTTATGTGGTAAGGGGCATTTGCCGGAGGTTGTTATATTGGCGGACGGGAATTTTCCGAGGACCCGTTCGGCTGTTGAGATGTTAAAACGATTGCCGATAGTATGTTGTGACGGGGCGACCGGTAAATTATTGCGTCATGGGTATAAGCCTCACGCTATTGTCGGAGATGGAGATTCGCTTTCATCTGTACTTCGGAAACAATATGCTTCTATTATTCATCTGGAAAAGGAACAGGAAACCAATGATTTGAGCAAAGCTTTCCGTTTTTGTCTGGAAAAGGGTTGGAGAAATATTCTGATCCTGGGGGCAACAGGAAAAAGGGAAGATCATACTTTGGGAAATATCAGTCTTTTGATGGATTATATGTCCTGTGCTCAGGTACAGATGTTGACGGATTACGGTTTGTTTACCCCTGTTTGCGGAGATTCTGAGTTTGAGTCTTTTCCGGGACAACAGGTATCTGTGTTTAATATGGGATGTACTTATCTGAAAGGTGAAAATCTGGCTTATCCGCTCTCTCCGTTTACGAATTGGTGGCAGGGAACTTTAAATGAGGCAACTGAAACCTGTTTCCGGGTTATTACGGACGGAAAGCTGTTGGTATACCGGGTTGGCGGTTTATTGAAATAATAAGAATGTAATTTTTATCATTATTTACAAAACTTCCTAAAATTTTTATCAATCTGATTTATGTTATATATTTGCGGAAATTTAGTTATCGGTTGCATGTACGGTAATCATTTTACGGTTTATTAAATTTATTTTTCATGAAAAGGCAATTGATTTCCTTATTGGTGCTATGTTTTGGAATATTTCAATTACAAGCAGCAGATAAACAGGTGATCCGGATTTCGACAGCCGCTACGGATTTAATTTTTCAGGTGGGGGCGAACGGGCGTTTGTATCAGTCGTATTTAGGTCCCCGATTTATGAACGGGACGGATATAGAGTGTTTGTCAAAAGACAGAAATGTAGCGGCACAAGGGTGGGAAGTATATCCGGGTTCAGGAATGGAGGATTATTTTGAACCGGCATTAGGTATCACTCATAATGATGGGAATATGGCGACTTTGTTGAAGTTTGTTTCACAGGAAGTCCGTCGGATAGATACGAATGTGGAAGAAACCATAATTACATTGAAAGATGAGGTTTATCCGATCGAGGTGAAGTTACATTATGTGTCTTTTGCCAAAGAGAATGTGATTAAATCCTGGTCGGAGATATGCCATCGGGAGAAAAAGCCGGTGACTTTATTCCGTTATGCTTCTGCTATGTTTTATTTTGAAAGTCCGCGCTATTTTTTGACCGAATTCAGTGGTGATTGGGCGCGTGAGGCGATGATGACTTCTCAGGAGCTACAATTCGGTAAGAAAATTATTGACACGAAACTAGGAAGCCGGGCTGCCATGCATGCACATCCGTTTTTTCAATTGGGTCTGGGGCATCCGATGGCTGAAAACGAAGGATTGGTATTGGTCGGTACTATCGGATGGACCGGAAATTTCCGGTTTACCTTTGAAGTGGATAATGTGGGAAATTTGCGCGTAATTTCAGGCATAAATCCTTATGCTTCCTGTTATGAGCTTGTGCCGGGAGAGGTTTTTAAGACACCTGAATTTATTTTTACTCTCAGTGGGAATGGTGTCGGCGATGCCAGTCGCAATTTGCATGATTGGGCACGGCATTACCAGGTAAAAGACGGATTGGGGGCACGGCTTACTTTATTGAATAATTGGGAAAATACCGGATTTAATTTTAATGAAGAGATATTGCTTGGTTTGATGAAAGAAGCGAAGCATTTGGGGGTCGATATGTTTTTGCTCGATGACGGTTGGTTTGGGAATAATCATCCCCGAAATGACGACCGTGCTGGTTTGGGTGACTGGGAACCAATGAAGAGTAAATTACCTAATGGTGTTGGTCCTTTAGTCGAGGGGGCCGAAAAAGCAGGAGTCAAATTCGGAATCTGGGTCGAGCCGGAAATGGTAAATCCGAAAAGTGATTTGTTTGAAGAGCATCCGGAATGGGTGATTCATCAGCCTAACCGGGAACCTTATTACTATCGCAATCAGTTAGTATTGGATATGAGTAATCCAAAAGTACAGGATTATGTATATGGGATTATTGATAACTTAATGACCCGACATCCGGGAATTGCTTTTTTCAAATGGGATTGCAACAGTCCGATCACCAATATTTATTCTCCGTATTTGAAAAATAAGCAGTCACAATTGTATATAGATCACGTACGTGGGATATATGGCGTTTTGGAGCGGCTAAAAGAAAAATATCCGAATCTGCCGATGATGCTTTGCTCCGGGGGAGGAGCCCGTTGTGATTATGAGGCATTGAAATATTTCACTGAATTTTGGCCAAGCGATAATACGGAGCCGGTGGAACGTATTTTTATTCAATGGGGATTTTCGCAAGTGTTTCCTTCACAGGTTTTGTGTGCGCATGTCACTGGCTGGGGGAAACAATCCGTCAAATTCCGAACGGATGTTGCTATGATGTGTAAATTGGGATTTGACATCGGTATTGCAGATATGACAGCAGATGAACAGGCGTTTTGTCAGGAAGCTGTGAAAAATTTTAAACGCCTTTCTCCGGTTATTCTACAAGGAGATTTCTATCGTCTGGTTTCTCCTTATGAAACAAATCATGCTGCGGTTGTACATGTCGGAAAAGATAAGCGTAAAGCAGTTCTTTATGCTTATGATTTGTATCCTCGTTTTGGAGAAAAATTATTTCCGGTAAAACTACAGGGATTAAATCCCGTTAAAAACTATAAAATCGAAGAGATCAATTTGATGCCGGGACATCAATCCGATTTAACTGCCCACGGAAAAATATATTCCGGTGATTTTTTAATGAAGGTGGGTATAGACGTGTTTACAGGTAACAAGACACATAGCCGGATTCTTGAAATAACAGCTCAATAAATAATAAGAGGTGTGGTTTCAACCGCACCTCTTATCATTTAAGGAGTAAATTATTGATTTTTTCTTTCAACATCTGGACATTTATCGGTTTGGCAATGTAGTCTGTAAATCCGTAGGACAGGATATTTTTAACATCCTGAGAGTAGGCATAGGCAGTTACTGCAATAACCGGAACGTTGGATGATATTTTGCGAATTTCAGAAAGAGCTTCGTATCCGTTAACTTCAGGCATACGGATATCCATTAGAAGTATGACAGGATTATAGAGCTTAAAAAGAGTGATTGCTTCGCGTCCGTTATAAGCATGTAAAAGCTGGAAGTCTGCTTTTAGAACATATTCCAACAACAGGTAATTATCTCTGTTATCTTCGGCTATGACAATAATAGGTTTGTTTTTTGAATTATGCATGTATTCTGTCTGCCTAAATTAATATTCTGTTGAATATAAATGCAATTCCGAATGTAAAAATTTTATGATTTCAATATTCTAAAGTCATTTATACGGAATACGACTTTATTTGATTCACACACACACCATAAAATAATACTTATGACCCTTTTAGAGGGAGATTCAAAGGTACGTTTTTTAAGTTTATAAAAATGGGAAAAATTCAAATAGAAATGTAAGAAGGAAGAATAGATATAAATATTTTTTTAATTATTGAAATACAGTTGTTTATGATGTATTGAATAACCTGTATGAATGATTTTAATTTCTATCTGTCAATTTTTGTGATTACACAAAAAAAACGTACCTTAAATTTGGCTGAAAGATACTATTTGTTATGTGTGTAATTTGCTTTTTTACATCGCTTTCCGTTTTTATGGCATGTCTTTTTCAACTTTCTTAAACACACTACCGTATCTCGTAAAAAAAGTATATCTTTGCAGTTCGTTAATGTTGGACGTTTAATATTTTTGTTTCCGGACAGATCATGCAATATACTTTATTGGCTAAAGATAAGAATAGTGAAGCTCGTTGTGGGGTATTAACAACGGCGCACGGGGAAATTCATACTCCTATTTTTATGCCGGTAGGAACGGTGGGAACAGTGAAAGCTGTACATGCCCGGGAATTAAAAACTGATATTCGTGCAGAAATTATTCTGGGGAATACGTATCATTTGTATTTACGTCCGGGAACAGATATATTGCAAGCTGCCGGAGGATTACATAAATTCAACGGCTGGGACAGACCCATCCTGACGGACAGCGGAGGTTTTCAGGTTTTTTCTTTGACCGATCGGCGGAAGATTACCGAAGAAGGAGTCATATTTCATTCCCACATTGATGGCTCGAAACACATTTTTACACCGGAATCCGTAATGGATATCCAGCGTAAAATAGGGGCGGATATCATTATGGCTTTCGATGAATGTCCTCCGGGAACAAGTGAATACGGATATGCAAAAAAATCTTTGGAATTGACGCAGCGCTGGCTGGAACGCTGTGTAAAACATCTGGATGCCACGGAGCCTTTGTATGGTTACGAACAAAATCTGTTTCCTATTGTTCAGGGATGTGTGTATAAGGATTTGCGGGAGCGGTCGGCGGAGCATGCGGTAGCGCTGGATCGGGCCGGATATGCTATCGGCGGCTTGGCTGTCGGTGAACCGGCAGAAGACATGTATGCGATGATAGAAGTCGTAAACCGTATTTTACCGCAAAATAAACCCCGTTATTTGATGGGGGTAGGTACTCCGGAAAATATTCTGGAAGCGATTGCTTTGGGAGTAGATATGTTCGACTGTGTTATGCCCACCCGGAATGGACGTAACGGAATGTTGTTTACGACTGAAGGTGTGATTAATATAAAAAACAGAAAGTGGGATAGGGATTTTTCTCCTTTAGATCCTGCCGGATTATGCTTTGTTGACACAGATTATACAAAGGCATATCTCAGACATCTGATAAAGGCCGATGAAATATTGGGATTACAAATATGTTCTATCCATAATCTGGCTTTTTATTTATGGTTGGTTCGTGAAGCCAGAAAACATATTCTGGAAGGAGATTTTGCTGTCTGGAAATCACGAATGGTAAAAAAAGTAACAACACGGTTGTAATAGGAAGCTGCTATTTCAGAGTCCAATAGTCTTAAAATGAAAAAACTCGATTTATACATTATCCGTAAATTCTTGGGAACATTCTTTTTTTCCCTGGCACTTATATTGTGTATCGTCGTTGTTTTCGATGTTGCGGAAAAGTTGGAAAAATTTATAGGGAATCAGGCCCCGTTGTCGGAGATTATTTTTCAGTATTATCTGAATTTCATACCTTATTTCGCTAATCTTTTTTCATCATTATTTACTTTTATTTCCGTAATCTTTTTTACCTCGAAAATGGCTTATGATAGTGAGATCATAGCTATATTAAGTACCGGTATCAGCTTTAAGCGTTTTTTGTTTCCTTATATGATATCTGCGGCTGTAATTGCATTGTTGTCTTTTTGTCTCAGTGCTTTTATTATTCCGAATGCCAATCAGACGCGTATTGAATTTCAGAAACGTTATATCAATAAAAAATTCAATAATAAGGAAGCTAATATCCACCGGCAGATCGCTCCCGGCGTATTTATTTATATGTCGAATTATTCGGTAGCTTCCAATATCGGATACGATTTTTCTATTGAGACGTTTAATAATGATACGTTGGTCAGTAAGCTTACGTCCAGTCGCATTACCTGGGATAAAGATAAGGAAAAATGGGTGATCAGTAATTGGAAATTGCGGGAGCTTGAAGGGAACCGGGATAAATACACGACGGGCCGGGAGATTGATACATTGCTGGGGTTTTTGCCTTCGGAATTTTCAGAGGACCCGAGTAAAATAAAGGAACAGCTTACCTTGCCGGAATTGGATGAATATATCGAACGGATGAAGTTGCGGGGAAGTTCTAATATTATCGAATTTCAGATTGAAAAATATAAAATATGGTCCAATGCTTTTGCGACTTTTATTTTGACATTAATAGGTGTGTCTATCTCTTCCCGTAAAATCCGGGGGGGAATGGGCCTGCATTTGGGGTTGGGATTGTTACTCAGTTTCTCTTACATTCTGTTTATGCAATTTTCGACTGTTTTCGCAACAAACGGGGATATGAATCCGTTATTATCCGTGTGGCTGCCGAATATACTGTTTGCGGTAATTGCGTTTTTTGTATACCGGACAGCTCCGAAATAGGAAAATAAATACAATAAATACCGATAGAAGGGTGGGCTTGTGTAGAATTGGGTGTGATAATATGTTTAATATGGAGAAAAAAATCAATAGAAGAGAAAATAACGAAGGACGTCGCCAGGAAGGTCGTTCTTTTTCCAGAAATACCCGGAATTCCGGATATAAAAGTGAAAACAAAGAATCTTCGCAGACGAATCGTCGCTATTTTGACCGGGAGAGAAAAGACAATGAAAATAAACCTCGTTTTAATTATACAAGGGAGGAGGGAAGTGTTAGGCAGGAGTCTGAATCCCGTTATCAACGCAGACCGAGAGTAGAGGAAGGCCGGAAAGAATCGGAGAATGGGGGACGGTATCAGAAGAGGGATTATTATAAGCGGGAAACAGGAACGAATCCGGCAAATCGGTCGCAGGAGAAAACCCCCGGACGTAGGAGTTATTTTTCAAAACCGACTGAAGAGAAGAATTACAGTAGGGAAAACAAATACATAAAACGCGACTATAAGCGTCAGGATTCTTTGGGGGAAGAAGGGAAGGAAGAATTGCGTAAAAAGCATTACAGTAAGAAAAAGCAGTTGGAGCATCATCGGCTTAAGGTAGAAAAAGAAGATGCTGAGTTGCGTTTGAACCGTTATATTTCTATGGGAGGGGTATGTTCACGGAGAGATGCGGACGTGTTGATAGCCGAAGGAAGAGTGAAAGTAAACGGTGAAGTTGTCCAGACTGTGGGAATTAAAGTCCGTAAGAACGATCGGGTAGAGGTTGACGATGTTTTAATTGTTCCCGAACGAAAAGTATATCTGGTACTCAATAAACCTAAAGACTACGTAACTACTGTAGAAGATCCGCTTGAACGTAAGACTGTGATGAGTTTGATAGAAGATGCGTGTAAAGAACGGATCTATCCTATCGGGCGTTTGGATCGTCAGACCACAGGCGTCTTATTGTTTACGAATGACGGTGATTTAGCCAAGAAGCTGACGCATCCGAAATATGAACACAAGAAAATATACCATGTATTTTTGAATAAACCGTTGGATGAAACGGATCTGGAAAAGATCAGTAAAGGATTGGAATTGGAGGACGGTTTTATAAAAGCCGATGAAATTAGTTATACGTCGCCTGACAGATCCGAGGTCGGGATTGAGATTCATTCGGGACGTAACCGGATTGTGAGACGGATATTTGAGCATTTGGGATACGACATCGTTCGTCTTGACCGGGTGTATTTTGCGGGAATAACCAAAAAGAATTTACCGAGAGGAAGATGGCGGTTTTTGACTTCTCAGGAGGTTCGGATATTGAAGATATATAATACTTGACGGGTTTATAAAATCAGTCCGGATTGTATATATTTTTAAATGTAATATTTTTATTTAAAAAATAATGCTTATTTTGCATTGTTTTCATTGTTAAAATATTTATTATGGTGGCACTGGTATCACAAGGAATGAACAGAATGAGGATATTACAGAAGATTTCTTATACCCCTCGTTGGATCATTTTCATTTTAGATGTATGTCTGAGTTTGTTCTCAATAGGTGTTGCTTGTTTGGTTTTAGCTAATTTTCAGATTGATAAGATCGTTTTAGAGCCTCTGATAAAGATCATGTTTATTGTTGTAGGGGTTCGGATGGTCGGATTTATTTTAGGGAAAACTTATTCCGGAATTATTCGTTATACGGGGACTGAAGATGTATTGCGGATATTTTATGTATTGACGGCCGGCGAATTGGTTCTTTTGTTGTTTAATGCCGGTTTTTTCATTTTTGATCAGACATTTTTTATTCCGTTGGGGTTTCTTTTGATTGAATATATGGTATTGATGTGTACCATGACGATACTTCGTTTATTTGTTAAAATTACATTTTCCCAATATGTCGATGCTGAAAAGGTAAAGAAAAATGTGATTATTTGCGGTAGTGACGAATACGGAATGATGGCGAAGCATGCTTTGGATAATGCTGTGGATGCCTCATACAATATCATTGCTTTCGTAGATATGAACGATAAAAAAGCAGGGAAGGTATTGGAGGGTGTCAAGATTTATAAGTCCAGTGCTTTATCTTATCTTTTGAAGCGGAATGATGTCGATAAGGTGGTAATCGCTAAAAAATTACTGGCGCAGGATAAGAAACGCCGCCTGATTGAAACCTGTCTGAAATACAATGTCAGTGTATTGGAAGTGCCTCAATTTGAAAGCTGGATTAACGGGGAGTTGAATATTAAACATATTAAAAATATCAAGATTGAGGATTTACTGGATCGTGGAGTTATAGAATTGGATGATCAGGCTTTGCGTAAACAGTTACTGAATAAAACAATTTTGGTAACAGGTGCGGCCGGTTCGATTGGAAGCGAGATTGTCCGGCAGTTGACCCGTTTTAAACCGGCACGTATCATTTTACTGGATGAGGCAGAGTCACCTCTTTATGATATACAACTGGAATTATCTGAAAAATTCCGTTTCAATGATTTCTCGGTAGAAATGGCAGATGTCCGGGATTATGACAGAACGGAAGGTATATTTGTCAGGTATCGGCCTGATATTGTGTATCATGCTGCCGCTTATAAGCATGTGCCGATGGTTGAATTATTGCCGTTGGAAGGAATAAAGACTAATGTTTTCGGAACAAAAAATGTGGCTGATCTGGCTGTGAAATACGGGTGTGATAAATTTGTTATGATTTCGACCGACAAAGCTGTGAATCCGACGAATGTAATGGGATGTACCAAACGGATTGCTGAAATATACATACAGTCGTTGAATGCTCAATCGAAAACCTGTTTTGTTACGACCCGTTTTGGTAATGTATTGGGGTCTAACGGATCTGTAATCCCCCGGTTTACCAAACAGATAGAAGAAGGTGGTCCGGTAACGGTGACACATCCGGATATTACCCGTTTTTTTATGACCATACCGGAGGCTTGTCAATTGGTATTGCAAGCCGGGGCCTTGGGAGAGGGAGGTGAGATATTCGTCTTCGATATGGGGGAAAGTGTGAAAATTGTCGATTTGGCTCGTAAAATGATTAAACTTTCCGGATTTGAAGTAGGTAAAGATATACATATTGTATTTACAGGTCTCCGGCCGGGTGAAAAACTATACGAAGAAGTGTTGAACGTAAAGGAGACGACATTGCCGACACCCCATAAACGAATTAAACGGGCTAAAGTGCGTGAATATGATTTTGAAGAAATCAAGCAGGAAATCATAGAGTTGCGTATGATTGTCGATAAGGGAAATGTTTTTGAAACGGTAAGAAAAATGAAGTTTATTGTGCCTGAATTCAAATCCAAAAATTCCGTTTATGAGGAGATTGACTTTCAACTTGAAGCAAACCGGGTAGATCTGATGATGGAAAAGGCTGTACAAGAATAAATATATTGGTAATATTAAAGTGAACATGGAATATTCTTCTTCCTGGTATGCTTTGCATACCGCTCCCCGTGCAGAAAAGAAAGTGAAGGAAAGGTTGGAAGAACAAGGGATCGAGAATTACTTACCTTTAAAAATTGAAACACGTATCTGGAGCGACCGTAAGAAAAAAATCGCAGTACCATTAATTCCCGGATACATCTTTGTTTGTGTTTCTGCAAATGACTTTTTGAAAGTATTGAATACAACGGGAGCAGTGGCTTTTTTAAAGGAAAAATCGGCACCTGCAGCTATTCCTGTAGATCAGATCAGGCGTTTACGGATGATGGTAGAGCATGCGGTTGATGAGATTGAATTTGTAAACAATCCTTTGCGGATTGGAGATAAGATAAGAGTAAAGCAAGGTGAGTTGGAGGGATTGATCGGGGATCTTATTGAGATGCGGGGAAAATATAAGATTGCCATTCGTTTGCAATATTTCGGCTGTGCTTTGACAACTATACCTTTGGGATGGATTGAAAAGCTGGAATGATCGGTTCATTTGTGAAAAAAGGAGGTGGGTGTTTTATTTTATCAGATGATTTAGGTAATTTTGTAACTTATATATAGAATATTAATTAAACGGAAATCGGCGTGAAAAAAATAGCATTGTTGTTATTAGGAGTTTGTCTGATTATACAGGCTTGGGGACAAGTGTCCGATAATGATGTAATTCAGATGGTTTTAACGGCCCAGAAACAGGGGATGAGTCAGCAGCAGATTGCTGTTATGCTGTTACAGAAGGGGGTGACCAAAGAACAACTGTTGCGATTGAAAGATACTTATGAGAAAGGTGAGTTGAATTTGAAAGATGCCGGGAACGTCACGACCGATACCCGGATACGCCAGTTACCGTTGAAACAGAACGATAAAAAGACCGATAGCCGTTATCTGAAAGAGGATGAATTGACGGGAAAACCTTTGTTTGAAGCTCCGCGTGGAGAAAATGTTTCTTTCATCGATTCGATTGGAAATATAATGCAGCCTCCCTATCCTGTGGAGACGGAAAAAAGTGTCATCTTCGGTAAGGATATTTTTAATAATACGTTGCTGACTTTTGAACCGCAATTGAATATTGCAACTCCGGACAATTATCTGTTGGGGCCCGGGGATGAAGTGATTATTGATATATGGGGAAATTCAGAGGCGAATATAAGGCAGGTTATTTCTCCGGATGGTAATATTGTTGTACAAGGTATCGGACCGGTTTATTTGAACGGACTGACGGTAAAAGAAGCGAATGCCCGTGTGAAAAATGAATTCAGTAAGATTTATGCGATTGCTTCCGGTAATGTGTCTATCCGTCTGACTCTGGGACAAATCCGAAGTATTCAGGTGAATGTGATGGGCGAAGTTGCGGTGCCGGGTACCTATACCTTACCTTCTTTAGCCTCCGCTTTTCATGCTTTGTACAATGCAGGAGGTGTAAATCCGATCGGTTCTTTACGTAGTATAAAGATATACAGGAATGGGAAAGAAGTTGCTGATGTGGATATTTATGAATATATCATGCAGGGAAAGAACGACCTGAATATTCTTTTACAGGACGGGGATGTCATTGTGGTAAGTCCGTATGTTAATCTGGTGGACTTATCCGGTAAAGTAAAACGTCCTATGATTTATGAAATGAAAAATCAGGAGACCGTAGCTGATATTTTGAGTTATGCCGGAGGATTTACAGGAGATGCTTATAAAAAGAATGTACGGGTAATTCGGAAAAGCGGCCGGGAACATCAGATATATAATGTTGATGAAAATAACTTCGATACATTTATTATGACGGATGGAGACCAGATATCTGTGGATTCCGTGCTTCCTCGTTTCGAGAATAAAGTAGAAATAAAAGGAGCCGTTTATCGGGAAGGTTTATATGCAATCGGTGAGGGGGTAAATACGTTGAAAGAACTGCTTGATAAAGCCGAGGGAGTTCGGGGGGATGCGTTTTTGAACCGGGCTGTACTCTATCGGGAAAAACCGGACCTGACCTTAGAGGTACTTTCTGTTGATATAGCTGGATTGATAGAGGGGACGGCCGAAGATATTGCTTTGAAGAAAAATGATGTTTTATATGTACCCTCGGTTTTTGACTTACAAGAAGATTTTACGATTGTTGTAAAAGGAGCTGTACGAAATCCGGGTACTTATAAATTTGCCGATAATATGACCCTTGAAGATCTGGTGATTCAATGTGGTGGGTTGCTGGAATCAGCTTCGACCGTTAAAATCGATGTTGCCCGCAGAATCAAGGATCCGAAAAGCACTACAGTCGGTGATATGAGGGCTGAAACTTTTACCTTTACCCTCAAAGACGGTTTGATAACGGGAGGCCAACCGGGATTTACGTTAAAACCGTTTGACGAGGTATATATCCGGCGTTCTCCCGGATACCAGGAGCAACAGGATGTGTTTGTCGACGGAGAAGTGATGTTTGGAGGAGAATATGCATTGGCCAAAAAGGGAGAACGTCTTTCCGATATCGTTATTAAAGCAGGCGGACTTACGCCTGAGGCTTATCCGGAAGGAGCACGTTTGATGCGCAAAACAACCCCGGAGGAGAAAAAGCTTATACAACAAACAATTATGAAATTGACTCAACAAGGGGGGAATGATACGATTGATATAGCACTGATGAATTTGGGTGATTATTATCCGGTTGGAATAGAGTTGAAGAAAGCTTTGGAAAATCCGGGGTCCGATTACGATGTTATTTTGAAAGAAGGAGATCAGTTGGTGATACCCGAGTATTCCGGAACCGTCAAGATTAGCGGAGCTGTGATGTATCCGAATACGGTGGTGTATAAGCCGAAAGCGAAAACTTCCTATTACATTTCACAGGCGGGTGGTTTTGCACAGAGGGCTCGCAAACGCAGAGCTTTTGTGATTTATATGAATGGAACGGTCGCTGTGGCCAGAGGAGGACGATTGGATATAAAGCCCGGATGTGAAATTATCGTGCCGATGAAGCAGCCGCGTAAAGGATTAGGATTGGCTGAAATTATGAGTTTGACAACTTCAACAACTTCAATGGCCGCAATGATAACATCAATCATTAATTCGACGAAATAAGATGGAACAGCATGTAAATACGTCGCCTATGAATAATCCGGAGCAGGAAATCGATTTGGTAGAGGTTATCCGGAAGCTTTGGAGAAACCGTAAACTCATATTGAAAGTTACGGTTGCTTTTATGATATTAGGTGTTTTAGTGGCTCTTTTCAGTGCGAAGGAATATACTGCCGGTAGTACGTTGGTACCTCAGTCTTCTGATAAAAAGATAGGTGGAAGTTTGAGTGGTTTGGCTGCCATGGCGGGAATCAATCTTGGTGATATGACGGGGGGAGAAGTATTGTCTCCGAAAATTTATCCGAAAGTTTTGGCCAGTATTCCTTTTCAAAAGGATATCATGTATACTCGGGTTAAATTTGAAGATTTCGATGAACCGGTGACGGTATTGGATTATTATACGAATGAAGAGTATCAAAGATTTAGTTTGGGGAAAACGATCGTTAAATATACAATCGGATTACCGGGAGTTATTCTCAAGGCAATCCGGGGAGAACAGCCGGAGCCGGAATTTTCCGGTTCAGCAGAGAATCAGATTCAAAGCTTATCCAAAGATGAGAAAAAATGTATAGATATTTTGAAGGATAAGATCAATTTGAATCTGAATGAAAAAGACGGTTACGTTCAGCTGAGTGTCGATATGCCCGATGCCTGGTCTGCTGCTCAATTGGCTGAAAGGGTACAAGTGTTATTACAAAAATACATTACCGAGTTTAAAATTGAAAAAGTACAGTCGAATCTTGATTTTGTACAAGGGCGTTATGATGAGGCCAAACGGGATTTTGAACAAGTGCAGGAGGAAAGGGCTATTTTCCGGGATGCCAATAAAAATCTTATTTCAGCCAAGGCCCAGACTGAGCAGGAAAAACTGGATACCCGCTATAATCTGACACTTAGTATTTATACGGAATTGGCAAAGCAGTTGGAGCAGGCAAAGATACAGGTAAAAGAAACAACACCTGTATTTACGATTGTGGATCCGGTTACAGTACCTATCGAGCGTTCTAAACCCAAACGGGCTTTGATCTGTATACTTTTTACTTTCCTGGGCGGTTTCGCCGGAATAGGATTGGTACTTACTTTGCCGTTTTTAGCGAAAGTTTCCGGCAATGAGAAGTTAAATAAATATATTAAAGAATAATCTAAGGGTAGTTCCTGCTTATCGTATTGATGTCAGGAACTGTCTTTATCGATAAAGCTTGGAAAACCGGATGGCGTAGATAAAGATAGCGATAAAGCAAAGAAGGGGGATAATAAATCCTATGGCCATCGACTCTTCTCCGAGCATCCCCATCATAATTGGTGCGATAGCTCCTCCTACAATCGACATAATTAAAATAGAAGAAGCTTTTTTGGTATGATATCCCAAACCTTTCAATGATAAGGCAAAAATGGTTGGGAACATTATGGATTCAAATAAAAAGCATAAAAATAATGCTGTAATTGAAATCCATTTCAGTTGAGTCAGGACGATAAGCATCATCAGAATGGCTCCTATACCGTTTATGCCGAGTAGAAATGTAGCTTTTACTTTGCGCATCAGATAACTGCCGGCAAAACGGCCTGCCATAAATAATCCCATTCCTCCGAATGACAATAATAAGGAAGCTGTCCGGTTGGAAATTTCCGGAGCTGCTTCCGTTACATAATTGATAAAGAAACTGTTGATTCCTGTTTGAGCTGCAACATAGAGGAATAAAACGACAACTCCCCATACGAAATGGGGATATCGGTGCAATTTTTTTTCAATAATAGCGGAAAAGCTTTCTTCCTTTACTTCCGGAAGCGGTATGCATATAAAACAAAGTGCGATGACAATTACCGAGCAGCCGATGATCAGATAAGGATATATGATGTCACTGGCTTGACTGTCATCGGAAAACAAAATCAAGCCTCCGATCAATGGACCGAAAATCCATCCCAATCCGTTGAAAGATTGAGCCAGATTTAATCGGCTGGCAGCATTTTCCGGTTCTCCCAAAACCGTTACATAAGGATTGGAAGCTGTTTCCAGGCAAGTCAAACCACAACCGATGATAAACAAGGAAAATAAGAAGAAATAGAAAGACATCAAAAAACTTCCCGGAATAAACAGGAATGCTCCTAATCCGTATAATAAAAGTCCGAGGATGATGCCGGCCCTGTAGCCGTAGCGTTTGATAAACATACCGGCTGGTAATGCCATCAGAAAATAGCCACCGTAAACAACAGCCTGTATCAGTGCTGACTTCGTTTTGGAAATAACCAGTACTTCTTGAAAATGTTTGTTCAGAACATCCAGGATACTATGTGCAAATCCCCATAAAAAAAACAGGGAAGTGACCAGGATAAAAGGGTATAAATAGGAAACTCCTTCTTTGGTTTTTACAATAGATAATTTCATCTGGTTTATAACTTAAAAATTCGTTCCATCAATTGCCATTTTTCGGCTGAAGTAGCAGAAGCACTTGCCTGCTGAAAACGGGAGACATAAGCTTCCCATTCGGCTTGCCTGGGAAGAGCGGCTAATCGCTGATTGTCTTTTACCCAGTCAAAAGCGTCCGTTGTTTCCACAATCATAAAAAGTGTATTTCCGTGGATGTATATTTCCATGTCCAAAATACCTACTTCCCGGATGCCTGCTTTGATTTCCGGCCAGATTTGCCGGTGTATTTCTGTATATTGTCTGATCAATTCCAGATCTTCTTTTAAATGCAATGTCTGACAAAATCTTTTCATATATAATGATATAGTATATTTTAAATTGAATTTATAACCGTTTCCCAATTTTAAATTCTCAGATTTTATACTTCAAATTAACTGTTTTATACGGATAACTTATGATCTGCTGATTTGTAATCCTTTTTTCGATAACGTCATTTCTACAAACCGGGCTAACTTATTCGGCGGGTTTTGCGTCAATGTCCGTTTAATTTTTACGGCAGCTTCCGGGTCTTTGGCTATCATATACAAATATCCGCCACCTCCGGCTCCCGGTAGTTTATAACCTAAAGCATAATCGTCGATTTGCCGGATCAGAGCTTCTATAGCTTCCGGATTCGTTCCCCGGTCCAAAGCCTTGTTTTGGGTCCAGGTCTTTTTAACGAGTGTTCCTAAAGTTGGGAAACAGCCTTTTTGAATAGCGTCGGATAGATCTGCAGCATGTTCTTTCATTTCTTTTAGCAGATGCAGATGTTTTGTTTCGTTGAGGAACATACCCTTTACAATTTCTGCCAGAATATTTTTGGCCGTCCGGGTAATACCGGTGTAATAAAGTAAATGACACGATTTATATTCCGGCTCGGTAAACAACATATCCGGCAGCCATTTTACGCTGGGGCTCTGTTCAAATCCTTGTTGCGTCTCAATGCATTTTATACCTTGCAATACTCCACCGAACTGATCTTGCCAGCCTCCTCCGGTGGTAAGCAATTGCTCCAGAATAAGAGTGCGGCGGCAGATTTCGTTTTTATCCCATCCCATTCCGCAAAAATCCGATAAAGCCCCAAGTATGGTAGCTGCTAAAACGGAAGAGGTCCCTAAACCGGAACCGGCCGGAATTGCGGAGAGTAGAGTGATTTCCAGACCTCCGCCTATCGTTTGTAACTGTTCTTCCAGACTGCTGTATCTTATGTCTGAAAAGTCCGGAGAAAAACCACTGAGGACCAGAGCCGCTTTCGGTATAGAAAAGGGAGAGCCTACTTTAGTAAAGTGATGTAGTTCTTCATAAGTCGTAATGACTTCCATAGCTCCCAAATCAATCGAACGCAGGATGATTCGGTTTGCCGGATTTGGTTTTATATATACTTGTATGGGAGGTTGTCCGTTTAATTCGATAGCAATGTTGACAACCCGCCCGCCTTCATTCAGACAATAGGGAGGGGTATCTGTCCAGCCTCCAGCCAGGTCTATGCGTACCGGACTGCGGCTCCATACAATTTGATCTGCATATACAGATCTGCCGGGAGATAATTTTTGAGAGTGTACGGATTCGATCAGGCCTTCCCGAAGTAGTGCAAAAGCTTTGTTTTCCTCCGGTAAAAATTCTTTTCCGGATAATTGTAAAACCTTGGCTCTGAACATGTGATCACGTATCCGGGTCATCCGGTTACAACCGGAAGGGAGAGGGTGCGGCAGATCGATGTGATTGGTTACGAATTTTTGGGCAGCATCCATCAGATTCAGTTGATAGAATACACTTTTTTCGTAATTCTTAGCCAGAAAACTCCAATTTTTAATTTGAAATTCTTTGCGTTGCCCGAATAATCGTATCAGATTCGCCTGGGCAGAAATAGTATCGGCAGAAAGCCGTCGGGATTTCAACCACAATGCTTTACCTGTGTCTGAACCGGGAGTATGGATCATCCATTTGAGTATCTCTTCGGCTTCTTCTATCGAATGAGATACCGGAAAAAGAGCGGCAGATTGGATATCGGTATCCGGGTTCAACAGACTGGTCGGCCAGCTTAAGTTTCTTGTTTCCAGCCATTGTTTGAATGGATGTCCCATAAAAAGGGTTGACGGATGGTCCAGGGGACCTTTAAAAGCGTCATTAAAACCATAGGGACGAATGGCATAGGCTTTTTCTCCGATCGGTACGATATCGATACATACGCCTGCCGGTATCTCTATGGTCCATTCGTTTCGCGGTATACCGGTGAACAGATGTTGATTGTGAATTTTCCAACCTTTACCGAGGTGGCTGTTTTCTATCCAGAGATTGGAGTTGTCGGCAGTAAGCGGAATTTCGATCTCTGCATTTTGTACAAACATGGCCGGATGAGGTTTTACATGGCGTTGTACAATCATCCGTTGGTCGTGTACCCGGTTTTGTACCGCAAGCGTCGATGATATCAGTTCCCGGCTTGTCCCGTAATGGTAAAACTCTCCGCCCGGCAGGGGTAGAATGGCTACGCTCAGTGTATTTAGTTCCGGATCGTTGATTTTAGGATGCATTCCCAATGTCAGACCGAAATCCGAATATAGATCGTAATACCGGAATTCTTTATTGCTACTGCTATGCGACCGCTTTATCAGTAATTCGACCGCTTTATCACTCAATATCCAAATCCCGATATCCATCAGGAACAGATGTGTGGCCATAAGTTGCCCTAGTTCTTCTACAGATGGTTTTTGCAACATATAGTCCAGTACGTCCGGATTTTCCCGGGAGGCTATGAAAACCCCGTGATTGGTGGCTATGGACGGATCAGTCCATAATCCGTAACAGATGACATCGGCTTGGGGAATCTCTTGTAAAGGTTCGTTGTTACGTATATAAACATCCCCGCTGGCAATGAGGGTATGTAGACCTTGCGGGGCAATTTCCATTATTTTTTCGTAAAGGGGAAGTTGCAAAGACAATAAATTCTGGTCGAAACATTGTCCCGTTGCCCAACGGAATACCGGGATCGGTGTCAAAATCTTACCTGAAGGGGCATATCCCGGAAGTCTTCGGCTTTGGCCTCCGGCATGCAGGAGAATTCGTTTTTCCTGTTTCAGCCAATCGTTAAACGGTTTATGAGGTGCATCGTTTTCCCTGCATTTTTCCAATAGCCAGCTTGTCCCGCCTCCCGAACCTAATTTATGATCGGTTGGGTCTGAAGTACAAAACCATTCCTGCCGGTCTGCGTTTTGCAATTTGTGAAAGTAACCGACTAAATTTGCCGGTAACGACAACAATTTTTTCATCCTGCTTTATTTGTCATAACACACCCGGGTATATTCCCTGTATCCAATCGTCAATTTTTAAGAGCTAATTCGTGTGGCAATCTAAAATCTACAATTTACAATTCTCGCTCTTATACCATTCGTACATTTTTTTAATCCCTTCTCCGATTTCTATTTTATGGTGCCATCCTAATTTATGCAGTTTGCCGACATCCGTTAACTTACGCATTGTTCCGTCGGGTTTTTCTGCGTTGAAACGTAATGTTCCTTTGTAACCAACTTCTTTTACAATCAGATTTGCCAGTTCGGCAATCGTCAATTCTTTACCCGTTCCGATATTGATGTGGCAGTTACGTATTTCCGGAGAATTGCCTTTGAGATCCTGAAAGTCGACTCTTTCCATAATAAATACGCAGGCATCCGCCATTTCTTCACTCCATAGGAATTCACGCAGAGGCTTGCCGGTTCCCCACAGTTCCACGGCAGACGTTGTAATACCGTATTTAGCCAGAATTGCTAAGATAGTCTCTTGCGGAGCGTTCCCATCGACTCCTTCTACGGGACGTTTATTCAGATCATAACGTACCGCTTCCCAATTCTCTTCATGCAGGTATCGCCCCAAATGTATTTTCCGGATCATCGCCGGTAATACGTGGCTTCGTTCCAGGTCGAAATTGTCATTCGGTCCGTATAAATTGGTCGGCATAACGGCGATATAATTGGTATCGTATTGCAGATTGAAGCTTTCGCACATCTTCAGTCCTGCAATTTTCGCAATGGCGTAAGGTTCGTTTGTATATTCCAGGGGTGATGTGAGAAGAGCTTCTTCTTTCATCGGTTGTCCGGCATCCCGCGGATAAATGCAGGTGCTGCCCAGAAACAAGAGTTTTTTAACTTTATGCCGAAAACTTTCTCCAATGATGTTTTGCTGAATTTGCAGATTCCGGTAGATAAAATCGGCCCGGTAAATATTGTTTGCCATAATGCCGCCGACATATGCTGCTGCCAGAAATACGTATTCCGGTTTCTCCCGGTCGAAAAATTCCCGTACGGCAACTCCGTCCAGTAAATCTAACTCTTTATGGCTTTTCCCGATCAGATTTGTATAACCTTTCGTCTGTAAATTTTGCCATATAGCAGAACCGACCAGTCCTTTATGTCCGGCAACGTATATTTTACTTGTCTTTTCCATTATTATAATTTACTCCGGATTATCAGATATCTGTTTATTTTTGAAAAAATCCGAATAATCTTACGTCTTATTCTGCTTTTTTATACAATTTTTTCACAAACCGCATATCATGCTCAACCATGATATGTACTAACTCTTCGAAAGAAGTCTTAGTCGGATTCCATTTTAACAGGGTTTTGGCTTTGGTCGGATCTCCCAGCAATTGGTCTACTTCTGTCGGCCGGAAATATTTCGGATCGACTTCTACCAGTGTTTTTCCTGTTTTCCGGTCTATTCCTTTTTCATCTATTCCGTTTCCTTGCCATTCCAATTCTATACCTGCTTCTTTAAAAGCCAGAGTACAGAAATCCCGTACGGAGTGCATCTGTCCTGTTGCAATGACAAAATCCTCCGGAGTTTCGTGTTGCAGCATCAGCCACATACATTCCACATAATCTTTGGCATATCCCCAGTCACGCAGAGAGTTTAGATTTCCTACGTATAATTTATCCTGAAATCCTTGTACGATGCGGCTGGCTGCCAGGGTAATTTTGCGGGTAACGAATGTTTCGCCCCGGCGTTCGCTTTCGTGATTGAAAAGAATACCGTTTACGGCAAACATACCGTAAGCTTCCCGGTAGTTTTTAGTAATCCAGAAACCGTATTGTTTGGCAACACCATAAGGACTACGGGGATAAAAGGGGGTGGTTTCTTTTTGCGGTACTTCCTGTACCAAACCGAATAATTCCGAAGTCGAAGCCTGGTATATCCGGGTCTTTTTTTCCAGCCCAAGAATCCGTACGGCCTCCAGCAAACGTAAAGTACCTACGGCGTCGGAGTCGGCGGTGTATTCCGGTACATCAAAACTGACTTTTACATGACTTTGTGCTGCCAGGTTGTATATTTCATCGGGTTGTACCAATTGAATAATCCGTATTAACGAACTCGAGTCTGTCATGTCGCCGTAATGCAGATTGATCAACCGTTGTTGTTTCATATCCCGTACCCATTCATCCAGATATAAATGTTCAATCCGTGCCGTATTGAAAGACGACGACCGTCTCATAATCCCATGTACTTCATATCCTTTCTCAATCAGGAATTCAGCCAAAAACGATCCGTCCTGTCCCGTAATTCCTGTAATTAACGCTGTTTTTTTCATATATCGTTTAGATTCCGTAAATATTCGTCTAATATTATCCTGCAAATATCGTAAATATATTTGAAATATAAAGATATTAAAAAAAGCATACCGTTGAGAATTGGTATGCTTTTCAATAATGACGGATCGGTATTTTCGCTATATTAAAATATTTTCTTCGGAAATAGGCGTATAAGGACCGTCTTTGACCTCAAAAATAACAGTCCCGGATGCTAATACTTCCAAGGTATGCCATTGTCCTATGGGAATATTTACACCGTAATTTCCCTGTGACGGATCAAGCACGACAGTGTCGGTAATTTGTTTCATATCGTTATAAAGGAGTACTTTGATTTTGCCTCTTATTACTAAATAAGTTTCTGCCGTATGTGTATGCCGGTGTATCGGTAGTTCGGTTCCGGGTTCCAGGGCATTTAACAGACGTTGTGCTCCGGCTTCCGGAGAAGTATGAAAGTTATAATTCATTCTCAGACGTTGGTTCTCCTTAGCTTTTCTACTTACCTGATCGAGTAATTGATCTTCGATGATTTCCATTTTATAAATGTATTTTATGTTTGATCTGCGATTGGGATATAAAGTTACACTATCAATAAGTCACTATGTGAATTTTAAACTTATAAGTAAAATCATCATTTGGTTTATTCATAAATTACACAATGAGTCCGTCCCAGTGTGTCATTTACGGACTGAATTATTTTTTACTTGTAAACTACAACTAAGGTTTATTTATATGGAGATGAAAATATTTTTTCATGAATCCTATATAACCACAGCATAAAATTAAAATGATTGCACCTAAATACCAAAAACGGTAGTTATAAAAAACAATGTATCCTGCAAATATACATACCTGGAGTAACATATAACATCCGGCAACGGCCGTATGCGGAATTTTTAATTCGTTCGCCATTAACTGGTATAAGTGTTTGCGGTGGGGAAGGCCTATATTTTCATGCAGGATCAGCCGATGAATGATTGTAAGAATACTGTCGACACCATAGACACTTAATAGTATGATATAACTTGCATCCTGGGTGAAAATAATCAATTTTCCCAATAAAAACAGGATAATAAAAGCAATACTCACAGAACCGATGTCTCCGGCAAAACATTTGGCCTTATTCCGGAAGTTGAAAATATTGAAGACGGTTACGGCAAGTAATATGATCCATAGAAATTGTGATTCGATAAAGGTAATCCGAAATTCATTGATGTAGGTCAGACAGCCTAATATAACCAGACTATAGCCTCCCGTAATCCCGTTTATTCCGTCCATAAAATTATAGGCGTTGATAATTCCCGTACATACAATAAGCGCAACAGGAATATACCACCAGGGGAGTGAAGCGATACCCCATTGGTAAAACAGTAGCAGCATGGCTGTAAAATGAAATATCAATCGGACTTTTTGGGATACCGATCGTATATCGTCGATAAAACTGATACCTGCGATCAGGGTTAACGCTAGTACAAACCAAGGATATTCGAAATGGTGGGTAAAAGAATACAATAATACACCGAAATAGAAAACAATTCCGCCCCCCCGCAGGGTGATCCGGGTATGTGATCCTCTTGCGCTCGGTTTGTCGATAATGTTAAATCGATCTGCTATGCGGAAGTAAATCAATTCTGCGCATAATAACAGAAGAAAAATAAACAGATAATACATACTAAAATGAGATAAATAACGCACTGGAGCGGATGTTTTGTGGAATTTTAAATATTCCTCAATTTTTTATTTATTACTGGAAACTCCGGATTGTTTTTTCGAGTCCTTCTCTGGCGTGTACAGGCATCCGGTCGATCTCCAACGCTGCTTTTATTTTGGCATTCGACACTACGTAATTTTCGGTCAGTTTTTGAAGCCTTTCTAAATTTAAGGGCAGATGAATGACACTGCCCAATCGGGCGCATCCCGTCATAAACCCTTTATTGACTTTCCAGATATGCGGTTTTTTCCCCATCACGTTACACATGATTTCGATTAATTCATTGGTAGATAGGGATTCGTCGTCCGCGATATGATAAATTCCGGAAATGACATTTTTTTGAATCAATCCGTCGATTATATAGCAAAGGTTGTCGATGGATGTGAATGACCGCCTGTTTTCAAAATCGCCTAATGGCCAGGGCAAGCCTTTTTTCACCAGATTATACAATAGGTTCAGGTTGCCCTTATTCCCTGGCCCGTGGATCATACAGGGTCTTAATATGTATACTTGTTTCCGGTTTTCCCATTTTTCTTTTTGGGAAAGGATATAATCTTCCGCAGCAATTTTACTTTCACCATACGGGCCTTTAGGACACGGAATGACCGCTTCTGTCAGTACATCACCTACGACAAAGTCAGCAGCTGCTTTTACGGAACTGAAAAAAATAAATTTTTTTGCATTGGATTGCAGAAAAAAGTCGAAAGCCTTCCTGGTCAATCCCGTGTTGATATCGAAATATTCCTGTGCCTGAGCCTCATTTTTAGTGTCATGTGCTTTGCCTGCCAAATGAATAATTATGTCGATCTGTCTCAGTAACTTTACTTTGTCCACTTCTTCAGAAGTGTAAAATTGTTCCGGATTATCCAAATCTTTCCATTGGAATGTAGTTTCTACCCCATCTTTTACAGGAAATATGATATCGACTCCATATATTTTATGTATTTTTTGTAAATAAAATACTAAATTTGAACCCACAAAACCATGAATTCCGGTAATCAAAATATTCATATAATTATTTTTTTTCTTAATTCGAAAATTTTGTAAAAATATTTGAACGTAAGGAAAAAGAGATTGGTGTAGATACCATATTTTCGACAAGCTTTTACGATTTCCCGGTTAAGAATAATCCGGCTTTTGATCCCAGTCGTACTTACGCCACCTGTTCGCATGGTTACAAAATCCATTTTTATATACTTATATTTTATCCGGTTCACATACAGGAAGCGGATTAATAAATCGTAGTCTGCTGCAATTTTGTAGTTCAGGGCATATAGGCCGTATTTTTCATAGCATTCCCGTTTGACATAAAAAGAGGGGTGGGCCGGCATAAAGCCGAACCGAAATAATGCAGGACGAAAGATGGAGGATGAGTAATAACGTACGCACTTTTGTAAATTTCCCGGATTTACGAAATGTATATCCCCATATACGGCATCTATTTCATTTTTATCGAATTCTTCTGCAATTCGTGTAAGTACATCATTGGAGGTAAAGAAATCGTCTGAATTTAAAATACCGACAACATCTCCTGTTGCCATCCGGATACCTTTGTTCATTGCATCGTAAAGCCCTTTGTCTTTTTCTCTGTACCACTGTAAACGACTACCGAATAAAGGTTTGTATTGTTTGATAATTTCAGGGGTTTTTTCATCCGATCCGCCGTCAATAATAATATATTCTATGTCCTGATAAGTTTGAGAAAGAACGCTCTTCAGCGTATCGGTAAGTGTTTGTGCACTGTTATAGGTTGGAGTAATAACACTTATAAGCATTAAGGTATGAAATTATGGTAATATTTCGGATTTAGTACGTTTGGGATTGAGTGGCCGGCAAATGCTGTATAAACCTTCCGGATCAGTGTATTTTTTATTTTTTAATCGGTTCAAAATAAGTATCTCCATCTTCCGGATCATACCATTCATTAATCCAGAACTGGGTATACAATTCATCTTTTCCGATATTTGTAATATTATGCGTATACCAGATAGGCATATCTACATAGGCAGGTTCTGAACCGTCCAGTTCAAAATTCAACACCTCTTCCGTGCCGATTTTTCGTAGTTGGATGCGGGCTTTTCCTTTAATGACTGTAAAGCGTTCTATTTTACGGGTATGGTAATGATTTCCACGTGTAATACCCGGGATCGTTGTTGAAAATGAAACTTGTCCGCCAATTCCCAAACGAATCGTTTCTACAAATACTCCGCGCGGATCGCTATGTTGTATCAACTTTATAGGGAAATGTCCGGAATAATCAATATAACAACGGAAAGTGTTGAAAAGATTCACTTCATTAGGATCACGTAAAACCGGAATTGAGCCTTGATCAAAATAGAGGCGTTTATAGTCTTGAAACAGGTTGAGAATCTCTGTGACTTTTTTTTCAAAATCATAAGGTACGACATCCCTTTCAATTACCGGAATATTTTCATTTATTCTGGTTTGTATTTTCTTATAAATATAATTGCATAATGAACCGACATAAATTAATTTTACATTGCTGTCTGTCAGAACTTCTGGTTGTTCATTATGTGTCAGTTTATGACAAAATGTTGCAATAAATGAATTGTAGTTCGGCCGGCCAAACGGACCATATACATTGGGAACAATCAAACCCGTAAAAGAGGCTTGATTTTGTTTTGCCCATTCTTCCAATAAAGCCCTGCCTTCCCGCTTTGAACATCCGTATTCATTATCCCGTTCTTCTTGGGTAGAAGAAGAAAATAACACATACGGAGTTACATTTTCCTCTTCCATGGCTTTAATCAATTGTTTGACTAAACGGATATTTGTTTCATATAATATCCGAGGATCCGGATGCCGGTTCATTGCTGCCAAGTGTACAATTACATCACATTGCTTTACAAAGGCACGTAATCGGGATTCTTCTTCAAAAAAAGCATCTTCGAAGGGAATACGTTTCACAACTTGTGGATATAAACCCAGTAAATTATACAGATAAGTACCGACAAAGCCTGCCTGGCCGGTAATTCCGATGTTTATCATAGAATTTCTGATTGTATGAGAAAAGTTTGTAGATTAAAGTCAGATGGAGAAATAAGAAAAAGTTATAAATATTATAAACTGAAATCTTCACGTACAATATCTACTTTGAGTAGAAGTTGTTTCATCTCTTCTACATTTAACCGATGTGTATTATGGGAATGATAGTCTTCGATTGTGGTGATTTTTTCTTGGCCCATTGCCAGATATTTATCATAATTTAGATCCCGGTTGTCACAAGGAACTCTGAAATAATGGCCTAAATCTTCTGCCCGGGACATCTCTTCGCGGGTTACTAAAGTTTCATAGACTTTTTCGCCGTGTCGGGTACCGATAATTTGGATTTTAGAATTTGAGTGGGAAAGTTCCAGAATTGCTTTGGCTAAGGTGTCAATAGTAGCGGCTGGAGCTTTTTGTACGAACAGGTCTCCGTTATGTCCTTGGGTGAAAGCGAATAATACTAGATCAATGGCTTCATCCAGGGTCATCATGAAACGGGTCATATTCGGGTCTGTAACGGTAAGATTTTTTCCGTTTTTTAATTGTTCTAAGAACAAGGGTATAACAGAGCCTCTGCTGGACATGACATTACCGTAGCGGGTACAACAGATGATTGTTTCTGAATCTGGAGCCATTGCTCTGGCTTTGGCTATGGCTATTTTTTCCATCATGGCTTTAGAAATTCCCATGGCATTGATAGGATAGCATGCTTTGTCTGTACTTAATACGACAACTCTTTTTACTTTATTCTGAATCGCCGAATCCAGTACATTTTCTGTTCCGATAACGTTGGTTCTGACAGCCTGCATCGGGAAAAATTCGCAGGAAGGGACCTGTTTCAGTGCAGCTGCATGAAAAATGTAATCAACACCTTGCATTACACCGTCCACAGAACGTTTATCTCTGACATCTCCTATGTAAAATTTTACCTTGGGATTTTGCAGCCGGTGACGCATATCATCCTGTTTCTTTTCATCCCGGCTGAAAATCCGGATTTCTTTGATATCTGAATCTATAAAACGCTGTAATACAGCATTACCGAAAGAACCTGTCCCTCCGGTAATCAATAAAATTTTGTCTTTAAACATAGCGGTAGCTGTTTATATTTTAATTGAAGTAATCTTGAAATAATAGTCTGATAGGGTAGAATATCTTAAAAAACTTTACGGAATCCCCATTTTTTCATTCTGTGGAAGTATTCGGAAAAAGAAGTATAAATCAATTTCCATATTCCGAATGTGTAAAGAAATAAAGCGATTGAACCGATTCCATACATGTATTTTAAAACAAAGGCCGGGATCGGTCCGCTTTTGATTTTTTTCATAGAAAGGGTATCATACAAGGTGAGACCTTCTCCCGGTATATTTTGAATAATGTTCATTTCATAGGGCCGGAGTTTCAGTCCGAAAGTTCTGATGACTTTGGCTTGTCTGATTTTTTTTGTAGTCAACCAGTATCTTTTATTTTCCCTGTTATTTTTCATCCCATAAAAGTCGATACACACTTCTTCTTCCTTTACGTTCAGGTAGGGCGCCAGGAATTTTCTTTCGAAAAAGCCGTCATAGAACACCTTGCTCTCTGAGAGTTCAGGGAGTTGATAATGTTCTTTTTTGCCGTAAAGTAAGGAAACCTGAAACAAAGTCGAACCTCCGTATGAATGACTGCCCGGATCATCGGAATTTGTTGTCAGGGAGATGTGTGGATAAACAAAATATTTGTTGTTTTCAATACAATACTTGGTATGGTATTTCAGCCATGAACTTTTAGGCCAATGGCAAATAGACAATGGAAGATGGGGGTATTCTGTAAATTCTTCGGAATGTTTGCTATACCAAGTGATGAAATCCTGCCAGGGTTTGCGTAACCAGACTTGTCCCCAGGATTGGGCGCAGTTCATAAAATATACGTCATTCCCGTCCTGTTCCGGTAAAAAGAAACTGCGTGTGTGATAGTTAATGGCAAAGCTGTATAAACTGATACCGGCAATGCATTCATTCTTACTGTATTTATTAACGGCTTGACAGGCAAAATAATAAAATCGGGGAGATACAAGCAGATCATCTTCCAGAATGATCACTGCTTCATATTGTTTGAGAAAGTCTCCGCATTGTAATACATGTTTACGTAATCCCAGATTCTGAGAATGCCTGACAATATGTTTAGTTCCGTAAGGCCATTCAAAACTTTGTGCATATTCGCTGACTTTATCGGACGGACTCTTGTCAATACTGATAATTAACGGAATTTCCTGCTTTGGGTAATCGGCCTGAAGCAATGAACTTAACAGTCTTTGGATAGAATCCAGACGGTTATAACCGATAACCACGATGGCCACATTAGGAAAAAACTGCGGATTATTATTCATAAGGAATTTGTATTGGGATATGTTTATCAGATCGGTTATTTTCTGTGTTGTTGAATAAATAGTATATGAATAACAGGAGACAGAAACTTAGAGGGAAGAAGAATCCTTTCAGGTTCATCGTGAAGACCCATCCCCAGATAAAAAGAGATAATTTCCAGGTGTTTCCGCTTAATTTGTGTGGAAAGACCAGTTTGTAGACGATCGTAAAAAGGAGGATCAGTCCTGGTATTCCTATAAAGTACAAAATCCGGAGTACGCCGATGTCTACATGCATGTAATAACTTCCGTCGGGTAAAGTAAATTGTCCGTCACCAATGATATAAGTTGAAATGTGTTCGGGAAAAACTCGCCACATATCGAACATTTCATTGGTAGAAGCGCTGTCGGCTGTCCCGCCTGCAAAATAATTGGTTATAAGTTCCAGACCCCATTCCAGCATTTTGGGATTGAGATATTCCAGAAATAGAATAAAGGCACCGAATAACAGGGGTATGGCGGAAAAAAAAATAAAGATATGTTTGAATAAAATGCGGATTTTTTTTCCTGAAAGATAAATGATGAACAATATACTCAGCAGAAATCCGACCAGAGTTGTACGGGCAATCAGAGTTCCGGTGACTAGTATCAGTATAAAGATGAGAAGATAAATATATTTACTTATTATTTGTTTGCTCTGAAACAGCAAATAAGTTGATAATAATAATCCCAAGCATGAGTAAGCCCCTCCGTTGAAAAAAGTATTTTCCCCTAATCCGAACAAACGCATCAGGGAACCGCTTGAATCCGTGACTAAGTCCAATGTTTCTGAATTTACATTTTGTATACTGGATAGAAAATTGAATACGGCTGGGATTAAACTGGCTGAAAAAGCCAAAAGATTATTGGAGAGGATTGTCAGAACTATCAGAAGTAGGAATTTTTCTGTATGGTATGGAGTTCCGTAAAGGAAATGTAAAGAATAGAGAACAAAATAAGCTGCAAAAAAGTTGGAAATGAAGGAGATGGTTGTGGAAATAAAAAAAGTATCCATGTTCCCATTGAAAATTCCTGCAATTAACGAAAAGGCTATAAGTAAAAAAAACAGGAATAAAAGCTGGGATGTTTTTTTAATTCCCTGTTTGTAATACTGTGTATGTTGCCATTTTAAAATGAAAACAAAAATTCCGAAAAGTGTCAGAATCTTTCTGCAAGTAAGGGGAAGAAAAGAAAAGCTGATGTTGTAGATGTACATGTTCAGCAAAATAATTCCCCAGAAATATGCCTTAAAAGGTAGATTTCTCATGCTTTTCTAATTTTCCGAAATAATTTACCCACTTGGCTATATTTACTTTCCAGCTTTTAAGTTGACGGATTTTCTCTTTGTTTGATGAGCAAAGAGCGTGTAAAGAGGCATAATTTTCAATCGAATAGTGTATATTGAATTTTAATTTTTCTAACGAAGTTGGCAGATAGAATATATTTTCTTCTTCCAGTTCATCGTATTTTAACCATTCCCCGTTGATAACAACATTGCCAGCTAAAAGATGCTCGGCCAGAGAACTGGAAAAAGCATCTGAAATTTGTATATGAATAAAAATGTCGGTGGCTGTAATGAGATCAGTCCAATCGGAATCGGGGATAAAATCTGTCAACAAACGGTAATTACATTGTGTTTCCCGAAGAAGATTTTCCATCTCTCTGATATAATCCCCGTTTCCGTTATAAGTCATAGGAAATATCCATAAAATGTCTTTACCGAATGAAGGAATTAGGCGGATGATCTCTTTGTGGTTCTGGCCGGCAGAAGCATTATAACCGCACATGACGACATATTTGACAGAAGATGGAACATGGATTTTTTCCCGGGCTTTTTCCGGATTTTGTTTTGCTTCATATAAACAGTCGATAATCTGAGACCCGAAATTCAGTTTGTCGGTTTTCGTTTTGATAAACGGGTAGTCATTTATCATTTGTTTTTTCATGTGCAGGGAATCGCAAACAATGGAATCAGACAAGCGGAAGACAAAAGATAAATAGTATTTTTTTATTTTTCCGCTTCTCATGTAGTCACTGCCATATACAAAAGATGAAATTTTATACCCTTTTAATTTGGAAATCAGTTGTAAGGGAAGGGTATAACGGGAAATGAAATGAAATTGTACGATACATTCCTCTTTTTTCAGACGCCTGAAAGCCCAAATGCAACGTAGATAATTAATAAATGCCCGGATCAGAGGAAAACGGAAATTACACCTGTTAAAAGAAAAATGCTGCTCATAGAACCTGTCGAGATCCTGTTGCCGACTTTTTTCAGGGGCTAAGTCAAATCCATATATCCTGTAATCTGAAGCTTGTTTCAGATAGGAAGTAAATACTTTCAAATGTTGGTGGCCTATTTCTCCCACCATTAGAATTTTTCTATTCATGCAGACGTATTGTCTTTAAGTATTCGTCCCATTCGCCGATATCTTTCCAGGATTTTTCACTGACGGGAAAACACCCGATTTGTCCTCCGCGTTTTCTGATTTTTTCCATTAAATCGGTCATGTGGAACATACAGTCGGAAGGAATTTCTGCAATTAATTCCGGATTCAGTACGTAGACTCCGGTATTCACCATCAAATTCATTTTGGGTTTTTCTGTCAGTTGCATCAGAATTCCGTTATCTGCCGTCTCAATTACACCATAAGGAATCTGATAGCTTTTGATGGCAGCGACAATGGTGATATCGTTGTGGTTATTTACATGATATTCATAAACATCCCGAAAATCCTGATCGACCATAATGTCACAATTGGTGACAAAAAAAGGAGTATCTATTTTGCCTTTTAACAGCGATACACTGCCAATGGTTCCTAAAGGCCGGTTTTCTTTAAAAAAAGAAATATCGAAAGAAGGAATATTATGGGATAGATAATATTCGATTAATTCTGCTTTATAATTTACCGACACATAAAATTTAGAACATCCGATAGATTGAAATTGTTCCATGATAACCTCCATGATTGTTTTTTCACCGATGGGGATCAGAGGTTTGGGCAATATATGTGTCAGGGGGCGGAGACGGGTTCCTTCTCCGCCTGCCATAATTACGACGGGAAGATTAATTTTATCCCTTACCTGGATCTCTTTGTCTGGAAATACATCTTCCCAGAACAGCACATCTGTCATTTCCCCGTTTGACTTTAAAATGGGCAGGCATTCCAATCGCTCACGGATCATGGTGTTTTTTAATGTTTCCAGGGATTCATTTTCTTTACCGAAAATTTTGTCTGTATCCAGAATGGTTTCTATTTGTGCCGTAAGTGAAATATTCCGGATAATGGCGCGCTGAATATCACCTATTGTCAGTAAACCGATGAAGGAATCCTTATCATTAAATACAAATAATAACTTTGTTTTCTCGTCATCCATGGTTTTTAAACACTGGATGAGTGTGGTTTCCGGATGAACAATACGACCGGATATTCTATTCAGATAAGATGTCATTTGGATATAATCAATTGTCAGCAAAACGGAAACACCCACTTTTATCCTGGCTGACAAGGTTTATAAAATCTAAAGCAGGAAAACTAAAAATTCACCAAAATTGAAACGTATAAAAATTGCAGTTACAAAAGGGCTGTTCTTACACTGCTGGGTATGTTGACCACTCTTTCTTCAAACCATTGGGTATTGACCAAAGCATCTGTTTCTGCATTTTTAAACATGTCTGATTTATTCATCAGCCCCCAGACCGGACGGGTCATAACTCTATGATCATTGGTGTATTGCAAGAAATCTTCCCGGGCAGACTTGTCTTTTAGCAAAACGGCATTCAGCCAGTAGTTAGAACGGCATCCCTCGGGTTCGCTGAAAAAATGGATGTCGGGAATATGCTTAAAAAATTCCTGGTATTGCAGGGCTGTTTCCCGTTTGTTAGCTATATATTTATCCAGATTTTCCAGTTGTGCACATCCTAAAGCTGCATTGATATTGGGCATGCGATAGTTGTATCCGATTTCATCATGGATAAATTCCCAGCGGTGGGGTACTTTTGCCTGTGTCGTCAGGTGCTTTGCCTGTTTTGCAAGTTCTTCGTCCATAAACAGGAGCATGCCTCCACCTCCGGTTGTGATTGTCTTGTTTCCATTAAAACTCAGGACCCCGATTTTACCAAAAGTACCTGTGTGCTGACCTTTGTAAAGACTTCCGATACTTTCGGCGGCATCTTCAACCAGTTCGATAGCGTATTCCCTGCATACTTCCAGTAATTCATTCAGATGCACAGGATGACCGAAGGTATGCATCGGAACACATGCCTTTATTTTACGTTGGCTTCGTTTGTTATAGCAAATTCCACCTTTCACTTCTGCATGATGTACAAGCCATTCTTTGAGTGCATGGGGAGAAAGTCCCATGGTGTCTTTGTCTACATCTATGAAAACCGGATGAGCCCCGATATAATGAATGGCATTACAAGTAGCTATAAAAGTCAGTGCCTGTGTGATAACTTCGTCGTCTTTCTCAACTCCTGCTAATAAAAGTGACATGTGAAGTGCATTGGTTCCGTTGACACAGACGACAGCCTTAGCGGCTTTGGTATAGGCGGCAATCTGTTCTTCAAAACGATCTACATATTGGCCGACACTGGATACATAGGTAGAGTCTATACAATCATTCAGGTATTTTTTTTCATTACCGCTGAAACAAGGTGCATGCAGTGGAACGAACTCCTGGTGTGGATAGAGTTCTTTTATAAAATTTGTAATTTTCCCGTACATATTCAATTTTTTATTGTTCAGGAGCCTTGTTTGTTCATTCATTTGAACAGACATGCCATAGTTTGTTGTTTTTTATTAAAGAGGCTGTGGCGTATGGATGTATTTTTCCGACACTCAACTGAAATTTCAGTAATTCGTAAAAAGCCCGCCACAGATAGTAATGCCGTGTCAGATAGGTTGCGTACAAATGAATCAGATGTCTGGTTATTATGCCCGTATTAATTTTATCATTTATCTTCAGGCCAGCAATAAGATGACATAAAAATTTTTTAATTTCAACAGGTGAAAACAGTTCCGGGTTTTGCACTTTACGAGTTAAAAGACGGAACATTTCTTTTTCGGTATCGGAGAGGAAAATTTTGTATTTTTCCAACTGCCTGATCTGAATGCTGAAAGCTATTTTTTGTTGTTCTTCCAGATGATGTGAAGAAATCTGATCATCTGAATATCTATAACAAATCAGAAAACAGGGAATATTGGAAAAACGACAGGAATCCGATAGTCTGGTCCAGAGTTCGTAATCTTGTGAATATCTGTAATTTGAATCGTAAACAACCGGTTTGTCGCTAATGTGCTTTCTCATCATTACCGATGGATGAAATAACGGACTTTCGAAAAATAACAAACTGTTTAAAGTTTCAGGTTCCCGGGCTCTCGTTAATTTACCGATATTTTTTCCGTCACTGTTTATGATATAAGCCCAGCTTCCTACCACGGCTATATCGTGTTTTGCTTGCAGGAATGCGATTTGTTTTGCAAAACGGTCGGGAAGAGAAATATCGTCGGCATCCATTCGGGCAATAAATTCTCCGGAAGCTTTCGATAACCCGAAGTTTAATGAGCGGGTCAGACCGATATTTTCCGGGTTTCGGTAATAACGGATCCGGTTGTCGGTTGCGGCTTTTTGGTGTATTATTCCATCCAGTAGCTGTTCTTTCGGATTATCGTGGATAATGATAAATTCGAAATGAGTATAAGTTTGCGACAGAATACTGTCTATCGCTTCTTCCAGATGCTGCGGAAGTTCATTATATACGCACATTAACACACTAAGCAAAGGCTGCCGGTTCATGGAAATAATTAATTAGAGGATAACGCCTGCCACCATCTTTTTCTGGTAAACCATCCGAAGGTTAGGAGAACCAATAGAATGATTATTTTCTGTAGAAGAAGTAATTCTATATAGTGAAATGCTGTCAGTAATGCGCAACATATGAGGAAAGAAACGATAAAAAGCCGCACATTATAATTTACCGGATAGAGACGATGAGAAAAATACCAGGCCGAACTGAGTAAAATAATATTGGTCAGGACCATGGCCGACACCATTTCCGGTAGTCCTCCTACCTGCATTGACAGATAAAGAAAGACCAAATTAAATCCTGAAGCGATCAGATAACTATATGTGACGTAAACCGTTTTTTTGGTAATAATGGGACCGATATCAATAATTTCTTTCAGTATAAACAGACTTTGGTAAAGCGTCAGCCAGCCTATATATTTTGAAGCTTCATAATAGTCCTGATTTTTTATAAATAACCTGAGTACGTCGTCTGCAAAGAAACTGATTATTACGACTAAAGAAAAAACCGCTAAACAGGCGTATTTAAAAATTTTCCTGAAAAGCTCCTTGTGCTGAGGTGATTTCAGACTATCGTACATAAAAGGATACCATGCCATAACAAAGGCGCTGTCAATCAGTGTCATGATTGATGCGAATTTCAATGAAACCGAATAAATCCCTATGGCAAAAGTTGAAAGATATCCCAGCATGAAAAAACGGTTAACATAGCTGTTACAGACACTTCCCAAACGGGCAGGAAACTGAGGTATGGCAAAAGAAAAAGCTGATTTTAATATCGGTTTGTTTATTTGCCAGCTATATTCATTTTTTAACAAAAACAACTGAAGCAGAAGTACAATGCCAAAGCCTGTTATTTGTCCCATGAAAACGCCGGAAATACCTTTGTCGAATACCAGGACCAATATCAGAGTGCTCCCGATTGATATAAAAATCTGTGTTAAAGTCAGGACGGCAAAAAGAACCGGTTTTTTCATATATCGTATGATTATGAAAAAAATAGTCGTCATGTTTGTGAAAAGGATAAGAAAAGACGACAGTATAAGCAGATCGCGGAAATGGTCAGTGCGGAATAATAAAACAGAAATCCAGCCGGCAAACAGACAAAATACAACGACCAGCAGAGCGGAAAGCAGTGTGACGCTCCACAGAATGGTCGAAATCATTTTTTTCCGTTCTTTGCCCTCAAATTCGTAATAATACCTTTGTAACGAAGTTTCCAGTTGTAGTATACCAAATATGGTGATAATCAGTATGACAGACTGGATCAGATCAATTTCTCCATATTCCTCTACGGAGAAAATCGTCGTATATATCGGTAAAAGTAATACAGATATAAATTTACTGCATGCTGATGCCAGGCCGTAAATCAGGAACGATTTGATCAGATTGCTTCGGATGCTTACAGAGAATCGATTAGGCATGATAGGGGAGTAATCTGTTTTTTGTAATCGAATTGACAGGCTGACAAACGTCCCTCTAAACCGATTTTTTGACTGATTTCATAGTTTTCGCAGATAAAGCTTATGATTCTGGTCAATGGTTCCGGGCTTTCAGACGATACAATAAAACCATTTTTCTGATGTTGTATATATTGATTCATTTCGCCGACATCAGTGACGATAAGGGGCTTTCCGGAATAAAGGTAATCACCCAGTTTGGAGGGAATATATCCTCTTGCTCTATCGTCATTCAGCTTGGGGATCACGAGAATGTCAATGTGATCTTGTATAAAAGCAATAGCTTCTTTGTTTCCTAAAGGATTCAGAATCGTAATTTTATTTTCCAACCCCGCTTTTTTTATACAGTCATTCAAATGATTCCGGTAATTCTGACGGGCCGGACCGAACATTGTTAAACGGACTTTCTGATTTTGTTTTATAGCTTCAGAAACAGCGGATAATAATAGTTCGACTCCGTTACTTTTATTCAATGTCCCTGCATATCCTACAACTAACTCTGTATCTTTTGGTTTCTTTTCAGGCTCTTTTGTTCCGGGTGCAATTTCCATCAGCATGGAAATTACGACATGTTTACACTTAGAGGAGGTATATTTTTGATAATATTTCCGGTGTTCGGATGAAATCACAATTAATACTGAGGCTGATTTCAATATCAGTAAGTCAAAAAATTTCCCAATGTTGAAATACACTTTCTTTTTAAAAGTATCCAGTATAGAGGTCCCTTTTAAAAATTCATTGTATTGTATGATATATTTTTTCCTTCTCAATTTAACGGCCAATAAAAAAGGCAGGACATAGTAATGGGGTAATTTGTCGCACAAGATACAATCGTAATGAGCTGCCTGCGATAAGACGGTTTTGAAAAACAGGAATGTATAGACAATAGGGTTCAGAAATCGTAATTTTCTCCGGTATGATAGCATGTAACTGACCGTTTTGCAGTCTTCATGCTTTCCGGCAGGAGTATTTTTATCAATGTAATAAGAGAATACGGATAACTGGTGACCTTTTTCTTCCAGCCCACGGATAATAAACCTTGTACGGATAATTTCTGCCTGTCCCAGATCAGAATTACAAGGTAATTTACCTATGATCATTATTTTCTTCATTCCTGTAATGGAATTAATTTTCTTCCCCGTTTATCCGATGCATTTATACAGAAAGCCGTTTTTTTCCATTTCTTTCCGGTCATAAATATTGCGTCCGTCGATAATGATATGTTGTTTCATGGCCTTTTTTATTACTCCCCAGCTCGGAATCCGGAATTCTTTCCATTCTGTAACAAGTAATAAGGCATCTGCATCCAGTACGGCTTCATACATATCCTGGGTATAGGAAATACAATCGCCGATGCGGCGTTTACATTCCGGAATAGCGATCGGGTCATAAGCAACGACTTCAGCCCCGCTTTCCAGTAAATGTTTAATGAGCACCAGGGCTGTAGCTTCCCGCATATCGTCTGTTTCCGGTTTAAAAGCCAAGCCCCATAAAGCTATTTTTTTATTTTTTAAGTCTCCCTGGAAAATTTTGTTCAGCTTCTCAAACAGTATACTTTTTTGCTTTTCATTGACGTCTTCCACAGCTTTGAGTACTTTCATCTCGTAACCGTTTTTTTCTGCCGTTTTTATCAGTGCTTTTACATCTTTGGGAAAACAACTTCCTCCGTAACCGCATCCGGGATACAAAAATTTACTGCCGATACGACTGTCTGAGCCTATACCTTTGCGTACCATATTCACGTCAGCTCCTACCAATTCACACAGATTAGCAATATCATTCATAAAACTAATACGGGTAGCTAGCATCGAATTTGCAGCATATTTGATCATTTCGGCAGAAGGTATATCTGTGAAAATCAGACGATAATTGTTCATCATAAACGGTTTGTAAAGCCGTTCCATCACTTCTTTGGCCTGATCTGATTCCACACCAACTACCACTCTGTCCGGCTTCATAAAATCTTCTACAGCATTCCCCTCTTTTAAGAATTCAGGATTTGAAGCCACATCGAATGGTATATTCAGATTTCGTTTGTTCAATTCTTCCTGTATTGTTGCTTTAACTTTCTGAGCCGTACCGACAGGTACCGTACTTTTGGTGACAACCAATACATAGTGATTTATATTTTGACCGATTGTTCTTGCAACTTCCAGCACATATTTCAAATCAGCACTACCGTCTTCATCCGGAGGAGTTCCTACTGCACTGAAAACAACTTCAACTTCGTCCAGACAAGACGTTAGGTCAGTTGTAAATTTCAGCCGTTCGGCATGATAGTTACGTAATACCATTTCTTCCAGTCCCGGTTCATAGATCGGAATAACACCCGCTTTCAAATTTTTGATTTTTTCTTCATTGACATCTACACAGGTAACATCTATACCCATTTCTGAAAAACAGGTTCCTGTAACTAAGCCGACATAGCCAGTACCGATTATTGCAATTTTCATATTATTCGTTGATATTATAAAATTTTTTAAACCAATTTACGTATTCCCGGATCCCGTCATTTAAACTTGTTGAAGGTTTGAAATGTATTTCCTCTTGTAAGGCTGTGGTATCGGCGTGGGTCTGGAAGACATCTCCGGCTTGCATGGGTAAAAACTTCTTTTCTGCTTTTTTTCCACAATTTTTTTCAATAGCTTCAATGAAATCCATCAAAGGGACGGGTTCTGAATGACCTATGTTGTAAATCCGATAGGCACAGTTAGAAGAGGACGGATCAGGCCGAGTGGCATCCCAGGATGGATCGGGTGCCGGAATATGCTCTATAATTCGTACTACACCTTCTGTAATATCATCGATATACGTGAAATCACGTAACATATTGCCATTATTGAATACTTTAATCGGACGTCCGCTTAAAATGGCATCTGTAAATAAGAAGGGACTCATATCGGGTCTTCCCCAGGGACCGTATACGGTAAAAAAGCGTAAACCGGTCGACGGAATTGAATAAAGATGACTATAGACATGAGCCATAAGCTCATTTGCTTTTTTAGTTGCTGCATACAAACTGGTCGGATGAGCAATTCCCGCTTTTTCTGAAAAAGGAACATTTCCATTTAATCCGTAGACACTGCTGGAACTTGCGTAAACTAAATGTTTTATTGCATTATTCCGGCATCCTTCGATAATGTGGAGAAATCCCTCAATATTAGAATGGATGTAAGCTTCCGGATTTTCTATGGAATACCTGACTCCCGCCTGGGCAGCTAAATGACAAACAACATCAAAGTTTTCATTGGCAAATAACATTTGCATTGCCTGTTTATCCTCAATGTGCATCCGTATAAAACGATAGTGAGGATATTTTTCACTTTGGATAAATTTGTACCATGCAATTGAGTCTTTTTTTATGCCGCAATTCTCCAGACGGGCATATTTCAGTGTTGTATCATAATAGTCATTGATATTATCTAATCCAACTACCTCATTCCCTTTCCGGGATAAAGCCTGAACTACAGAACATCCTATAAAACCTGCCGCTCCGGTAACTAATATTTTCATTTTCTAAGAGAGAAAGTCCGTTGACTTATTTAATATTTTCGTAGTCTTTTGTGTACAGATACCAAAAGTATTGTAATGTATCATTCATGTTGAACAATTACTTATAAACTGATCCAGGTTTATACATTATAAATATCCGCTTTATATTTTTTTAGGTTTTCTTTATCTAAAAACCAGTTTATAGTTTCTTGTAATCCCTGTTCAATAGAATAGTAAGGTGTAAATCCGGTAAGTTTTTTTATTTTAGCATTATCTCCCCATAAGCGGAAAACTTCAGAATTTTTGGGCCGCAGACGTTGTTCATCCTCAATGAATTTCACATCGGAATGCATGAGTTTTGCAATGAGTTCCAGTGTATCCCGCATCGAGATTTCAAAATTGCTGCACACATTCACCTCCTGGCCGATAGCGGCATCACACTGCGATAATTCGATAAAGCCTTTACAGGTGTCTTTTACGAAATTAAAATCCCGGGTAGGTGTTAGGTCGCCCAGTTTAATTTCTTTTTTTCCATTGGCTATCTGGGTGATGATGGTGGGTATGATAGCCCGGGCAGACTGCCGGGGACCATAGGTGTTGAAAGGCCGTACGATCACAACCGGTAACTCAAAAGCATTATAAAAACTCATCGCCATCGCATCTGCACCGATTTTTGTGGCTGAATAAGGTGACTGTGGCTGTTTGGGATGCTTTTCGTCAATGGGTACATATTGGGCTGTTCCGTACACTTCTGATGTGGAAGTAACCAATACCCTTTTCACTCCGTTTTCTTTGGCTGCCTGACAAATATTCAGTGTACCTTTGATGTTGGTGTCGACATAACTATCCGGAGCTATATACGAATAAGGGATTGCGATCAGGGCTGCCAAATGAAAAATGACATCAATCCCCTGGGTAATATGTTTGCAAAAATGTGGGTCTCTTACATCTCCGGTTATCACTTCCAGATGCGGATGTTCCATACTGTCGAGCCATCCCCAGTAATTGAATGAATTATAATACGATAGGGCACGTACTGCATACCCCTGTTCCAATAACATTTCTGTCAGATGAGAGCCGATAAAGCCATCTCCTCCGGTTACCAATACTTTTTGCATAACTGGGTTCGTATTAAATTATAAAATAAAGTCTTTAAGATTTTTAATCAATATTATTTAAAGTGACAACAAAGCCGGAATATTTCCAATTTAAACGAGCGTTTTTATTGGATGCAAAAGGAAAATTAAAAAATGGATATAATTTCTTTTTAAGTTTGATATATAATGAGTAAATTTGTTGCGCAGAATTGAATTTTCTTTATCATTCTGTTCCATAACCTGGGACTTACCGGGCGAAGCTGTAAACAGCAGTTTCATTGTATATGCATGTTAGATAGTCTGATCACTTCCAAAACTCGGATTAAATTACTTTTAAAGTTTTTTTTGAATTCATCCATGAAAGCCTATTTACGTGGGCTTGCAGATGAATTCGGCGAATCGACAAACGCTATTCGGTTGGAATTAAATCATTTGGAAGAAGCCGGTTTGTTATGTGCCGAATCCGAAGGGAATAAAAAGGTGTATCAAGCAAATCCACGGCATCCGCTTTTCGGAGATATTCGTAGTTTAGTACTAAAGCATAGTGGTATAACTCAAGTCATTGAAGGAGTAGTTGAGCGTGTCGGAGACATATCCCGTGTATGGATTCGTGGAGATTTTGCCGTAGGTATTGATTCTAACCTGATCGATTTGGTTATTGTCGGAGAGAATATCGATATGGATTATTTCAATAGCCTTGTAAAAAAAGCAGAGGATTTGATAAAACGCAAAATTCATTGTACAATTATTTTTCCTGAGAAAGAAACAGATTACTTCACTCCCGAAGAAAAAAGGCTATTGATTTGGAAAAAATAAGTGAGACGAGGGCATTTTTCATGTATTATTTTCACCAATAAAACGCTCGTTTAAATAAGTTGTAAAAGAAAATGTAAACTACTTTAAATGGATGTATTTAAGTGATTTATAGATAGCGTGTAGAGACTGTAATTCCTTAATATGTGGTAATTAAGAATTTTACGTGATTTTTTATTTTCCTAATAAAAGCATTACGGGATTCAGATAGTTGATTATTAGGTGTTGACAGATATAAATGTTTTGCGGTACATAAGAATTGACAGCTATATAGTATTAATGAAATCATAATATAAATAATTATTGGTATGAATTTCTGTAAATCAATGGGATATAATTATAGTGCAGTTAAAATTGCTGTAATTGGTTTAGGTTATGTCGGGCTTCCATTGGCGCGTTTGTTTTCAACAAAATATCAAACGGTCGGTTTTGATTTGAATGTTGAGCGTGTAAATACTTTAATGTCAGGTCATGATTCGACCCTGGAAGTTTCTGACGAATTATTACAAACTGCTTTAAAAAATGGTTTTGTTTGTTCTTCTGTTTTAGATGATATTCATGATTGTAATGTATATATTATTGCGGTTCCCACACCTGTTGATGATAATAACAGACCTTTGTTGATACCTTTGATCAAAGCAAGTGAAACTGTCGGAAAAGTAATTTCTTCTGGTGATATTGTTATTTATGAATCAACAGTTTATCCGGGTGTTACAGAAGAAGAATGCTTGCCGGTTGTTGAAAAAGTATCCGGATTAAAGTTTAATGTCGATTTTTTTGCTGGTTATTCTCCGGAGCGGATCAATCCGGGAGATAAGGAACATACTGTTGAAAAAATCAAAAAAGTAACGTCCGGTTCTACGCCTGAAGTTGCCGAAATAGTCGATAATTTGTATAATTCGGTTTTAATAAATGGAACCCATAAAGCATCTTCTATCCGGGTGGCTGAAGCTTCTAAAATTATTGAAAATTCCCAGCGTGATGTTAATATTGCTTTTATGAATGAATTGGCTAAAATATTTAATGCCATGGGAATTGATACTAATGAGGTGATTGATGCGGCGGCTTCTAAATGGAATTTTATAAAGTTAAAACCGGGATTAGTCGGAGGGCATTGTATTAGTGTTGATCCCTATTATTTAATACAGAAAGCTCAGGTATATGGTGTGTTGCCCCGGATTATGTCGGCTGCCCGGCGTTTAAATGACGGTATGGGAAATTATATCGCCAATCAGGTGATCAAATTGATGAACAAGAAAGGAATCTTGGTAAAAGATGCCAATATTTTAATCTTGGGAATTACATTTAAAGAGAATTGTCCAGATATTCGTAACACTAAAGTTGTAGATATTTATGCCACATTGCACGAATATTCTTCCAATATTACCGTTTATGATTCGTGGGCAGATCAAGAAAAAGTCGAACGCGAATATAATATCAGAATTCTTTCTTCCGGATTAGAAAATTTACAAAATTCGTTTGATGCTGTTATCCTGTCTGTCGCTCATGATGAGTTTAAAGAATTACCGATTCAGAAATTTTTGAAGAATAATGGTGTAATTTATGATGTAAAAGGTGTGCTTGAAAAGGCGCTTGTAGACGGAAGATTATAAGGTAAATGGAGGTATTCGTTGGAATAGTATTTTTTAATATTCAAAATTTAATCGAATAGTATTTGTTTTAAAGTGAATAGTCATATTTACAGTGATAGGAAGCAGATATTTTTTTTAAGAATAGAAAGGTGAGGATAGAGAGAGCTTCAACAAGAGTTTTTGTAAATACAGGCGTACAATATGTCAGAAGCATATTATCTGCAGGTATATTATTATATACTTCCCGTTTGATATTGGCAGAACTGGGGGTTGATGATTTTGGCTTATATAGTCTTATTGCGGGGGTTATTGCTCTGTTGTCTTTTATAAAAGATTCTTTGGCATCGACAATTCAGCGTTTTTTGTCTTTTTATCAAGGGAAAAATGATTTGAGTAAGCAATGTGACATCCTGAGTAACAGTTTGGTGATTACATTGTTAATAAGCATTGGTCTGGTTTTGCTCTTGTTTTTATGCCGGAAATTTGTATTGACGGAATTTCTGAATATTGATAAAAGTCGGGTGGAGGCTGCTTATTGGGTGTATAACAGTATGTTGTTTATGCTCTTTTTTACGATGCAAAGCACTTCTTATTTTGCCGTTTTGATTGCGCATGAAAATATTGTATACACTTCCATTATACAGATGACAGATGTTATTCTGAAATTATTTATCTCAATATCACTTGCCTATGTCGGTTTTGATAAACTGGTTTACTACGCCTGTTTGATTGCTTTAGTTCCTTTATTTGATTTTGTTTGCTATTATATTTATTGTAAAAAAAATTATACCGAGTGTAAGCGGGCTTCTGTTTTTAAATTTAAGCCTTATTTGTTTAAAGAACTGTTTGTGTTTACGGGATGGACGGTTTATAGTATCGGGTGTATTGTCGGACGTACACAAGGGATTGCTGTTTTATTGAATCGTTTTTTCGGAACAGCATTAAATGCTTCATACGGTATTGCTCAACAGGTGATAGGCCAAATATCTTTTTTATCGACTTCTTTGATAAATGCCATGCAGCCGCAAATCGTTAAGGCGGAAGGAGCTAAAGACCGAAATAAAATGTTTCAGTTATCTGAAATGGCAAGTAAGTTTTCTTTTTTGTTGTTTGCCTGGATAACGATTCCCAGTCTTTTCTATATGGACCGGATTTTGCAGGTATGGTTGGGAGAAATACCTGATTATGCCGTTTCCTTTTGCCGGTATAGCTTGTTTGGAGCCTGGATGGATCAATTTACGATGGGGTTGGGGGTGGCAAACAGAGCAATAGGAAAAATAAAAATATATTCGATAGTTACAAGTACCATAAAAATTTTGACTTTACCATTTGCTTACCTCTGTTTAAAAATGGGAATGTCTGCTGTTTCCGTTATGGTGTGTTATGTATTTTTTGAAATAGTATGTTCGCTTTCCAGAATTGTATTGCTAAAAATAGAAAGTGGATTGTCTATTATGAGTTTTATCAATAATGTATTTGTTTATGAATTGATACCGGTTACCGTACTTTTATTGATAGCTTATATTTGTTCGTTACTCATTCCGGATCAGTTTTTTTGGGTGACTTATTTCATTGTCGGCCTGTTTTTTATCTTGTCAATCTATTGTTGTGGATTGACCCGTACGGAGAAAGAGATGACCGTATCATTTATGCACAGGTTGAAAGTGAAACTGTTACAGATTTTTTAAGATTAAAAGTATATTAACTTATATGGTTTTATAAAAAATGAAAGAGAGTGGTCTAGGCAGAAAAGTGATCAGTCCGTTTTTGCCGTTGTATAGAAAGTTCAGAGATGGGTATTATGCGAAAATCGGAAAAAGAGATCCCAAAGAGTTAGCTATTCTATTATTTAAAAAATGTCACGGATGTCGTATTAATTTAGAAGATCCTTCCGATATAGATGAAAAAATAAACTGGTTGAAGTTTTACACGAAGACGGACAAGTGGTCGGAACTGACTGATAAGTATTTGGTACGGCAGTATGTAGAAAATAAAGGGTTGGGACATACACTGAATACAATCTATGGTGTATATGAAAAAAGCGAAGATATAAATTTTGAAATCTTACCGGAGTCTTTTGTTATAAAACTGACAAATGGTGGGGGTGGAAAATATGTGAAACTTATTCAGAATAAGAGAGAGCTGAATATTCCGCGTTTAAGAAAAGAATTAAATGAATGGCTAAAATATCCGTTTGGGTTGATAAGTGCGGAGCCTCATTATTTAAAAATTAAACCCCGGATTCTGATTGAAAAATACTTGAATTCTGATTTGAAAGGTGAAAATTCCCTTGTCGATTATAAATTTAATTGCTACAACGGTAAGGCTTATTCTGTTTTTCTTTGTTCGGACAGAATCAAAGAAAAAGTAAATTATTCCATTTACGATCTGAACTGGAATTTACAACCGGAAAAAATAACAGCCCATTACAGAACGCATAAGGTATATCCCCGACCTGTTTCATTTGATAAAATGTTAGCGTATAGTGAAATTCTTGCAAAAGAATTTCCGTTAGTCAGAGTTGATTGGTATGAGATAAACGGAGAACCGGTTTTTAGTGAAATGACCTTTACGCCCGGTGCCGGATTTCAAACTTATTATACTCCTGAATACCGGCAGGAGTTGGGAGCACAGCTTGTATTACCTGGTAAAAACATATTATAATGGGAGTAAATTATTCATTTATAATTCCCCATAAAAATACGCCGGAATTGTTGCGTCGTTGTCTGGCTTCTATTCCTTGTCGGGAAGATATTCAGGTTATTGTTATTGATGATAATAGTGATCCGGTGAAAGTTGATTTCGAGTATTTCCCGGGGAGCGATATTGAAAATGTTCAGGTAATTTTTTCAAAGGAGGGGAAGGGTGCAGGGGCGGCAAGAAATAAAGGCTTACAAAAGGCGGAAGGGAAATGGTTGTTTTTTGCAGATGCGGACGATTTTTTTAATCCTTGTTTTATAGAATCTGTCGATAAGTATATGTATTCGGATGCGGATATTGTATATTTTTCCGTAAATAGTGTTTATTCGGATACTTTAGCACCCGGTTTCAGGGGTATAGAAATAGATCGAATGGTCAATATTGCCATTTCAAACAAGGATTTAGACCCGCTTCGTTATAAATATTTCAGTCCAGTCAGTAAGATGGTGAGAAGGGAGCTTGTGTTAAGAAACCATTTGGAATTCGATGAAACCCTTGCCAATAATGACGCGATGTTTAGTGTGAAATGCGGATATTATGCAAGGAAAGTGTTGGTGGATGCAACGAAGGTCTATTGTATAACGTGTGACATTAGTTCTGTCAGTCACAGATATTCGGAGGCAATAGCCAAAGATCGTTTGATCGTATTTCGGAATATTAATTGTTTTCTAAGGGATGTTCATAAAAATAAGTACAGAACAAATTTGATCCCTTATTTGTTGTGTATACACAATTGGGAATGGCGATCGTTTTGTAGACGAGTCCGTTTGTTGTCATTCGGGTATTATATGTCTTATTTTTGGGTAGATCTGATTGCTTTGGGGATTTTTCCGTTGAAATTATTTTTTGATCGGTCTCGTCGGAATCAGTTTATTGACAGAAAAAATTTACTAAAAGGAAAACTCTGATATGTTTTCTTTTCCCTATACGACTACTGTTGACAGGATTCTTTTATTTCTGTTGATTGGTTATATATTTTTCGTCGGTATACTGGGAAGTATAGGCACCTACCTGCTTCTTTCAGTTTCGTGTTTATTTTTATTTAACGGTTACAAAACAAACAGTTGTTATACATGGCATTTTTTCCCATTCCGTTATTGTTGCTATATAATATTGTTTTTAATCTTGCATTTCCTTTTGGTTCCATTTAAAAGTCCGTCATTTTTATTAGGTACTTTAACCACTTTTTTGATTGCAATTGCCTTAATTCAGAAAGTAGAGTATGAGGTTATAGAAAGATGGATTATTATTTTTGGGTGTGTTCAGCTATTTTTTGGTCTGTGGTATCTGCTGTCTTTTTCTTCTTTAGTGGCTATATTCCAGTATTTTTTACCGGAAAATGTTTTAATTGCTATGTGGAAATGGCATGCGGAAGGAAGAAATACGGGGATCAATTCTCAGACATTTCCTTTGGCTTTTTATTTGGTGCAGCTATTAGGGGTATTCTTTATAAAGTATCGATGTAGAATAAATTTACTGTTTGTATTTTTAAGTTTAGTAATTTTATTCGTCTTATTTACAACGAGTAGAAGGGGAGCCTTGATATTTTCATTTGCAGGTGTCTTTTTTTGTTGGGTAATTGTTAAAAAATATTCTTTTTTTAAGCTTTTGACGATAGGGACGGCTGCCTTACTAAGTATTTTTATTTTTATCAAAGGTTTTGGAGTATTGGGCTTGGATTTTCCGGTATTGGATCGGTTTGATGTTTCTGCCGTTAGCCTGACAGATTATGATTCTATCAACGAATTGTCGTCTTCGAGATTGTCATTAATTGTTCATGCTTATAATTTTTTTAGTGAACGTCCGCTTTTAGGACAGGGATTTAAGTTCTTTTTTGAAACGAAAGGACAAGATGTGCATAATACCTATCTTCAACTTTTATGTGAATCCGGGATAATCGGAACTTGCATGTTGCTCTCTTTTTTTCTGTATAATCTGACAAAAACGATCTCGATGATCAAGCGATACGTTCGGGTTCCTAAAGATATCGTGTATTCGTTTTACGGACAGTTCTTTTTCCTTATTATGTGTTTTATAGAAAATCCGTTTTCCGACAGATATTTCTTTTTATCTTATATGATTGCAATTTCGTTAATGTATAGCAGGCTTTTGAAAGAGAAGTTGGGTTTGTCGGTTTAGAAATTATATTATAACATTCTTCTGAAATTCATTTGGTTTAATCGTGGAAGAACAATTGAAAACATTCCATTCGAAACGTATTGTATTTATTAACCAGTCAAGCGGGACATTAATGGTTGATATAGTCAATGCTTTTGGAACGAAATATGAACATCTGGTTTTGATAACCGGGACGAAAGGCGGAGAAAAATATCAGGCTGGCTTGTTGGAAAAGGTGAAAGTCGATAAGATTATCTCTTATGAAAAAAATACTACGTTCAGGCGGATTTTTACTTGGTTGTGGGGGTGGTTACAGATTTGGTTCAAAATTATATTGAAATACCGGAAAGCTGATTTATTTATAGTTTCCAATCCGCCTATGGCAACTTTATTGCCTTTATTTTGCCGGAATCCTTATTCTTTTCTGATTTACGATACTTATCCCGATGTATTGGTGAGTACCGGAGTATGCCGGGCAGACAGCTTTATTGTACACTGGTGGAAAAAGCAGAATAGAAAACTGTATAGAAAAGCCCGCAATATATATACTATCGGAGAAGGGATGGCAGAATGTCTGACTCAATATACGGAAAAGGAAAAAATAAAAATTATTCCGAACTGGGCCGATGTTTCTTTTTTGAAGCCTTGTAGTAAGGCAGACAATCCTTTTCTGAAAGAATACGGTTTGTCCGATAAGTTTATCGTTCTCTATTCCGGCAATTTGGGGAATACTCATAGCGTGGAGACTATTGTAGAGGTTGCAGAACGTCTGAGATGTGAACAGGATATTTGTTTTGTCATTATTGGAGAAGGAGGTAAGAAAAAGAAAATCGGGCAGATGGTAGAGGAAAAAGGATTGAACAATTGTCGGTTGCTTCCCTGGCAGCCTGTAGAACGCATACCCTATTCACTCGGGGCTGCAGATGTCGGTGTCATTACCCTGGATTTGTCGGCTTCAGCTTTGAGTGTTCCTAGCAAGACCTATGCTATGTTGGCTGTCGGTTGCGCATTGCTGTGTATTGCCGGACGGGATTCAGAGCTTGGCGGAATTGTCGGGAAATATCAGGCAGGGGAAATCTTCGCGCCGGATGAGGTGGACCGGATTGCTGATTTTGTGCTCGGGATGAAAAATGATGCAGAAAAATTGGAACGTTATAAACGGAATGCCCGGAAAGCCGCTTTGGATTTTACGCCTGAAAATGCAAGACAATATGTTAACAGATACGAATGATGTATAGGAACGGGTTAAAGCGTTGTCTGGATTTTTTGATGTCTTTGTCGGGAATTCTGGTTTTATCACCTGTATTGCTGATTGCGACGGGGGTATTGATGTATGCCAATAAGGGGGCGGGTGCTTTTTTCTTTCAGGCACGTCCCGGGAAAAACGGAAAGATATTTAAAGTAATCAAGTTTAAAACGATGACCGATGAACGGGATAAAAACGGAGAGTTATTGCCGGATGAGATTCGGCTGACCCGGGTCGGGAAGTTTATACGTTCGACTTCTTTAGATGAGTTGCCGCAGTTAATAAATGTATTGAAAGGAGATATGGCATTGATCGGTCCGCGTCCTCTTTTGCCGCAGTATTTGCCGTTGTATTCACCCGAACAGGCTCACCGGCATGATGTCCGGCCTGGGATTACGGGTTGGGCACAGGTGAACGGACGGAATGATATAAGTTGGTGTAAAAAATTCGAGCTGGATCTTTGGTATGTAAACCATCTTTCGTTTCGACTGGATCTGAAGATCGCTTTTCTGACAGTTTGGAAAGTGATAAAACGTGACGGTGTTGCTAAAGAAGGTATGGCAACTACAGTTCCATTTAACGGACATAATTAAGTTTGAGATATGATAAAGATTAATCTTATTGAGTATTTTGAAGGTACGGTAAAAAAATATGCCGATAAAGTTGCCGTATGGGATAAGGAGCGCCATGTGACTTTTGCCGGTCTTAAAAATTACAGTAAAGCTTTAGCCTGGAAAATAGTCCAGGATAAGGGAATAATAAAAAAGCCGATAGCTGTTTATCTGAATAAGAGCATCGAGAGTGTTTATGCAGATATGGCGATTATTTATAGCGGTAATTTTTATATGAATCTGGATGTAAAGACTCCGGCAGAAAGAATAAAAAATATACTGGAGCTTATACAACCTGCTGCGATTATTTCGAATAGCCAGTTTGAGAAGAATATAAAAGATGTGATCCCGGCTGGAATTGACGTGATAAACCTGGATTCGGTGATATGGGAAGATATAGAATGTGATGATAAAACATTGTTACGGCGTTTGGAAGCTTTGATAGATACCGATCCGCTTTGTATCATCAATACTTCCGGTTCGACAGGGACACCCAAAGGGGTGGTATTGAATCACCGTAGTTTCTTTGACTTTACAGAGTGGGCACAGGAAGAATTCGGTTTTACGGATCATGAGGTTATTGGCTCCTTGTCTCCTTTGGTTTTTGATATTTATAGTTATGAATTATGTCTTTTGATGTCCCGGGGAAGTACGATGGTCCTGATCCCGGATAATCTTTCTGCATTCCCGGTGACGATCTTGAAACTATTGCAAGAAAAGAAAGTTTCTTTTATCTTCTGGGTTCCGACGATTATGGTCAATATCGCTAATATGGACTTGTTGAGTCAGATGCAGTTGCCTGATTTGAAATTATGCTGGTTTGCCGGAGAAGTATTTCCAACAAAGCAGTTCAACTACTGGCATCATAAATTGCCTCATGTTCTGTTTGCCAATTTATACGGACCTATTGAAATCACGCTGGATTGCACCTATTTTAAAGTGGAACGTGAGTTAAAGGACGAAGAACCTATTCCGATCGGATTCCCTTGCCGGAATACGGATATTTTGATTTTAAACGAAAATAATCAACAGGTGTCGGAAAAACAAAAGGAGGGCGAATTGTGTGTCAGGGGCACTTCGCTGGCTATGGGGTATTATAATAATCCGGAAAAGACGGCCGCCGCCTTTGTCCAGAATCCTTTGAATAAAGCTTATCCGGAGATTATTTATCGTACCGGCGATATCGTATTTATCAACGAACTCGGCGAGATTGTGTTTAAAGGAAGAAAGGATTCGCTGGTAAAGCATTTGGGATACCGTATCGAGTTGGGTGAAATCGAGCATGTGATTATCAATAAGTTGAAGTTGGTAAAGAACGGATGTGTCGTTTATAGTTTTGCAAGGAAAGAGATTACGCTGTTTTATGAAGCGGAAAAGGAACTGACGGCTGCGGAGTTCCGGCTGGCTATCGGTAAAGAATTACCGAAATATATGATACCTACGGTTTATCATTGTTTGGAGCAGTTGAAACGGAATACAAACGGTAAAATAGATCGGTTATATTATAGTAAACAAGTTAACGATTGAATAAAGAAATTATGGAACAACGTGTTTTAGAGATTGTAAATCTGGTTTTGGAAAATCGTTCTAAAACAAAAGTAAACAGTCTGTCTCCTCATGATAAATTGAGAGAGACATTGGGGTTTGATTCATTGGATTTAGCAGAATTAACCGTGAGAATAGAGGATGAATTCGGTGTGGATATTTTTGAAGACGGGTTAATAAATACGGTCGGAGAAATTTATTCAAAATTAGGATAGATGTCTGTTTTTCTCAAAGATCTCGATAAGGTTTACGGGTATGAAGATTTACTTTATCGTATAGATCATTCTTCAGCTTATAAGCCCTGTTTCCAAACAAGTGATTTATATGACTTTTTTACGAATTTGTTAGTGGGGCTTGTTTCTGATTCTCCTCTGGTATTGTTGGATGCAGATTTAAATTTTTCAGAATTATCCGGATTGAATGTCAGGGAAATCAATATTGAGAAGCCTGTTGTAAAAAAGCAATATGCTTCATTGGAAGATTTAGTAAAGGCAGTTCAGACTTCTCTTTCAGAAATAACAATTTTTACTTCGGGAACAACGGGACAACCCAAACAGGTTCGGCATACCATTCAAACTTTGACTCGTTCTGTCAGAATAGGAACTGGGTATCAGGGACAGGTATGGGGATTTGCTTATAATCCCACACATATGGCTGGATTACAAGTGTTTTTTCAAGCTTTTGAAAATTTGAATACACTGGTAAATATATTTAATCGCAGCCGTTCGGAAGTAAATGCCGTGCTGAAATCTGCAGGAATTACGCATCTCTCTGCAACTCCGACTTTTTACCGTTTATTATTGCCCGTAGAAGAGGTTTTTGAAAAGGTTCAACGGGTTACTCTGGGGGGAGAGAAGTCGGATCAGAAGTTGTATGACTTTATTCGGCAGTTGTTTCCCTGTGCCAGGATAAATAATGTATATGCTTCTACAGAGGCGGGCTCTTTATTTGCTGCCAGAGGTGAAAACTTTCAGATTCCGGAAAATTTTTCCGATAAATTCAGGGTCGAGGACAGCGAATTATTAATACATAAATCTTTATTGGGAGAGTCGGAAAGTTTTCAGTATTCCGGAGAGTATTACCGGACCGGGGATTTGATCGAATGGGTGGATGAAAGTAAAGGGATTTTCCGGTTTAAGAGTCGTAAAAATGAATTGATTAATATCGGGGGGTATAAGGTAAATCCGGAAGAAGTGGAAGATGTTCTGCTTCAGATAGAGGGTGTACAGCAAGCCGTTGTTTATGGAAAACCGAATTCTGTACTGGGGAATGTATTGTGTGCAGAATTGAAAGTATTGTCAGGTATGGAATTGACAGAACTTCAGATTCGTCAATATCTTCAGGGGAAGTTACAGGATTTTAAAATCCCCCGCCGTATTAAGTTTGTAGAACAATTTTTATTAACACGTACAGGTAAGATTAAAAGATGAATATATTGGTTACAGGCTGCTCCCGCGGAGTCGGGTTAGAGATATGCCGGGTTTTGCTGGAGCAGGGGCATACCGTTTATGGTGTGGCCCGCAATTATACGGATGATTTTAAAGAATTGGCGATGCGGTATAAAGACAGACTGTTTTTTAAAAGTGTTGATCTATCGGCTCCTGCTGAAATTCACCGGCAGGTATTTAAGGAGTATGTGACCAATCGGATAGCTTTGGACGGTGTTGTAAATAACGCAGCGATGGCTTATGATGATATTGTTACAAATCTTAGGCTGGAAAAATTGGAAGCGATGTATGCAGTTAATGTATTTGCTCCGATGATGATAACGAAATATGCAATTCGAAATATGTTATTGCATCGTAAAAAAGGCTGTATTGTTCATATATCTTCGATAAGTGCACATACGGGATATAAAGGATTGGCAATGTACGCTTCCAGTAAAGGAGCGTTGGAAGCTTTCTCTAAGGATACTGCCCGGGAATGGGGAGAGTTGGGAATCCGTTCCAATGTTGTTGTTCCCGGTTTTATGGAAACGGAGATGAGTGCAAGTTTAACCCAGGAACAAAAAGACCGAATATACAAACGGACTTCGATGAAACAGGCGACTTCTGTTCGTTCCGTTGCAGAGACGACCGTATTTCTGTTATCAGAAAAAGCCTGTAGTATAACGGGACAAAATATTCATATAGACAATGGAACGATTTAACATGTTAAATATGCGACCATACGAGAAAGAAGCGGTTCGTTTGGCAATTGGCCGGGCTTTCTCTTTAAAACCTCGTTACTCAAATTATTACGGGCGTCAATTGGAGGAAGGAGATGATTATGTCGAGACGGATTCTTCGTTGGTGCTGAGAAAGAAAGAGGGTGATTTTTACAGAATATATATCATGTCGGTATCACAGGCTGATGTTGTTGATATTCTGAAAAAATTGCCGGGAGTCAATGTTTTGAATATACCGGCAAAAAACGATATCTCCGAGTGGAGAACTTTGATGCAGTCTGCCGGATTTGATATGATTTCGATGTATGAGAGATATTATTATAAAAAGGTCAAAGAACGGAAAAATGCGCAGACAATAAACTATGCGACACAGGAGCAAACAGAGGTAATATATGCTTTGTTTCAGAATCATTTTTCTTCATATACGGATTATTTACCGGCGAAAGACGAATTAGCTGGACTGGTGGAGCAGGGGAATGTTATTGTAAATTATTCGGAGGGCCAGGTATGCGGTGCCTTTGTATATGAATTGGAAGGGCGTAAATGTTATCTGAGAGCTTGGTATGACAGCGGGGAGAATGGCTTAAAATTACTGTTTGATGTGTACTGCATTATGCATTTGAAAAATATTAGCTATGCCTATTTTTGGGTAAACAGTACGAATACGAATGTAAAAAAAATTCATGAGCTATTAGGTGCAGTTCCCGATGGTTTAAAAGATTATACATTTATAAAAAAATAATTATGAGAGAAAAAATTATAAGCATATTGACAGAGCTCCGTCCGGAGTTCGACTTTAATGAACCTTTGAATTTTATTGAAGAAGGTATGTTGGATTCTTTTGATGTCATTAATCTGGTGACCGCTTTAGACAGTGAATTCGGTATCTCTATCGACGGTACGGATGTATTGCCTGATAATTTTTCATCGGTGGAAAATATAGAGGCTTTGTTAAGAAAAAACGGAGTAAAGGCATGAAGCTGAAATTTCATCGTAAAAGAATAACGGGGATATTGACCGTGTTGCCTTCCAGGGAAGTCTCATTCGAAGAGGAGATGGAGAATTACAATTTTTCTGCAGCCAAATCGATGAAACTAAAGATGGCAATGGGGTATAACAAGCATCGGATTGTAGAAGAAGGAGTATGTGTGTCGGATTTGTGTGTATATGGTTTGAACTTCCTTTTTGAAAATCGGATGCTTCGCAAGGAAGATATCGATGCTTTGTTATTGGTTACCCAATCGCCCGATCATTTTATGCCGGCGACGAGTAATATCATACAGGGAAAACTGGGTTTAGGGACGGATGTTTTTTGTATGGATATCAATCAGGGATGTTGTGGTTTTATCGTTGGTTTGATGGAAGCATTTATGTTGTTGGAGCAAGAGAGTATCCGTAAGGTCGTACTGCTCAATGCGGATGTTTTGAGCCGCAAAGTATCGAAGCGGGATCGCAATAGTAATCCGTTGACGGGGGATGCTGCAACGATAACTATTGTTGAAAGAAGTGATGCAGATACTGTTATTCACGGTTTTCTGAAAATGGACGGTACCGCTTCCGATGCCCTGATGATCCCAGCAGGAGGATTCCGTTTGCCTGCTTCAGAAGAAACCGGAAGAATGACTGAAGATGCTGCCGGAAATTTTCGTTCACTCGACAATCTGGTGATGAAAGGGGATGAAGTATTCAATTTTGTTCAGCGTGAAGTACCTCCGATGATAGAGGAATTATTGCAGGAAGCAGGATGTTCCAAAGAAAAGGTCGATTGGTATATGTTTCATCAGCCCAATCGTTTTATGCTACATAAACTGGCCGATAAGTTAGGAGTGCCCCATGAAAAAATGCCTTCCAATATTGTAGAGAATTTCGGTAATGCCAGCGGGGCGACGATACCGACTAATATCAGCTTTAATATCGGCGACCGTTTAAAACAGGAGCAATATATGTTCTGTCTGGCCGGATTCGGAGTCGGTCTGACATGGGGGGCACTGCTTATGAATATAGGAAATCTGGATTTTAATGAGATTATTTATTACTAAAAAAATGCGTTATGGAAAAGATGAAAGAAGAATTGGCGGAATTATTGGAAGTAGACGAAATAAAAGAAAATGAAGTTCTGGCAGACTTTGAATGCTGGGATTCTTTAACGGTTCTTTCTATTATAGCCTGGGCTTCCGAAAATTACGGGAAAACACTTTTGGCAAAGGATGTAAATGAAGCCAAAACGGTCGGTGGACTTTTAGCTTTGTTAAAGTAATGGAATTCAATCCATTGAATTTGAGTGGCCGGCGTTATCTGATAACCGGTGCCGCTTCCGGGATAGGTAAGGCGACATGCATTCTTTTATCCCGTCTGGGTGCGGAACTTTTACTTGTCGATTTGAATGCAGAGGGCTTACAGGCTACACAACAGTTGTGTCCTGACCGGACCTCTCTTTTGGCTATCGACCTGACAGATACGGAAGAGATGAAACAAAAAATAAGTGAAGCGGTTGCCGGTTTCGGAACCTTAAACGGATTTGCACATATTGCTGGCCGACCTTATATTACTCCTTTGAAAGGGGTAAGTGAAAAGGTATGTACGGAAGTGTATAAACTGAATGCTTACGCAGCGATTGAACTGGCTAAACTCTTTACCAACCGGAAAATTTATGCGGGAGAAAACGGGTCGGTGGTCTTGATCTCTTCTGTTTATGGGGTGGTTGGTTCGGCTGCCAACGTAGGCTATGCTATGACCAAGTCTGCTATAATCGGGATTACCAAAGCTTTGGCGATGGAATTTGCTGCTAAGAAAATTCGGTTTAATTGTATCGCCCCCGGTTTTATCCGTACCCCGATGATGGATGCAAATATAAATTCTTTCGATCAGAATTATCTTGAAACCTTAAACCGCCTGCATCCTCTCGGTTTGGGAAATGCGGATGATATTGCCAATGCCGTGGCCTATTTGTTGTCGGATATGGCGAAATGGGTGACGGGTTCGGTGATGAATGTGGACGGCGGTTTTACAGCTCAATAAGTATGGAAAATAAAGCATGTATTTTAATTACCGGTGCTTCTTCCGGGATGGGGCGGGAGATGGCTGTGCGGTTTTCTGCGGTTTACCGGGTGATCTTGAACGGTCGCGACACCAAACGTTTGGAGGAAACCCGGCAGTTATGTACAAATCCGGCAGATCAATTGATCTGGCAGTATGATTTGGCAAAGGTAGAAGAATTGGAAAACTCTTTTGTCACTTTTATGTCAGCACATCAGATTCGGGTAAGTTATTTTGTACATTGTGCCGGTTTTATGAAAACTTATCCGTTGAAAATGGTTACTGCCGGGCTTTTTCAGGATACTTTTAATGTGAATGTAATTTCCGGGGCTCTGTTGGTCAAATCCCTGATGAACCGGAAAATTAATGATGCAGCATTAAAAAGTGTGGTTTTGATTTCCAGTAATATCAGCAACTTCGGTGCTAAAGCATTTTCAGTTTACGGTGCCTCAAAAGGGGCTGTCGATGCGTTGATGCGTTCGCTTGCCGTGGAGCTGGCACCACGGGTTCGGGTAAATTCCGTATTACCCGGAGGAGTACGTACGGCAATGACGGAACATATGTATCAGGATCAGGAATTGATCGACCGTATGGCTGCTGGATATCCTTTAGGATTGGGAGAAGTCGGTGATATTTATGAAGCGGTGAACTTTTTGTTATCTGATAAGGCCGGATGGATAACGGGACAGCAGTTTACAGTGGATGGCGGACGAACGATTAATATTACCGGTTGATGGCGCTAAAAATTGTTCGGATAGTCAATAAACCGGTTTCTTCAAACTGTTTTTTACTTTATGACCGGGAAATCAATAACGATTGTTTGGTTGTAGATCCGGGAAGCGAATACCCGGACGAGCTTGAACAGCAGTTAAAGGATTTGAATTTGTATCCGAAATATATTCTGTTGACTCACGAGCACTTCGATCATGTTTGGGGATGTAATTATCTAATTGAAAAATATCGTTCGAAAATTATCTGCTCGGCTGTATGTTCTGAGGCGATACAGGATGCTAAAAGAAATCATTCTTTGTTTTATAATCAAAAAGCTTTTCAGGTTTCTGCGGCGGATATCTGTGTCGAAGATTTAGGGTTTAGCTGGAATTGGAATGGGTGGGATATCACCTTTTTTATTGCAGAAGGCCATACAAATGCCGGGATTTGTTTTGAAATAGGAAATGGCTTATTTACCGGTGATACCCTTTTAAAAGATCTCCGGACAGTCACGAAATTATTTTGCGGTTCTAAAGAAAAGCTGGTCGTTACCATAAACCGGATAAAAGGATTGCAGGGGAAAGGTTTTTATGTTTATCCCGGTCACGGGGATGGCTTTGACTTGGATAATTATGATTTGAATAAAGCATTTTAAATTGAACTATGAAAGATATTAAAAAGATAGTCATATTCGGGACAGGAGCTGTTGCGGCTGAAATTACGTCACAATTGGAAGATAGCGATTGGGGAGAAAAGGCGGGAATTTCGATCAAAGGATATGTTGCGTCTGATGAGGCAGGATTGACTCATTGGAAGGAATATAAATACCGGAATCCTTATCTGGGTAATTTTTTTGACTATGAGATAGAAGAGGAAGATTATTTTGTTTTGGCTTTGGGAAACTACAGGGTGAAAAGAAAGATTGTCGGTGAGATAAAGGCAAAAGGCGGAAAATTTGTGACCTTGATTCATCCGACGGCAATTGTCGCTAAGACGGCAATAATCGGAGAAGGGAACATTCTTGATCCTTTCACCATGATAGGGCCTAATGTAAGGTTGGGAGATTTTAATTTGCTGACTTCACAGTCGATTATCAGTCATGATTGTAGCGTCGGTGATTATAATTTTTTTGCGACCTCTTTGTTATGCGGATACAATCATATCGGTGACGACAATTATTTTGGTATCAGAGCGACTACATTGCCTGAAATCTCTGTCGGTAACCGGAATGTGGTACAGGCTGGTATGATTGTAGATAAGAATGTGGATGATGATGCGACGGTTTTTTATCGTTATAAGGAGAGGGTTATAGCAGTTCCCAAAGAGTTGTAATATTGTCCGTTTTTTTGTCTGTTAGGGATTTAATCGTTTATAATATGAAATCAAGAATTTGGCTCTCTTTGGCCCATATGGGGGGAAGGGAGCAGGAGTTTATACGGGAAGCGTTCGATACGAATTGGGTGGTTCCGCTGGGACCGAATGTGGATGCTTTTGAAAAAGCGTTGGCAGCGTATTTACGGGAAGATAAGCATGTGGTGGCGTTGAGTGCGGGGACGGCTGCCTTGCATTTGGGATTGATCTTGTTGGGAGCCGGAGTCGGAGATGAGGTGATTTGCCAGAGTTTTACCTTTTCCGCTTCTGCTAATCCGATTATGTATCAGGGGGCTAAACCTGTATTTGTGGATAGCGAGGCTTCGACCTGGAATATGGATCCGGTGTTGTTGGAAGAAGCAATAAAAGACCGGTTGCGCAAAACCGGCAAATTACCCAAAGCGATTATACCGGTACATTTATACGGAATGCCAGCCCGGTTGGACCGGATTTGTGAGATTGCCGGGCGATACGGAATACCGGTGTTAGAAGATGCTGCAGAAGCTTTGGGATCGGAGTTTAAGGGACGGAAATGCGGTACTTTCGGTGAATTGGCTGCCTTGTCGTTCAATGGAAATAAAATGATAACTACTTCCGGTGGGGGAGCCTTGGTTTGTCGTTCGGAAGAGGAAGCCGGGCAAGTGAAATTTTATGCGACTCAGGCACGGGATGCGGCTCCGCATTACCAGCATTCACATATCGGTTATAATTACCGGATGAGTAATATTTGTGCGGGAATCGGCCGGGGCCAGATGTTTGTATTGGAAGAACATGTGGCTCGCAGAAGGGCAATCCATGCTTTATATACTTCTTTGCTGAAAGATATTCCCGGAATCAGTGTATTGCAGAATCCTTCCTCGGATTTCGATTCGAATTTCTGGCTGACTTGCATTACCGTCGACCCGCTTGTGGCGGGATGTACCCGGGAAAATATCCGTCTGGCGCTGGATGCGGATAATATCGAGAGCCGACCCTTGTGGAAACCGATGCATTTGCAACCCGTATTTGCCGAAGCTCCGTTTTATGGAAACGGCACTTCTGAGCATCTGTTCGATATAGGTCTTTGCCTGCCTTCCGGACCGACGCTGACGGATGAAGACATCAGGCGGGTTGCCGGCGTGATACGCGGATTGGTAAGATAATTGTATTATATATCGGATAAAAAAGCACGTAGTTTCAGAGCTACGTGCTTTTTTTGTATCACCACTAAATGAAAGATTCTGCCGGGGAAATTTATTTTATTGGAAATTAAGGTAATAAAGCTTTCAGTTTATCCACTTGTTTTTGTAATTCGGCCCGGGTTTGCGGGTCTTTTTCATTGTGTAGGGCAGCCTGAATATCGGGTAAAAAGTGCAGATAATGGGTGTCGGCGATGTAAGCGGCAGCACGGATACGTACTTCCGGTGCGCTATCATAGAGCAGACCCTGTATCCAGCGTTTGGCATCCCAGGAATGGTGGTTTTCCAGCCAGTCGAGAGCATCGATTTTGGCTTTGCCTGTACCGTGTAAAAATGTCTGAAAACATTCGGATTCCTGTTGAAGACCGGATGTTGTCATCAACAGTTCGCGTTGGGGCAGTGCGGGTTGCACCGTGTTTTCTTTATAGGAAATAAGGGGTTTACCGAGAGTCCAACGGATCATGCGGGGAATCATCCACATCATACCGGGAGTGGCTTCCGGATGAGCAATGGAGCTGAATACACGCCCTTTGCCGTATTGGTTGGCAATGAAGAAAGGTTTGCCGTTGGTCATACCGGCCGGAGCATTCCCTTCTTCATGAACATCACTTTGCATGGTGGCCAGAAGCGTATACCGAATGCTGTCCGGGGCACTCGGTATAAAAACGGGACCTTCATAATAAATGACATAACAAGTGTCGCGGGAAGATAATTCCGGGAATATTTTTTTCCCTTCTTCGTTCAGGGTGAATTTAGACAGACCGTGTCCGCGGTTGTCATGTTCAATGTCAATGGCCTGTGCTCCGTTCAAGGCCATACAGGCATATCCGGGAGTATTCGAGAAAAGATAAGCTCCGGCGCATATACCGACAGCGCCGTGTCCGTCGGCAATAAAGTCTCTGATGCGTTTCTGGTTTTCACTACCCAGGTTCAGGTATTGACGGCTGCCACTGCCTCCCGGAATAACGATGGCGTCGAGAGAATCAAGTATTCCTTCCGCGATTTCGGCGGATGTAATTGTCCGGGCCTGTATGCCGGGATCGAGCCGTAAGGCTGCTAGGGTTTCCCAGATACAGGTTTGCGCGCCTCCATGTCCGTCGAATACACCGACTGTAATTGCCGGAACCGTTTTTTTGTCGGTACTTTTTTTATCTGTCGGGGAAGCACATTGTAAACATAATGTCAGCCAGATCAAGCTAAGGATGTAAATGTTTTTCATGGATAGTAGAAGTTTATATTTTGCCTGAAAGTAATAAAATTTATTTGGCTTGTAGATTCGACTGCAGATAATTTTATTCCGGTTTTGTTTTTTTATCCGGATAAGGATTTAAAAATTGTATTGCCTTATAATTACCGCCCGGATAGTGTTTTTATATTCCGGATACACTTCAGTAAGTGAGATCCGCTCCGGATATTGTGTTTTTGTGTAATTGTATGTATAACATGGAGTTTACAATCTGGTAATTTTTTGATCGTTTTATAGATACTGTCGTTTCTGATTATTTTATAGTAATTGAATAAAAATAAAAAGATATTTCATTTTTTATATATAAAAACATTTGTTTAATAAAATTTATTTTATATTTTTATCATGTGTGTAATACAATTGTATTTGTTTTTGTATAAAACGGTATTGTCAGGTCGGAAATGTACAATAAATTCGGTTTATTATTATGATATATATAGATCGTCGAAATACAGGCAAGGAAAAATGTATATGGAAAAAGCGTGTGATGCCTTGGTGGAAAATGTTAATAATTGTATTAATTTTGGCCGTAGGTCTTGTATCCTGGTATTTCTTTTTTCCGTCGACCGTTTATATTTATCACGGACCTTATGCTACCTATACTCCTGTGGATTTACAAAAGAAACGCCAGGAAGAGTATAATAAAAAATCTGGATGGTGGAATTGGGGAATAAATAAAATTTGGCTAAAAGCTGCGGTTGTAAAAAGAAAAGATTTGGATTACCTGGATTGCTGGAAAGAAGCATTTTGGGGAAATAAAATTGATGGTAAGAAAGTTGTATTTTCTGTAAATTCTTATACGTGGATGTGTTTGGCTAAAGGAAAAGTGCCATGTGATAGTTTGAAGGTGCAGAATGGTTGTGATTCCTGTACATTAAAAGTAATCGGATATAAAAAGGCAGAAAGGCCCTATTATTTATTGCGGTTTATTACACATAAAAACGGGACTTTTCCTTCGACCCCCAAAGAATTCGCCCAGACGAAATATATTTTAAACGTCAAGGAGGGATCCGGATCGACTCATATTACGCCTGAAGTTTATTTGTTGGAAAATTGTACGAATACTCTTCCTACTGTATTGTGGGATTCTAAAAGTAACATGATCAACGAATTAGTGGCGGACAAACCAGAAGGACAAAATAAAGGGTGTTATTGGATAGGGGCTATAAGCGATAGTGAGTATAATGAATTATTGGATCAGGAAATGAGAGACAGTCTGATCATTCAGGATGTGATGATAAATATTCCGCATGATCCGTTAGTAATTGTCGAGGAAGTATGGCTAAATAAAAGAAAGAAATATAGTTGGAAATGGTGGATAAACAAAATAATATACAGAAATAATGTTTGTATAGACAATATAAGCGAATGCTTGCATAATAACGGATTGATGGAGCAGGATACGGTTAGGATACCCTATTTGCAGCAAATGTATAAGTATTATGTCGCTTTGGGAATTTTGAGAAAAGACGAAGAAGGGAACTTTTACATTCACAATCCGCAATACGAGAACAGAGTAAAGGGAAATGAGATGAATGTATTGCCGGACGGTCCTTATAAAGACAGTGTGTCTGTCTGGTGTTATTTTTACAAAACGGTATATGGAAATCTGGAAGATCATTATTACCGGTTTGAAAGAGATAAGGTGATGAAACTCCCGGTAAAAAAGGGAAAAATTGTGTCCGGACCATGGGAAAAAGAATTGAAAAATAAAATCGGCTATAGGGTGTATATCAGTGAAGATAAAAAAGAAGAAACGCCTGTAGATAGCCTGATAGCTGAACGGGATCGTTGTTTATATAACAGATAAATATGGTAGTAACGGATATATTATGGATGGCAATCCTTTTCCTGATCCCTGGAATGGTTGCATTTACAGTGTACAGATATGTGGCGGGATATGCAATAGATAAATTGTATAAATTTATATTTTACAGTGCGATATGGGCTATTTTAGCCTATGGGATTGTAGAAGTGATAGCGGCGTTTATTTATGATATTCCTTTTGGTAAGTATTTGAACATTTGGATTATGTTCAATTATAAATTTGCCGATATTTCAGTCGGTACGATGTTTAAAGCATCGGGGGCGGGAATTATTGAAGCATTTATAATCGGCCATTTGATGCGTAGGATCCGCTTGAATTGTGCCGGTTTGTTGCATGTAAAATTATGGGATCATTATGTGAATTTATTGTGTAAGAAGGGTCAGAATGTTGAGATTTATGACTATAAGAATAATTATAAATACATTGGAAATATAAAAAGCTTTTCCTATTTCAGTCCGCAGAAAGAGATTGTGTTACAGGAAGCTAAAATTTATTCTATGCAGGAGAATGAAGGAAAACTGTTGAGCGAAAATAAAGAAATTTATATACAGTTGGAAGAGGGGCGTTTTAGTATTGTCTCAGTCGGTGGTAAAACAGACTAATCCAAGGATCATAACAAGAAAAAGAAGAGTAATTTAAAAGTTTAGGAACAACGTGTTCAGTTAGTTAGGGCTGGTGGTAGTTGAGAGGACTGTATCTTATAGGATACGGTCCTTTCTGTTTTAGTATTTGGAAGTAGGGGGATGAGGGAAAGGAGCCTAAAGGCTGAGTGCCGGTTTTTGAACTTTTGTAAAAAATGCTTAAATTGAAAAATGAAATAAATTATAGTCATGGATATTCAATCTGTTTTACAAAAAGGAGAGGGAATTAGTGCCGAGTTTAAGCGGGCGGAGTCTAAGGTTCCGGATAATTTGTTCGAGACGGTTTGTGCATTTTTAAACCGGAATGGGGGCATCATATTGTTGGGTGTAACCGATTCCGGGAAAGTAGAAGGGATAAAGGCCGGAATGGTAGAAAAGTTCTGCAAGGAAATTTCGAATTTGTCGAATAATCCGCAGAAATTAAATCCGACTTTTCTGTTGGAACCTGCGGTTATTGATTTCAGAAGGAAAAAACTGATATCGGTTTATGTTCCTGTTTCTTCACAGGTACATCGATGTGCCGGGAAGATTTTTGACCGGAGTGTGGACGGGGATTATGAAGTACGGAGTGATGATCAGATCCGGAATATGTATAGCCGGAAAAGTGCTTATTATTCGGAGGGTATGGTGTATCCTTATGTAAGGGAAGCGGATTTTGTACCCGGGATTGTGGCCCGTGTTCGTCAGATGATGGAAGTACAACGCCCCGATCAGCCATGGAATACATTATCCGATGAAGAATTCTACCGGATATCCGGATTATACCGCCGGGATATGCTGACCGGTAGGGAAGGATTTACTTTGGCTGCATTGCTGTTGTTCGGGCAGGAGGAGGCTATACGGGATGTGGTACCGCATTATAAAATCGATGCTTTGTTACGCAGAAAAGATAAAGAGCGTTACGATGACCGGGTAAATATTCGTTGTAATCTGATCGATGCCTATCCTTTATTGATGCAGTTTATTGCCAAGCATTTGCCGGACCCGTTTTGGCTGGAAAGAGATCAGCGGATTTCTTTACGCGATATTATTTTCCGGGAAGTAATTGTTAATTTTTTGATTCACCGGGAGTATCTGAATGCTTATCCGGCTTCACTGATTATCTATGATAATGGGGTAGTATTGAAAAATGCCAATAAACCGCATGTATTCGGTGAATTGTATCCGGGAAATTACGAAGCATTTCCTAAAAACCCTAATATAGCGAATATATTCACACAAATTGGAAGGGCCGAAGAATTAGGGACGGGGGTGAGAAAGGTGTTTCAGTATATTAAGATGTATTCGGGATGTGAACGGGCTTTGTTCCGGGAGGAGGATTTATTTACCGTAAAAATCCCCTTGGTTGGCATGGAGGATGATTTGGATTTTATTGTGGGAGAAACTGTGGGAGAAACTGTGGGAGAAACTGTGGGAGAAACTGTGGGAGAAACCGGATTGAAAATATTGCAATTAATTAATAATAAACCATTTATAACGCGATTGGAATTATCGGAAGCAATCGGGTTGTCTGTCCGGGGAATAGAATGGAATTTATTGCAGTTAAGGAAAAAAGGGATATTAAAACGTATGGGCGCTACGAAAAAAGGATATTGGAAAATTGTCCGGAGGTTGAAATAGCCTGATAAATAAAATCAGGGTTGTAATATTCTTTTGAGAGGGAATATTACAACCCTTACAGATGATTATATTTTTGCTTTGTATATTCTTATTTTTCGAATTCCCCTTGTTGTCTTTCGACCTCTTTCAGGCGGATGGAATTCAATTCCTGTTGCAGTTTCTGAATTTCCTTTTTCAATTCAAAGTTTGTTGTTTTATCTCCGTTTTTTTCCATATTCCGGGTATTCAATTTTTCAGCTTCCTGCGGGTCATAAAGCATTTGAAAACCGGGAGCCACACTCTCAAAAGTTACTTCTCCGGCTACTGGCATCTGTGAGCCTTTCAGCAAGACCTCTGCATGCACGGTAATTTTACCCGGTTGTAATCCGGAACGTATCAGTACGGGAGCAGTTCCCCATTCGATAGGTTTCGGATTTACAAATCCTGATTCTTCACCGACAATGCTTGCGGGACCTTTCACTGTGAATCGGATTTCATCTTTATTCAGGCGTTTGATGTTTCCCTGCTGATCGGCGATAGCAGCCACTACGGTGACAAAATCCGAACCGTCGGCAGTCAGTTTTTTCCCGTTATCATCTACCCACATTATAATTTTAGCCGGTCGCCGGGCTGGTCTTTTGATCTCTCGGGCCACTACTTTTCCGTCGATCAGTCCCTCGGCCAATAGGTATACCTCTTCTTGCTTTCCGGCTCTGCTTAATTCTTTGTCGTGCATAAAATCATATATATCCCGGAAAATAACAATCGGAGAGGGCATTCCCGTATTGCGCTTTTCCTTATGATAAATCCGGGTCTCTCCGTCTTTACAAAAAGTCAGGCGCACCTCGTCACAATTGGAATAGACCGTTACATCGGAGGGAGAAAAAGGTGTCATTTCGTGGGCGATATATATCATCGGTTCCGTTTTTTCCCGTTGAGCCATAAACATGTAATAGGCATATTTGGGCTGGCGGAATACATCCATCAATCCTCCGTAGAAAGGGTCGGGATGATATCCCCGCTGGTGGTCGAAGGAGTGCCAAAGGCAACCGCCGGCATGCTGGCGGCCGGTTTGGTACAATGTTTCGTAGCAGGTGTATTTATACGAGGGGGAGGCATAGTGGTTCGCCTGTATCAGCATCGGTTTTTCTCCCCAGCTCCGGTCTACCCGGCTCGGAGAGTTATGTGAATTCCAGTCGTCCACATTGTCGCCCCATTCCCGGGTAAAATAAGTAACTGTATCGTTACTTTCCCGGGATTCCCAACCGGCGTCGCCGGTTGCCGGATGGGTATAACGGATGGCGTAATACTCTTTCCCGCGTGCTGTTTCGTCACAAGCGCAGTAGCAGCCTGGGTAAGGATATTCTTCTTCTACGATGTGCCGTACTTTTTCTGCAAAATCTGCGGGATACCAGGTTTCATTCAGAATAGGCTCCCACAGCCACACTGAAGGATGATTCCGGTCGCGTCTCACCATATTCCGGATATCTGCATATACCCTTTCGCCGAAAACAGGATCGTTGTTCCAGAATTGCCAACCCGGCGTATTTACGATTACGAAAAGTCCTAATTCGTCGCAGGCATCCATAAAAGCGGGATCCTGTGGATAATGAGCATTTCGGATTACTTTCAGTCCGGCTTCCCGTAATTTTTTGGCATCTCTCCAATGCATACTATTAGGCAGTGCATTACCTACAACGGCAAAATCCTGATGTCGGTTGGCTCCGATCAGTGGAAACGGATAAGGTTTGCCGTTCAGCCAGAATCCGTCTTTTCCCCGGAATTCAATACTCCGGATTCCGATACGTTGTTTATATCCGTCTATCGTTTTGCCTGCTGCATCTTTTACAGTCACTATCAGCCAATATAAATTCGGATGCTCCGGGGACCATAAACTGGGAACACGAACCTCCATTTTTCCGTTGCGTTCTGCAGTTTGCCCGGCTTTAATGTGTAATTTTTGAGTCAGTCCGGCTACTTTTCTGCCGACTGTATCTTCCAGGATATAGTTGATTTTTCCCTGAAATGTTTTCTCTGTAACATTTTTTACCTGCAATTTCAGTAATACTTCTGCACTTTGTTCCGATACCCGGTCGTAACCGACAAAAATTCCCCCGCCTGCCGTTTCGTTTTCATAATTCGGGTCAGTGATGAATATGTGATTGTGAGTAATCAGGTAACAATCGCGGTATATGCCTCCGAAATAGGAGAAATCCAGGGTTTCCTGCGGCTTGCCGGGAGGATATGCCGGATCGTTGCTATTGTCTGTACATACGGCGACTATATTGTCTTCTCCCGGTTTTACGATCTCTGAAATATCTACTGCCACAGGTAGGTATCCTCCGAAATGTTCGGACAGTAGCCGCCCGTTTACCCAGATTTTTGATTTTCCCATAATACCTTCGAAATACAGAAATATCTTTTTGCCTTTTAGTTCTGCAGGAAAAGAGAAATGTTTCCGGTACCAGGCGATACCCTGGTAGTTGACACATCCGCTGGCTTTTTCGGGTAAGTATTCCAAACCGTGGGGAATATTTACTACCTCCCACAAAGAATCCGGGTAGTTCGTTTGCCAGGCGTCGGGTATATCTCCTTTCCGGAAACGCCATGCCACATTCATATTATATACTTTCCGTCCGGAATTTTTCAGTTCGTAAAATCCGGCAGTCGACCAGGAGCTTTGGTTGTCGGCAAAGGATTGACAAGCAATTCCCCATAGAATTCCGATCAAAATAATATATTTTTTCATAGAGACAGAGATATAATTTATTTAGCAAACAGGATGATCATGCTTTATTAATGAACGAACATCTTGAATATCGTTTTATTTTAAATGTTAATGAAAGAGTCGTTTATTCTTTTCCGCTTTCCAAAATCAGGCGGATTGATAATTGGAAATTGACAGATATAGATCCGGACGACTTTCTGAATTTCGTATTTATTTCGCCTTTATCCTAAAGTTAATATCAGGATGTATCATTTTTACCGGTTCGCATAGCAGGCGAAATTTCGGTAAATATAATACTTCTGATTTCAATATGCCAAAAAAAGAGCAGTCGGATCTTTATCGGATATATGGTTTTGTAAGGTATGCCTGAAGAAGACGTCTTTGTTCCGGATATTTTTGCTGGTATTTTATTTGGCGTATCCTTGTCATTCAATATATTTTTCAGGAAAGAAATGAGTGAAAATAATTTTATAGGATCGGGTACTGGCTTGATTGATATATGATTACGAGAATGAGACAGCCGATTTGTGATGTATTATATTTCTTTAAGAAACATTGGGGAATCGGAATCTTATGTATATTTGTAAAAAGTGAAGTTATGAAGAATGAAGATCAGTGTAAATCGGGGTTGTTGTATAAGAATTTTTCTATCGTTTTGATGCAGACTTTTACTTCCCGTTACATCGATATTTCTGAAAAAGAACTTTTCCGGGATAAAAGATCCGGGGATATCGACGATCAGTTGTTTACTCATCAGGAAAGGATTATCGACAGGTACGAACTCGAAGGTTTCAGTATTAGGATTCAGATTGATGAGCCCAATGTTGCTGTATTGGAAGGGCATGTACAGGTTTTGGTTGCTGTTTTCTTCGATAGAACGATGCAATTGTCTTACCGTATTGTGGTTCCTCCGGGGGAGGGGGACGAGAATGCCGTGTTGCCGGAGGAGGATAGGGAAGAAAGAGAACGGGAGAAGCAAAAGTTTTGCCGGATCAGCGAACCCTTTAATACAGATCAGTTGATTGTGGTGGCCGGTATTGTGCAACGCGTCGAACACTGGATTTATAATAAGGAAAAATGCCGGCAGGAGATCGACGGAGCCTTGAAGAAAGTAAAGATTACGGGACTGCATTTGGATGCCGGCGGCAGATATCGGGAAAAGGACGTTTATGAGCCGGGAATTTCATTTGAAGAAGTGCAGAGACGTTACCGTAAATACTTTGACAGGACACCTGAGAAAGAATTTTATTATCCGGACCATAATTATATCTATATTGATATTTGGGAAACGGTCGGGCATCAGGGAACGGTTATGTTCGACAGGATGAAGGAAGACGATATTATCCAGCATATTGAGAAATTTCATCGTTCGGAATTGGTGGGATTAATGACTTTGTATCCGGAAGAATGGCCTTACCGGATGGAAAAAAGTTTTGGAGATATATGCGGAAAAAATATTGCGATTGATACGGACGACCTCGTGCTTGTCAATGAGAATGTATGTGTGGTGATCGGTACTTATGGGAAGCGTGGGAACTGTGCTGCGACAAATTGGAAAGAACATCTGGGCAGAAGGGAGTGTTATCACGTCAGTTGGCCGGAATATCTCGTGTTGGTTGAAATTTTGCTGGCGAAAAAACAAACGATCAATTATGTGCTGAATAAGTATATTTATAATTCCCACCGGGCTATGGAAAAAGATTTCCAGCATCAGGACAATGTGCACGATATGATCAAAGAAAATGCCCGTTTGAGTGTGGAATTGTCGAATATCGTTCTAAAACTCGATTCGGTGCGGTATTTGCGCTACATGTCGCATAAATACATGTATCATCAGACAGCCCGGAATCTGAAAATCGAGGAAGATGAGAAACAGTTGAATATGACGATCAAGCAAGTGGATAAGTCCTTGAATAATGTCAGTAATATGTTGGAAATCAGTCAGGCCAATAGTACGAAATACATATTGTTATTTATATCCGTAGCTTCTTTGTTTTCTGTTATATTGCAAGGGGATGAAGTGCCTTTATTAACGGATTTATCTCAGGAATTGGGTAAGCAAACAGCTACGGTTTTGGTTTTGCTGACGGTTTTGGGTGTTATATTCGGGTTTGTCGTTTTATTGAAAACAGCCGTGAAATATATAGCTAAAATATTGCGTTTGAACGAGCCCGGATATATTATGCTATTCGTGTATCTGACATCGGTTTTTATTATAGTTTTGCAACAGAATACAATTTTGTTGTTATCCGAATGGTATGCTAAGATCGGGCGTTTACCGATTATAGTCGTATCGGTGGTTATTGCCTCTGTTGTGGCTGCGGGGCTGATATCCTGCATAAAAATGATAGTGGGGGATACGAGTGGAAAATTGAGAAAACATAAATCTGATGTGAAATGATCCGGAATTATAAATTTGAAGACAGAACGACATTGTGTGATTTTTTTGCAATTGTGCTCGAAGAGCATAAGGACTATATATCTCACGGGGAACTTCAGATGGGGATTGCAACGGATCCCGGTATATTGGCTGCCGATTATAAGCAAAAATGGCTGCAATACCTAGACAGGCAGACAGCGGATCCCTCCAATACCGTGTTGTTGTATGAAGACAACGGTATTTTGACCGGATTTATCATATTCGGTGTTATGGAAGACGGGGCAGAACCTTATGGTGTAATTTTCGATATGGCTGTTGCTCCGGATGCCCGGGGAAAACGTATCGGGGAGCAGTTGCTGGAAAAAGCTGTAGAGAATTTCCGGGAACGCGGGATCCGCAACTGTTATCTGGAATCGGGCGTTAATAACCATTCGGCTCATCATTTTTTTCAAAAACACGGTTTTGCACAAGTCTCCGATATCTTTCGAATGAAATTGTGATTGTACCTGTTACCGGAACGATCTGCCCGAACTGTTATTGCTCTGAAATTATCTGCATGTAAAATTTGGGATTTACGAATTTTCCCTGAAAAGAATAATATGTTTGATCTGAAATAGTAAGTTAGAATAACTTAAAGATTCTTCACGACTTATTCTCTATTTAAAGTTTATAATTAAAGTCCGGAATTGCTTTGTTTTCTTGAATATTCTGTTTTAATTTGTTTCCGGAAAAAGGGGGTGCCTCTTTCATGAGGCTGAGATTATACCCGATGAACCTGATACGGTTAGTACCGTCGTAGGGAGTTTTTTTGAGTATCCGACTTCTCTGAACGTGCGCGGCACACTCTCTTTCCATAGATAACATATTTAAGAGAGTTTATGTTCGACGTACAATTTATTACTCATTTTACCGATACGATTACTTATCTTGATTCTGTGCGGATTGCGCTGGAAGGAGGTTGCCGCTGGATACAGTTGCGCATGAAAGAGGCGACGGAGGAGGAAGCAGAAGTTGTTGCCCGACAGGCGCAGGCTCTGTGTTCTGATTACGGAGCAGTTTTTATTATCGACGACCGGGTGAAATTGGTGAAAAAGATTGGAGCCGACGGGGTGCATCTCGGTAAGCAGGATATGCCGGTGGGGGAAGCCCGGCGGTTTTTGGGAACTGCATTCCGTATCGGCGGGACAGCTAATACGTTTGAAGACATACGGCGACATGCGATGGACGGTGCCGATTATATCGGTTGTGGCCCTTTTCGGTTTACGACAACCAAGCAAAAGTTAGCTCCCGTGCTCGGATTGGAGGGATATCGAGTTATTTTAGGCCGGATGCATGAGGTTGGCATCGGATTACCGATTGTCGGAATTGGCGGTATTACAACCGAAGATATCCCGCCCTTAAAAGCTGTCGGATTAAATGGAATTGCTCTAAGTGGTAGTGTATTGCGTGCAGCCGATCCGGTAGCGGAAATGAAAAAAATCATTGAATTGACAAAATAAATTCCGGATAATTATGAAAGATCAAATTAAAATTACGTATCCCGATTCGGAGAAAATTTACATGCCCGGTAACTTGTTTCCTGAGCTACGGGTCGGCATGCGGCGTGTAAAGCTGACCCCGACGGTAACTGTGGTGGATGGCGAACAGGTGATGACCGAAAATACTCCGGTCTATATATATGATACCAGCGGAGCATATAGCGATCCGGAAACGGATATTGATTTAAAAAAGGGATTGCCTCGTTTGCGTGAAGAATGGATCCGGCAGCGCGATGTGGAGCGTCTGCCGGAGATCAGTTCCGAATACGGTAAGGCCAGGCTGGCTGACAGGAGTCTGGATCATCTTCGTTTCGAACATATTCAATTGCCTTACCGGGCAATAGAAGGGCGGGAGATATCCCAGATGTATTATGCCAGGCAGGGTATTGTTACGCCTGAAATGGAGTATGTGGCTATCCGTGAGAATATGAATTGCCGGGAGTTGGGTATCGACTCATACATAACAGCGGAGTTTGTTCGACAGGAAATTGCGGCCGGTCGTGCGGTATTGCCGGCCAATATTAATCATCCCGAAGCCGAACCGATGATTATCGGTTCGAAATTTCTTGTCAAGATCAACACCAATATCGGTAATTCGGCAACGACGTCTACGATCGAGGAGGAAGTCGAGAAGGCGATCTGGAGCTGTAAATGGGGTGGAGATACCCTGATGGATTTGTCGACGGGCCGGAATATTCATGAAACCCGCGAATGGATTATCCGTAACTGCCCGGTACCTGTAGGAACTGTGCCGATGTATCAGGCAATGGAAAAGGTAGGAGGAAAGGCTGAAGAACTGACCTGGGAATTGTTTCGCGATACGTTGATTGAGCAGTGTGAACAGGGGGTTGATTACTTTACGATCCATTGCGGAATTCGTTTGAAAAATATCCGTTACGCCAATAGTCGCCTGTGTGGTATGGTAAGCCGTGGCGGTAGTATTATTTCCCAATGGTGTCTGGCGCATCGGAAAGAAAGTTTTTTATATGAGCATTTCGATGATATCTGTGATATTTGTGCACAATACGATGTGGCTTTGTCTCTGGGAGATGGGTTACGTCCGGGATCGATTTACGACGCCAACGACAAGGCTCAGTTTGCTGAGTTGGATACGATGGGCGAGTTGGTGCAACGGGCTTGGGCAAAGAATGTACAAGCATTTATAGAGGGACCGGGACATGTGCCGATGCATAAAATACGGGAGAATATGGAGAGGCAGATTGAGAAATGTCATGGTGCTCCGTTTTATACCCTCGGACCGTTAGTGACCGATATTGCTCCGGGATATGATCATATAACGAGCGCCATTGGCGCGGCTCAGATCGGCTGGTACGGTACGGCAATGCTTTGCTATGTAACTCCGAAGGAGCATCTTGCATTGCCTCAGAAGGAGGATGTGCGCGTGGGAGTCGTGACATATAAGATTGCAGCCCATGCGGCAGATTTGGCCAAGGGCCATCCCGGGGCCGATGTACGTGATAATGCATTGAGTAAGGCTCGTTATGAGTTTCGGTGGAAAGATCAGTTTAATTTAAGTCTTGATCCGGAGCGTGCTTTGCAGTACTACCGTGAAGCCAACCATCTGAATGGAAAATACTGTACAATGTGCGGACCTCATTTTTGTGCGATGCGTATCAGCCGGCAATTGCGTGATTGTGAATATACGGCTGAAACCGAGACAGAATCGACTGTCGGAGTAGATAATAATCCATGTATAAAATAAGCTGAAAAGATGATTGAAACAAGAGTATCACAGGGAATCGTAAGTACCTATTTTGACAAATTACAGAGAAATCTTGATTTGGATGTTGCCATTGTCGGCGGAGGGCCGTCGGGTATCGTAGCTGCCTATTATCTGGCCAAGGCCGGTTTGAAGGTAGCTCAGTTCGACCGTAAACTTGCTCCGGGAGGAGGTATGTGGGGCGGTGCTATGATGTTTAACCAGATTGTTATTCAGGAGGAGGCAATGCCGGTTGTACGCGATTTTGAAATCCGTTACGAATCATGCGGAGACGGACTTTATGTTATGGATTCGGTTGAAAGTACTTCTTCATTACTTTATCATGCCGTGCATGCCGGGGCTACGATTTTTAACTGCTATTCGGTTGAAGATGTGATTTTTAAGAATAACAAAGTAAGTGGGGTTGTTGTAAACTGGACGCCTGTTTTGCGTGAAGGATTGCATGTCGATCCGTTGAATATTTTGGCTAAAACCGTTATCGACGGTACGGGACATGATAGTGAAATAGCTTCTACGGTTGCCCGTAAAAACGGTATCAAGCTGGCAACAGAGACCGGAGGTGTTATCGGTGAACGTTCCCTGGATGTAACTGCAGGTGAAGAGGAAGTTGTAAACGGTACGAAGGAAATTTATCCCGGTCTTTATGTTTGCGGTATGGCGGCTTCGGCTGTGTCAGGTACTCCGCGTATGGGGCCGATTTTCGGCGGTATGCTGATGTCGGGTAAGAAGGTTGCTGATGAGATTATTGCTCGCTTTAAGAAATAACGATTTTCAACACAAGAAAAACAACAACCCTGTTCTGCCAAATGGGCGGGACGGAGTTGTTGCCTGTTTAAGAGACGGTTTGAATCAGCTTATCCAGATGCTGCAGAAAGGCTTCGGTGTCGTCGGGAGAGCGATAACGGTTCCAGACATCACCCAAAAGAGCTGCTCCGCCGAATCCCAATGTCCGGACCGTCGTAAGATTGTCGGCCGTTATCCCTCCCAGTGCAATGATTTTGGTATCTATAATGCCTTTGCGGGCAGCAGTCCGGAGTTGCTCCATTGAAAATTCCGACCGATACCCTTGTTTGGAAATACTGTTGAAAATAGGACTGAGAAAGAGGTAATCGGTTTGTTTTTTGTATTCGGTAATTTCTTCCAGTGAATGGCAGGAACGGCTTATCGAACCGTTATAACCGTCCGGTATGTCCGGGTTACGCTTGTTGAGATGTATTCCTGCCAGTCCGTACCGTTGCTGAAGGGTAAAATGATCGTGTAAAACGATGCCGGCACGATGTGAGGCCGGTAGCTCCTCGATCAGGGCTGCCAGCTCTTTTTCACTGCATCCCGGTTTACGTAGGTGAAGACGGAAGCCCTTATCGAGTATGGCTGTCAGTGCGGTTGCTTCCTGAGGCAGGAAATCCGGTGTTGTCAGGATGATCAGGCGTAAGTTCATAAGCATTTACTGTTTAGTGTATCCGGGAAATGCCATAGCGGACCGTTTCCCGCGCCGAGGTGTAAGTCACGGGCAGCAGCAATGGCATTGTCTGTGTATCTTTTGGCCTGCCGGACAGCTTCGGACAATGTGTAGCCGTATCCCAACAAAGTGGCGATTGCCGATGAGAGGGTACATCCCGTACCGTGGAGATTGGAGGTGTCGATGCGTGGACTGGTGAATACGTGTAATGTGCCGTCGTAAAGTACATCCGTCGTATCGTTTCCTTCCAGATGACCTCCTTTGACCAGAAAAGCACAACCATAACGGTTATAAAGGGTTGTTGCTGCGGTTTTCATTTCAGAAACAGTGCGTACCGGAGTGTCTAATAGCAGAGAAACTTCGTCCAGATTCGGAGTTACCAGGCAGCAAAGCGGAAACAACTCATGACAAACGGCTTCGATGGCGTCGGGTTGGGTTAAGGTTCGGCCACTGGTAGATACCATTACAGGATCGAGTATGACATTGCGGCAAGGGTAATGTCGGAGAACGGTGGCAACTGCCTGGACAATACCGGCAGTTCCCGTTATACCGATTTTGATTGCTGCGGGTTTCATGTCGCTTAGTACGGCTTCTGTCTGTTGTCTGACAAGTACAGGTTTCAGATATTCTACAGTCCTGACGCCTTGGGTATTTTGTACTGTAATGGCTGTAATGGTTGTGGTAGCATATCCGCCTAAGGCGGATATTGTTTTGATGTCGGCCTGTATTCCGGCGCCGCCTGACGGATCGGAACCGGCAATGGATAGTATGATAGGAGGCGTATTCATATTACGGAATCCGTTGATTTATTCTTTCAAGTCTTTATTCTTCCTGAATGGAGATGTCTGTGATTTGGGGTATTTATATTGACAAAGGTACATTTTAATTGTAGATTTTAGATTAACGGTTTTAGATTCTGTCTTACTTTAAAGAATAATAGCTTACTTTGCTTACAATATGCCATAGTTTCGTGGAAATTATAACCGGAATCAGTATATTTTACTTCAGGTTGTATGTTTTAACTGTAAATTTAAAATTACTTGACAGACCGGTTTGTTATTGGATTTATTCAATCCGGAATTGTAAATTTGCAATTAAAGCCTGTGGTTTATCAGTTAGCTGAAAACGGATTTTGGAAATTACTCTTATCTTTGCCGGCAGTGCGATACTAACTAAACTATACAATGATAAAAAACAACATCTTGGATACTATCGGGAATACCCCGATGGTAAGAATCAATTCATTATGCCCCAATCCCCGGGTAAATATCTATGCCAAATTGGAAGGGTTTAATCCGACAGGAAGTATAAAAGACCGTATTGCCTTGCAAATGATCGAACAGGCTGAACGGGAAGGGCGTTTGACGAAAGGAAAGACGATTATCGAGCCGACTTCCGGCAATACGGGAATAGGACTGGCTATTATCGGTATTATCAAAGGTTATCCTGTGGAAATTGTGATGAGTGAAGGTGTTTCAGTAGAACGCCGGAAAATTATCCGTTCTTATGGAGGTAAAGTAACTCTTACTCCGGCAGCAGAAGGAACTGACGGAGCTATTCGTAAGGCCCGTCAATTGGTGGCAGCCGCTCCGGAAAAATATTTTATGCCGGACCAGTTTTCCAATGCGGCCAATTATCAGGCGCATTATGAGAATACTGCCATAGAAATCTGGCAGCAGACAGAAGGAGAAATCGATTATTTGGTATGTGCTTTAGGGACTTCGGGTACGATTATGGGACTTTCGAAATTTTTGAAACGTTGTAAGCCGGAACTGAAGGTGGTTTGTGCCCATCCGATCAAAGGACATTATATTCAGGGACTTAAAAATATGGAGGAGGCCATTGTACCGGCTATCTATGATCCTTCCCGTATCGATATACAGGTGATGATCGAAAGCGAGGAAGCGATAGCGATGGCCCGGGAGATAATAGCCAAAGAAGGTATTTTTGCAGGAATGAGCAGTGGTGCGGCTATGCTCGCTGCATTACGTACGGCAGAACAGATCGGATCCGGAAATATCGTCGTCGTATTTCCGGACCGGGCGGAAAAATACCTCAGTACCCCGATGTTTGCTAATCTGGCGGATTACTGATCGGGTATTTCAGAACTGAATAGATAGATCAGTAAATGGGAATTTTATAGAGTAATCCCAAAGACAGGTATTGCGGATGTTCGTTTTTCATACCGAACGTCATAGCCCGGTCGGTATAATCGATTTGCCGTCCCCGGTAGAGAAGGTAAAAACGGAGATTTTCTTTCATGGGGAAATATTCGATTCCCCCCTGGTAACCGTAAGAAGTACGGTATTTGCCCTGTTCTGGCAGATTGGTTCCGGAACGGGCTGAAACGGTTTCGTACGATCCTTTGACAAAAATATTCAGTTTGGGGAAAATACGGTAATTGAGCCGGCTCACCAATGAGAAATAATCACTGTGTGTCGCTCTGTACGGTTGTTCGGCATTACCGGATATTTCGGATAAGATTCCCAGTTTGTCGATTTCTTCGACAGAGTATAAACCGTCGATGTACATATTGAAATTCTCCTGTTCCCAGGCGGCAGCTAATGCCAGAAAGTATATATTTTGTTTCCGGCCTTCGTGGAATAAGGAAAAAGAACAGCGGGTAGTCAGTCTTTCATCCAAAAAATTCCCGTTCCAATTTATGGTGTATCCCAATGGAGTTTTGGCGGTTTTGTAGCCTTCGGGCTGTATTTCGTCATTTTCCTCTGCTTTGTCCGAACGGGCATCTGTGATTTGAAACCTGATTTCCTGAGTAGGAGTAAACCACCAGGACAGATTGATACCGACCAGAAAACAGGTGATATAATCACCTATGTCAGAATAGGAATATACCTCTGCCGGATCGGCATCGTATTCGAATCCTCCGAAATCGGCATATTGTTTTCCGGCAAAAGCCGATAGGGTAGGTGTGATATGAAAGCCGACACCCAGGCAATCGATGGAGGAAGGCATATTGTCCAGACTATTAGGTTTGTTGCTTCGGTTCAGGTGCTGCATCCATTTGTAGTAAATGCGTTCGGTGACATTGCCGGTTACTTCCAGACGCAGATAATCCATGCGGAAGGCCGATTGCTCCCGATCTCCTCCTGAAATGGCAGAATGAAAGGCCATACGGGTGTTGAGTTTTACGTTTAAAAAATCATTTTGCTTCCGGATGTGCGTAATCGTTTCATACAAGCTTTTTTCGGGGTGCAGAGTATCTTGTGCTGTTTGAAAATTAGCCATCACGGGCGAAACAATGATTGTACCGATAAAAAGATATAGGATTGAAAATGTCTTCATATTTTATTAAGCTGTCGGTTTCTTATACAGCCGGCAAAAATAGTAAAAACAGGGAGATATCCGTTATATATTTGTTGTTGTGTTTGCGAAGTAGCGGTACTGGTTTCTGAATTTCTGTTTTGAACCTTAACGAATAAAACAGGGCGTGATTTGTGTCGCGCCCTGTTTTGTCTAGTAGTTGTTAAAGTATGTCTGTATGACTTTCGGATCTTTGGTTCGGGTTAAGGCAAGCATCAACAGAATGCGGGCCTTTTGGGGATTGAGTTCTTGGGAAGCAATAAAACCGTAACGGGTGTCGTCAACTTCGGCATCCTGTGTTGTCGGGCCAGTAGGTACCCGGCTGGAACGGACAACCAATATACCTTTGCTGCTGGCATTTGCTAATTTATCGAATAAGTTTTTGTGGATATTGCCGTTGCCGACTCCGGCGTGGACGATACCGGCGTAGTTATGTTCGATTAGGGCATTTAAAGCTTCCGGTTCGACATTGGAATAGCTGTAGACGATGCCTACTTTCGGAAGTGTATTCAGGTCGGAGACATCGAAAACGGATTGGATGGTATGTATCTTGTCTGTATTTTGATTATAGTTTGCCTTGCCGTTGAATACGTAACCCAAAGGGCCGGAATTCGGGGCCTGAAAAGCCTGAACGTTTATGGTATTCATTTTGGTTGCGGCATGTGCTCCGAGGATACTGCCGTTCATAACGATAAGTACGCCTTTCCCTATAGATTCAGGGGATCCGGCAGTAACGACGGCATTGTAAAGGTTCAGCGGACCGTCGGCACTAAGTGACGTAGAAGGGCGCATAGCACCGACCAGTACAACGGGTTTGTTACTTTTTAAAACGAGATTCAGGAAAAAGGCCGTCTCTTCCATTGTATCGGTACCGTGGGTAATTACCACTCCGTCTACATCCGGACGCTTGAGTAGTGTATTCAGGTAGTGAGCCAGTTTCAGCCATACTTCATCGGACATATCCTGGGAACCGATCTTGACAATCTGTTCTCCCGTAATGTTAGCGATTTTTTTCAGTTCCGGGACGGCATCAATCAGGTCGGCTATAGCGACTTGTCCGGCAGTATAGGCCGTGCCGGTGGCACTACTCCCTGTACCGGCAATCGTACCGCCTGTGGCGAGGATATGAATATTAGGGAGTTTTTGTGCTATTCCTTGCGCTATAGATAGCGCCGTAAGGATAAAAAAGAATAGAATGAATCTGTAGGTTTTCATGGTAGTATTAGTTTAGTTTGTTTGTCAGAATATCAGTTTTACAAGGATGAGTCCGGTTGTCACTGATACAATGGTTGCTATCAGTCCGGGCATCATGAAAGAATGGTTGAGGACGTATTTCCCGATGCGTGTCGTACCCGTCCGGTCGAAATTAATGGCTGCAACGACCGTAGGGTAGTTGGGGATAAAAAAGTAGCCGTTTACAGCCGGAAACATGGCGATCAGCAGATAAGGCGAAATACCTAGGGCAAGGCCGAGGGGCATAAAGGCCCGTACCGTTGCGGCCTGGCTATAGAGCAGTATGGACATGACGAACAGGGCGATACCGAATAGCCAGGGCATTTGAGTAACGATGCCTTCGATGGAAGTTTTTAGGGCTGTCATATTGCCTTGCAAAAAAGTGTCGCCCATCCAGGCGATGCCGAAAATAGCAACCACAGCCTGCATTCCCGCTGAAAAAACGCTGCCTTGTACGGCTTTCAGTCCGTTGGTTTTAGTCAGAAGCAATATAAGGGCGGCAGCCGACAGCATCAGTATTTCGATAATGGAGGGCATATCGGTTATGACGGTTTTTCCGTCGATGATGTGGGCCGGACGCAGGGTATCGAAAGAACCGAATATCACGATGAAAACTGTAGCCACGATAAATATCAGAACCGATAGCGATGCTTTGTGTTTATTGTGTATATCTTTCAACTCATAATGACTGTCATTGAGCAGGCCCTCTTTCAAGCGGCGTTGGTATTCGGGGTCTTCTGTCAGGTCTTTACCTACCCGTAACGAGTAAAGGGCTCCCAATAGTACGCCGAACAGAGTCGCCGGGATGGTAATCATCAGAATCTGGATAAGCGAAATATTGAAACCGGCCAGTAATCCCAGTAAAGCTACTGTTGCGGCCGAAATGGGACTGGCGGTGATAGCTTGTTGTGAAGCAATGACAGCGATTCCCAAAGGCCGTTCCGGACGGATTTTAGTTTCGCGGGCGACTTCTGCGATAACCGGAAGTACGGAATAGGCGACGTGCCCTGTACCGGCCACGAAGGTGAAAATGTAGGTTACCAGCGGACTGAGGAGGGTGATCCTGGACGGATGTTTTCTGAGCAAACGTTCGGCTACCTTCACCATCAGATCGAGTCCTCCTGCTGCCTGCATGCAGGAGGCGGCCGTAATTACGGCCACAATCATCAGCATGACATCGATAGGGGGAGAGGTCGGTTGCAGTCCGAAAACAAAGGTCAGTATCCCCAGGCCTATACCTCCCATCACACCCAGACCGATACCTCCCAGGCGTGCTCCTACGATAATAGCAGTCAAAACAAAAGCTAATTGCAATAGCATCCGATTGTATTTAAGTTATTGAATTTTGTACTCCCAAAAGTATAAAAATGTTTCAAAAATACAGTGGAATAGCTTCACCTTATCCTCTGGTACGGGAACACACAGGGACAAAGCAAATATGTGTACATTTACCCCGTCCCCGGATGTTTACCCGGAGTTACTTATAAAGTTCTTGAAATAAAGTAATGACTTTACTTATGGAATATATGACTAACCCCAACAATCCTACTTCCACAAAAACAAAAATTGTATTTAATGTATCGAAATGCCAGAAGGAAAAAGTACTGACAGAAATTATTTCAATTGTGCTGGGTAACAAAGTATAAAATACGATTGTATAAATCAAGAATACAGGAATAAGTTTAAAATACAAGATGTTTTTTATCTTTTTTTTATACTTTCTCATTTTGTCTTTGTGTTCTTGCTGAGGTCTTTTGGACAAAATCGTTTCTACGTTTTGCTCTATTGAACTCAAAAGAACTGTAAGAAAAACAAGTAAAACACTGACTGCCGATAAAGTTTCTGCCATAAGATTATGCAAGCTCTTTGTTTAATAAATTGTAAGTATCGATAGAACACTGATATTTGCAAGCTGATCCTTTTACTTTTGAAATCGCCTCTAAAGCTCCTTCTTTTTGACTTATTATCAGATTCAATTCTTCAATGATGGTAGGAGAGGTACATATGAATTCGTAATAGTCAGCTTCTTTATTAAGAACAAAGGAACGAAATGTGGTTAATAAAGTTGCTTTTATAAAATTTGCAATTTTGGTTCTATATCTTGACTTTGTATTCCGTAATAATGATTTACTTTGCGATTGTGTCAGTTGAAAAATAGACGATAGTTCGTTTTCTGTAGGTAAACGATTACCGAAATAGTGAATTAACAGAAAAAAGAGTCTTTCTTGTTTGATCTCATCGGCCCTTGTCGGAAGTCCTTTTTCAATAAACATTTTCGTATATTCCATAAAAGAGGATTTAGCCAATTTAGATAAGGCATGAGTAAATGTAGTTTCATCCTCTATCCCGAGACATTCTTTTATGAGATTTCTTTCAGGAGCTGATAATTCTTCCTCTGTGATATTGATGATTATTTCCATAGATTGTAAATTAATAATGATAAAGATAATATTTTTTAACTATATTTCAAACAAATATGGAATTTCATTTGTCATAAAAGAGAATTTATTGTGAGAGTCGTTTTTTACTTTTGCAGGCGGGGAGTTGTATTCGGTATACGTTTACTTATGGCTATATTTATGACGCTACAGCTGCGGTATAACTCCGGTATAAGAACGGTCTCCACCGCAGTTGTACCGGAGTTATACCGGAGTTATACCGGAGTTGTACCGGAGTTGTACCGGAGTTAATAAGGCGAATCTCCGGCGAATCTCATGTGAGGAAGGCAAGGGGACAAGGCAAGTGTGTGTACAAATGCCCCGTCCCCATCTGTTTTAAGCGGTCTACTCATGAGTAAGGCTGTATTTATTCGGCAAAATTCACCAGCAATTAGCACTTTACCTCCGTCCCCGGGTACTGGCAAGAGCGGATTAATCGTCTAGCGGTTTAGCTTGCAATTTTTCAAATTCTGCGCATAATTCAGGAGTATTTTTATATTCGATGCCATTAATTAAGACTGCAAATTGGTCTAAATAAATATTACATACCTTGTCGGCATTATATAGCTCTATTTTAGCACGGGTATTTATTCCGAAAGTACTGTCCCTATCTTGTACTTTTAATTCTTTCAGTAAATGGAGAATTTTATTAATATAAATTGAATCTTCATATATTTTAATGTAGCAATCATCTACAAATGCAACATCAAAATGTTGTGGAGTAATTTCTATTATTGTTTCCAAATCAAATCCGGCATATTTTAAAATGATTTTATCTGCGCTTTTCAGGCAATCCTTACTATCGACTTGTAATAATAATAGTAAATTAATTATCAATATCGTTTTCATTTTTTTTCTTCGATTTAGTAGGTTTTACAGTTGTTTCATTTACATCTTTATTTGAAACTGAATTTTCCGTTGTAAATAAAATCCCTTTAATATTTGTGCGAGTCACTTCACCTTCTTTTATTTCTCCCAGAACTTTTGCTGTTCGTTGCTCTGATCCTGTAATAACCCGCCGTTCTTCTTCAGTCCTATACTCTTTATTCTTAGTATTTGAATCTTTCCAGTGCCCTTTAGGATCATTATTATGGCGTAGAGCATGGTCAACTTCATGATTTAATACTGTTGTTGGTGATAAAGCGATAAATTTATCTGTTAATACTCCCTGGCGGGAATTCCCAAAAATAGTTCTAATACTAGCTTTATATATACTTCCCTTGATAGGATTACCCTCTGCAATATAATATATTGTATTCGGAACGTTCTGAGAATTTGGCCATTTTGCTATTTCAGTGTTTTGTTCATGTGGTATACATGTATTATTTTTTTACATACTTGTTCCATATTTTCAACATGTGATTTGTTGGAAGAGTTATAGTCTAATCCCATATTGTTTACTAAAATATCAGTCAAACAATTCATTAATGATTGCTTATCATGAATAGATTTGAGGATTAGTGGTATATATCCTTTATATTCATCTTTTGCGGTAAATTCGCCGACACCTATAGGATCCCATTCGGCTAAAACTTGATTGATATTTTCAATTAGAGTTTTCATGATGATGGAAATGATATAAAAAATCCTTTATTTAGTCCTTGGGTTGTTTCTGGAGCGTTACTAAATACACGAATAACTTTCCCTTGGGCATTTACAACAACGGTATTCCCTCCTAATGTATAACGTGTTTGAGAACCGAATCGCCCAACTGCCTCAACCGTTTTCCCTTCTCTAACAATCTTTAAAATGTCAGAAGTTTTAAATCCATGTGTTATTGCTTGATTAATACCATGTTGTGTAGATTTTTATTACATTTTCTGCTGGCTTTATATCTATTTTAGCAGCTCCTTTTGTTATTCCCTGCCATCCACCCACACCTATACTCAAGCCTGAAAGCAGTAATTCCGGAGTTGTCCACTGTGCAGCCAATTCCTTACCCAGTGTAGGGGTGCCCGTCGTTGGATTTACGTGATGTTCAATGGCAGCTATCATCGTTTTCTCAACAATATACAGGGGACAGGATAAAGTGCTATTCGAAAAAATTTACTAGCAATAATAATCCACTGATGTTAATTTGTTGTTTGAAAAATTAAAATCCAATGTGGGAACTCTTCAATATATGGTAATTATTTGCCTGTTTTATAATTAAATTGTTTCTTTTTCCATCTTCTATTTAGTTTAATTAAAACTTATTATTTCCAACGATCGCGTTCAATATTAAAAAAATCATTAAAAAATAAATAATCAATCCTGTATTTATTTTTATTAAAAATGATACGAATGGCTACAATTATTTCACTGGAGAGTACAGCATTTTCAATTTCTTCTTTTTTTATTTCTACTGTATTCCATTCAGATACCAATTTTGTCATGTAATTTGTAAAAGATGATTCATTTTCAACATTGAATGTTTTTCCTTGATCTTCAGAAGAAACAATTAAAGAATCCTGTCGGTTCCAAATTGTTGAGGATAGTGCATATGATTCTATACTATTTCTTTGGAGAATGAAAACAGTATCAATCATGGAAATAGTTTTCATCCTTTTTAAAAACTCAGAATTTTTCCATAAGTTGTAAAAACCATAAATAGCACATTCATTATCTTTTACTAGAAAGTGATTTTTATATATATCCTTAAATATTTTATTCCAGTTTTGTCCGGATACATACACAGTTATTAGCAACAGACATCCTA
>NZ_DOED01000008.1:0-284167 GCF_003524185.1 Culturomica sp.
TAGTAGCCATAATATTAAGTTATCACTTATTTATTCATACATTTGAACTCATAAGAAAGTCTATTTTGTCTTTTCAAAAACAATCCACAAATTATGAATATGCAAATCTTTACAAATGAACATGCTGTTCTTGCCGATAGTTCTATACATCAATTTTTGTTTCATTGTCGGTATGAGAAAAATCTGAATGATAAAACTTTGAATGCCTATGCGACGGATTTAAGGCAGTTTATCGGTTATATTCAAAATATGAATCCATGTGAGGATATTAAACAAGTGACCCGGGATATGCTTAAGAATTACTTTCAGGAAATATCCCATTTTAAGCCTAAGACGGTAAAACGTAAGATCGCTTCCTTGAAAGCGATTATGAATTTTCTGGAGTTTGAGGATGAGACATATGTCAGTCCGTTCCGGAAATTGAAGGTAAAATTCAAAGAACCTTATGTTTTGCCTGCCGTAATGACGATGGACGAAGTGAGGAAGATTTTTCAGTCGGTATATACGGAGCACCGGAACAATACATGCACGGATAATTATACTTATAAAGCCCAGGTCCGGAATATTGCCGTTATGGAATTGTTGTTTGCGACCGGAGTACGCGTATCGGAATTGTGTAATTTGAAATGTAGCGATATCGATCTTCAAAACGGTTTGGTAAAAGTTTTCGGGAAGGGGAGTAAGGAACGGATTATTCAAATCTGTCAAAGGGAGGTTTTGACAGCGTTGAAAAATTATTTCAGGTTATTCAAGCCGGTGACTTCATTTTTTGTCAATCGCCTGGGGTTGCCTTTGGCCCCTCAATCCGTGAGATTACTGATAAAAAAATATGCCCGGGCTGCCCGTATCGATAAAAGGATTACGCCGCATACCTTCCGTCATACTTTTGCCACTTTGTTGCTGGAAGAGGATGTTGATATCAAGTATATTCAAAATTTACTCGGACATAGCACTATTGCAACGACACAGATATATACCCATGTGAATGCGGAAAAACAGAAGAAAATACTTTCCACAAAGCATCCCCGAAGAAAAATGAATTTCGATGATAAACAGGTTATTGCTGTGTAACAGCGCGACCGGAAAGGAAACGAAAAATTTACGTTTGTTGTAATAAAATAAAAACTACTGATTTTTCAGTAGCTTTTATTTTAATCGGTGGAGCAGCAGGGAATCGAACCCTGGTCCAAACACGGAATCCATATGCTTTCTACATGCTTAGCTTTTTATTGGTTTTCGACGATGGTCCGGAAAAAAGCACCCAAGCCATCGCTTATCCTCTTGAATTTTCGCCTTTCGCCAAAGGTGGGCTCAGACTAACCTTATATTGACTGCACCCCGTATGCCGGCCGGAATAAGGTGAAACCACCGGCGGGATGTCTCGTCGCCGCTCCTTGAGCAGCAATTAAGCCAAAAATCTTCTAAAGATTAGGCAGCAAGAGCGTAATTATTTTCGCCAATTAAAGTTTTGTGTCCGGGATTAACGGGCCGTTTCACTGCTCCCGACATGCTTACATACCTATTCTTCATGCTGTCAAAGCCATGTCTGCCCCAAATTATTTCAGGTTGAAACCATGATAAATTCCCAATTGTCCGACCTAAAATATTTAGAAGGTATGTGAATGCAAAGATAGGAAATTAAAAGCGAAATGCAAATAGTTCGTTGAGGAGGAGAAACAGCAGAAAGAAATCGTAAATTTCAGTTGAAGTGTTTATTGAAAACAGGTGTGCTCGATAAGAATTTTGATCCCGATTCCGACTAATATGATACCTCCTAGTAATTCGACGTTAAAGCCTTTGATTTTACCGAAGTAGGAACCGCAACAAACACCGGACAAGGAAAGGAAAAATGTTGTAAATGCGATTATCAGAGTCGGTAACAGGATGGTTGTTTTCAGGAATGCAAAGCTGACTCCGACAGCCAAAGCATCTATACTGGTTGCGATACCCAGTGTGAGTAATGTCCGGGTGGAAAGCGAAGACAGGGAAGAGGATTCGTCCCGAAAGGATTCGTAAATCATTTTTCCTCCGAGATAAACCAATAAGATAAAAGCGATCCAATGGTCAAAGTCGGAAATGTAAGAACTGAATTTACTCCCGAGTGCCCATCCCAACAGTGTCATTCCTCCCTGGAAGAAGCCCATGATAAAAGCCATTTTCAGGGATTTCCGAATACAGAATTTTTTCATGAAAATACCACCGCTGATGCAAACAGCCAGGCTGTCCATCGATAAACCGAGTGCAATTAATATAATCGTCAGGTATCCCATGCATTGAATTTGAGTATGCAAAAATAAGAAAAAATACACTTTGTGAAACGAACCGGGATAAAAGTTATAATTTTTGTTTTAACGTTTGGAAACATTTTTAATAAAAAAGTAAGAAAAAGTTTGGTGATTAAGTTGTTTGTAATTACTTTTACACAAATTTGGTTTCGAATAAAATATCTGATTAATAAGTAGATACTTCTTAAAATATGAAGATGGATTTATTGAAGTTAGGCATAGTGCCGTTAGCAGCTTTGATGGCCGGTTGTGCCGGGAAGGCCAAGAAGGGAGAAAACAGGCCGAATATCATTGTCATTATGGCCGATGATCTGGGGTATGGTGATGTCAGTTGTTATGGGGCAGAAGAGATCCAGACTCCCGGAATAGATCGTTTGGCGGAGGAAGGTTTGCGTCTGACGAACGGACATTGTACTTCGGCAACCAGTACTCCCAGCCGTTTTGCTATGTTGACGGGGATGTATCCCTGGCGGGTAGGGGCGTCTATATTACCGGGAGATGCTCCGATGTTGATTAAGGAAGATATGCCTACTTTTCCGAAAATGTTGAAACAGGCCGGCTATGCGACGGGAGTGGTCGGCAAATGGCATCTGGGGTTGGGAAATGGTAATCTGAATTGGAATGAGCATATAGCTCCTTCTCCGAATGATGTCGGGTTTGATTATTCTTATATTATGGCGGCTACGAACGACAGGGTACCGACGGTGTATGTAAGGAATGGGGATGTTGTGAATCTGGACCCCGATGATCCGATTGAGGTGAATTACAGAATGAATTTCCCAGGGGAGCCGACGGGTAAGGATAATCCGGAACTTCTCCGGTTGCATCCGAGTGTGGGGCATAATATGTCTATTACCAACGGTATTCCGCGTATCGGTTATATGAAAGGCGGAAAATCTGCTTTGTGGGTGGACGAAGATATGTACAGTGTATTTTTGGAGGAAGCAAAAAATTATGTAAAAAAACACAAGGATGAGCCTTTTTTCTTGTATTATGCTTTGCATCAGCCGCATGTACCCCGCTTGCCGAATATCATGTTTGCCGGTAAGTCAAAACTGGGGGCCCGGGGGGATGTGATACTGGAGGCTGATTATTGTGTGGAGGAATTTTTGAAATACCTGGATGAATTGAAATTAACGGAGAATACCATTGTCATTTTTACCAGCGATAACGGTCCGGTTTTGGATGACGGTTATAAAGATATGGCGGAGGAATTAAACGGAGTACACCGGCCTGCCGGTCCTTTTGCAGGATGGAAATGTTCGCCTTATGAGGGAGGAGCACGTATCCCGATGATTGTTCGGTGGCCGGAGAAGGTGAAGGCGGGTACGACATCGGATGCTTTGGTATGTCAGTTGGATTTCTGTCCTTCTTTTGCTGCTTTACTGGAGCAGCCTTATGAAGTAAGAGATGGGATGAATGTGTTGGACGCTTTATTGGGAGTTGCGGAGGAAGGACGGGAATGTCTGGTGTTGGAAGGATATGGTATCGATTTGTGGTTGAAGGAAGGGAATTGGGCTTGTATTCCGGAATATACAAACCGGAGAGGTGAAGTTGTCGGAGCGCGGCTCTATGATCTGGAGGCAGATATTGCCCAACAGTATAATTTAGCGGAAAAGTATCCGGAGCGGGTAAAGGAAATGACGGAAAAACTGAATGGAATAAAAGGATACTGAATATAACCGATTTGAAAGATCATGGAATTTCGAACAAGGGTTGAGATAGAGGCCGTACAGAGTAGGGTGGATTATGATTCCCGGATATGTATGCTGGGCTCGTGTTTTGCTGAGAACATAGGACAACGGTTGAAATATTATCGGTTTCGGACAGAGTTGAATCCTTGCGGAATTGTTTATAATCCGATGTCGGTAGCAAATGTATTGAAGTTGATGCTGGAAAAGTATCGTTTTACCGAGAAAGACCTTTTGTATAATGCTGATAAATGGGTGAGTTTGTATCACCACGGTTGTTTTTCAGCTCCGACAAAAGAGTTGTGTCTTGAGCATATCAACGAGCGCTTGGGACGGGCGGCCGATGGGTTTGAGAAAACGGATTTATTATTGATGACTTTCGGTACCGCCTGGGTGTATCGATACAAAGAGAGGGGAATGATTGTCGCCAATTGTCATCGTTTTCCTGCGGGTGATTTCGAGCGTTTTTGCCTTACCCCTGAAGAGATTGTCGGTGTATATCGACTGCTGATACGGCAATTACGTGAAGTCAATCCGAAGTTGAGGATTGTTTTTACGGTAAGTCCGATACGGCATTGGAAGGATGGTGCACATGGCAATCAGTTGAGTAAAGCTGTACTTTTATTGGCAATAGATAGGCTGGTACAGGAGTTTCCTGAGGTGTATTATTTCCCTGCCTATGAAATCGTTATGGATGAATTGCGGGATTACCGTTTTTATGGGGAGGATATGTTGCATATATCGTCTTTGGCTGTGGAGTATATATGGGAGAAATTCAAGGAAACATGGATATCTCCGGCTATAGAACCTCTGATGAAACGGGTCGATAAATTGAATAAAAGTTTAGCCCACCGTCCTTTTTCGCCGGAAAGCGATGCTTACCGGATGTTTCAGCAACGGTTACGCCAAGAAATCGAAACGTTGCAACAAATGAATCAAAATATTGATTTTACTTCGGTGTCTTCTTCCGGCGTTTGAGGTTCCGGATGGCTTACTTTTATCAAATCGCTGACCGGAATATCCATTTTTACCGGGTAGCTGGACGGATATTTACGACGGATACGTTTCAGCGTCGGAATACAATCCAGACGGTTGCGGAAATTTCCTGCCCGGATTTTAAAATCCGGATCGAAGTAGTTGAGGTATACCGGTATATCCGGGAATTCGGTTTCGAAGTCTGTTTTCATTTGCTGCAGACGTTCAATGGAATAATCATAGGAATTTCCCGAAAAAATCTGAATGCGGTAGCCTGTCACTGTTTTTTGTTCCCGGTTCATACGAATGTGGAGCTTTACCACATCATTAGCGGCAGTTTCTCCCTTGAAATTCACCGTTCCTCCGTTGTCGTTTATTTGTATAAATTCTTCAAATAAGTCCGGTAAAGTTTCTATTTTCACGGAATCGGGGGCCTGTCCGAAAATGGTGTTTGAACACAGTAGCAATATGACGATGATCCGATACATAAAACGACAAATTTTGTGCGAAGATAGAAAATTAAAGTAGAAATATCTCTCTTTTATCCTTTTTTTCTGACTGGAGTCGAAGTGTTAAAAAATATTAATAATACGCTTGATTGTATCAAAATGTAACAGAAATGAATAAATTTGTTACAATTAAAAATAAAAAAGTAACGATATGTATCAGGTTACAGATGAACAGATTATAGAGATTTTAAGACAGGAGTCCGTGCCTGCTTTAGGATGCACTGAGCCCGTAGCCTGTGCATTGGCGTGTGCCCGTTGTCGGGAGGAATTAGGAGGAGTTCCGGAACAGATTGAGGTGTGGGTGAGTGGAAATATTTATAAAAACGGGATGGGGGTCGGGATTCCGGGGTCAGGGATGACGGGTTTACCTATAGCAGCGGCCTTGGGCGCTGTATGCGGAAAAAGTATGTATGGCCTGGAGGTGTTGAAAGATGTATCTGTCGGTGATAATTTGGAGGTCGCAAAAAATAAAGTGACGGAAGGGGCTGTTTCCGTGAAAATGAAAGAGGATGCCGTCGACAAGCTGTATGCAGAAGCGATATGCCGGAAGGGGAACGATACGGTGCGGACTGTCATCGTACATGCCCATACGAATATCGTGTCGGTGGAGAAGAACGGAGAGACGGTCTTTAAAAAGGAGTACACGGTAGATGCATGTGATAAAAAGGAACGTCCCGAATTGAGTGTTGCCCGGATATGGGATTTTATACAGACGGTAGATATATCCCGTATCGAGTTTATATTACAGGGAGCAGAGATGAATAAGGCTATTTCGAACGAGGGGTTGAAGAGTGCTTATGGTTTGCAGATAGGACGTACTTTGCAGGAGAATATTGCTAAGGGACTTTTGGAGGACGATTTGTTGAACAATGCCCTGATTCAGGCGACAGCGGCTTCGGATGCCCGTATGGATGGATGCGAGAAGCCGGTGATGACGAATTCGGGTAGCGGGAATCAGGGAATTACGGTTATTTTACCGGTAGTGGTTGCAGCGGAACGGTTGGCATCGACCCGGGAACAGTTGACGAGGGCATTGGCTTTGAGTAATCTTATAGCAGCCCATATTCATTATTATTTGGGGCATTTGTCGGCTTTATGCGGTATCCTGATAGCGGGTACCGGATCGGCTTCTGCTATTACTTATTTGATGGGAGGGGATTATGATAAAGTCGTGAATACAATCAAAACGATGTGTTCGAATTTGACGGGGATGATGTGTGACGGGGCAAAACAAGGATGTGCATTGAAAGTGTATTCCGGCGTATCTGCTGCGGTACAGGCGGCTTTATTGTCGATGAAAGGGATCAGGACAAATAATGACGGTATCATCGAAGACGATATAGAACAAACGATTCGGAATGTCGGTATTATCGGTACTGCGGGAATGGAGCAGACCGATAAAACGATATTGGATATTATGACGAAGAAGAGAACGAACTATTGAAACCGGATATGCGGATGAAATCAGAGGGGCAGGAAAGGGTGAAGTATGTCGATGTTCATACCCATAAACGGGGGAAAGACATCTATTTACTGGATATTAGCGATGGCCGGCTAGCGGAGGAAGGTGAGTTGTGTTCGGCCGGAATACACCCTATGTTTATCGGAACGTCGGAGCCGGTCAAGCGGATTGAAGAATGGGCTGAACGGAAGCGGATTGTTGCTGTCGGGGAAGCCGGTTTCGACCGTAATTCAGAAACCGGGATAGCAGCTCAGACGGAGTTATTCGAGGAAGAGGTACGTATTTCCGAGACTTATAAATTACCTTTGATTATTCATTGTGTCAAGGCTTTCCCTGAATTATTGGCAGTGTATAAGAAAATGCGGCCCAGGCAGGCTTGGATTATACACGGGTATAATAATAACCGGCAAATTCTGGATGAGTTGCTGAAACACGGACTGTATATATCTGCCGGAAAAAAGGTATTTGTTGAAACGTCAAATATCCGGCAAGTGCTTCCTTTTATTCCTTTGGAACAGCTTTTTATAGAAACCGATGATTCGGATTACACGATAGAAGAAGTATATGCGAAAGTGGCTGATTTACTTCGTATCCCCTTAGATATGTTGATCAGATGCATGTATCGGAACTGGTTGTCCGTTTTTTCCGGTGTTTGAATTTTTCGATTTTAATTTTATTTTATATGATAAATTGGTTAAGTAGAACAGAGCTTTTACTGGGAGTGGAAAGACTGGAGAAATTGAGAAATGCTCATGTATTGGTAGCCGGATTGGGAGGGGTCGGCGCTTATGCAGCCGAGCAGTTGTGCCGGGCAGGTATCGGAGAGATGACTATTGTAGACGGAGATGTGGTAGAAATGACTAACAAAAACCGGCAATTACCGGCATTGGATAGTACGGTGGGTTTACCGAAAGCCGAGTTGATGGCAGCCCGTTTCAGGGATATCAATCCGGAAATCAAGTTACATGTCATCAATGATTTTATCCGGGACGAGGGGATGATTGATTTGCTGAGAGCTGCTGCTTATGATTATGTAATAGATGCTATCGATACTTTGGCACCCAAGATATTTTTAATTTACCATAGTTTGCAATTGGGACTTCCGGTTGTAAGTTCGATGGGGGCCGGGGGAAAATTGGATCCGTCCCGGATTACCGTAGCCGATATTTCCAGGAGCTATAATTGCAATTTAGCCAGGATGCTACGGAAGAGGTTGCATAAACTGGGCGTATATAAAGGAGTAAAGGTGGTATTTTCTTCGGAATTTACGGACCCGGAAGCTATCGTACTGGCAGAAGGGCAGAATAAAAAATCAAATGTCGGGACAATTTCTTATATGCCCCCGCTTTTCGGTTGTTTTGCCGCTTCGGTGGTGATTCGGGATATTATTGGTCTGAAAAATGAAAAAGATGCCTGATAACAAGCATCTTTTTTATAGCATCTGTCGGTACGTTTAATTAAATTTGATCGAAATCTACGTCAAATTCACTCTTTGCAGATTCGGTAGTTTTTGTAGTCGGGATTTCTCCTCCGATAGCAGCCTTGATGTATTTAACTACTTCATCAAGTCCTTCACTGAACTTTTCAAAATCTTCTTTGTATAAGAAAATTTTGTGTTTTTCGAAATTCTGTGTGCCATTATCATCGAATTTCTTTTTGCTTTCCGTAATCGTCAGGTAATAGTCGTTGTTACGTGTTGCTTTTACGTCGAAAAAATAAGTTCTTTTCCCTGCTCGCACTGCCTTAGAATAGATTTCTTCCCGATCACTCGTTTCCATTCCATCTTTTCTTTCGTATCCTTCCATTTATTGAAATTTTAATTAGACTTTAGCGCGTCAAATGTAGGAAAAAAACATAACAACCATAACAAATTCTTAATTTTTTTTAATGTTTAATTGTAAATGTGTTAAAAATAGGAGAAAAATATCCGTTTTTGATGAATTTATCCGGTGGGCAAAACACAAATCCTCTGAATAACTGTTAAATTCAAACATTAATCGCTACTCAAATTTAGTCAAGTTAAATAAAAGACTATCTTTGTGTGCAATTTCATATAAAAGTGTTAAAATATGGAGATAGTAGTAAGCGGAATACGTCCGACAGGAAATTTACATTTGGGAAATTATTTCGGAGCAGTGAAGAATTTTTTACGGCTTCAAGATGAATATAACTGTTTTTTCTTTATTGCTGACTGGCATTCATTGACGACCCATCCCCATCCGGGAGATGTTATGAACAATGTCCGGAAAATATTGGCAGAATATCTGGCTTGCGGCATCGATCCTCAAAAGTCTGCGATATATTTGCAGAGTGACGTGAAAGAGATTCTGGAATTATATCTGTACCTGAATATGAATGCTTATTTGGGCGAATTGGAGCGTGTTACTTCTTTCAAGGAGAAGGCTCGTAAGCAACCGGATAATGTAAATGCCGGTTTACTGACCTATCCGACCCTGATGGCGGCAGATATTCTCATACACAATGCGGACAAGGTGCCGGTAGGAAAGGATCAGGAACAGAATATGGAGATGGCCAGGAAATTTGCCCGTCGTTTTAATACGATTTATGAGGTAGATTATTTTAAGGAGCCTCAGTCTTATTCTTTCGGTGGTGAAGCTGTTAAAGTTCCCGGATTAGACGGTTCCGGAAAAATGGGGAAGTCGGAAGGCAATGCTATTTATTTGTTGGACGAGCCGGCTGTGATTCGTAAAAAGGTGATGAAGGCCGTTACGGATAGCGGTCCGACGGTGCCGAACAGTGCAAAGCCCGAAGCGATAGAAAATTTGTTTAAAATGTTGAAGATCGTTTCTTCTGCCGATACATATGATTACTTTAACGATAAGTACAATGCTTGTGAAATTCGTTACGGTGATCTGAAGAAACAATTGGCCGAAGATATTATTGTGTTCACGACACCGATCCGGGAGCGGATTTTAGAGATTTCTTCGGATGTGGCCTATATGGACAGAGTTGCAGCAGAAGGAGCAGAGAGGGCGCATTGCAGTGCAGATAAAACCATTCGCGACGTTCGAAAAATTATTGGCTTTAAATAATTATGTACGAATATATAAAAGGGGCACTCGTGGAGGCGGGCCCGACATATGCCGTTGTTGATTGTGGAGGAGTCGGATATTGGCTGAATATCTCCGTTAATACATATTCTAAAATTTCTGCGGAAAAAGAGGTGTGTTTGTACGTGCATCTGATTGTGCGTGAAGATGCGCATTTGCTGTATGGTTTTTACAGCAAGGAGGAACGTGTGTTGTTCCGGCAACTGATATCCGTATCCGGGATTGGTGCGAATACGGCAAATGTGATGTTGAGTTCGATGACGGTGGATGAAATTGTCGGGGCGATTCGGACCGGGAATGATGAAGCGATTCGGAGAGTGAAAGGAATCGGGACGAAAACAGCTCAACGGGTTATTATCGAGTTGAAAGATAAAGTAGGTACGAGCGGGGCTGCTGAAAGCTTTGTTTTTGCATCGGGAGCGGTGAAAGAGGAAGCTTTGGCGGCTTTAGTTATGTTAGGATTTGTTAAGGCTCAGGCGTCGAAAGTGTTGGATAAAATTGTTGCAGGAGGTGGCAATAGGACGGTTGAAGAGCTGATAAAGTTGGCTTTAAAGCAGCTATAGTCTGGCTTTAGGGTGTGTAATAAGGAAGGTTGGAATGGAGAAACCGGGTTGTTTTTTTATTTCCAATGTTCAATGATCTTGGGATGTATGCGATTTTTGGTGGTGTTCTTATTTGTCCTGTTCGGGATGTTGTTTGCTGTTTCCGGGAAAACGATGTTTTTGCCGGTAGAGGGGATGCCATACCCGGAATATCCGGCAACAGGTCGCGATACGTTACAGTTTCCCATCCGGGAAAGTGCGGATAATGAAATCCGCCGGAATGTCCCTCCTTCTTCTTTGTTTTTAAAAAAACCTTCCAACGTAAGGGATACGGTGGTTTATGATCCTACAACCAAGCGTTATGTGGTTATGACGTTGATCGGGGATAAGTATGAATATTCGCGCCCTTATTCTTTGACGTTGGATGAATATGTTAATTTGCAGACAAAAAATTCTTTATACGAGTATAATCGTCGGCAAATTCAACAAGGCAATAAATATGATTTTAAAGAACTGGTATCTCATTTACAATTCCTGGATAAAATTCTGAACCCTATTTTTGGAAAAGATAAGGTAAAAATTAATGTACAGGGATCGGTAGAACTGACTTTGGGAGCGAAGATCAACAAAGTAGATAATCCGACTTTACCCATTGATTTGAGGAAGACCACGACCTTGGATTTTGATGAGAAAATTCAGTTTAACATAAACGGTAATATCGGCGACCTGATTAATCTGGACTGGAGTTACAATACGGAGGCGACTTTCGATTATGAGAATATGTTGAAGTTGAATTACGAAGGGAAGGAGGATGATATTGTCAAAAAAGTGGAAGCGGGTAATGTGTCTTTGCCTTTACCGGGGACATTGATTACGGGAGGCCAAAATCTCTGGGGATTCCGTACGGATTTGCAATTCGGTAAATTGACGATGTCTTCTATATTCACGCAACAGAAGAGCGAATCGAATATGGTCACTTTGGATAAAGGGGCGCAGAAGCAGGAATTTGAGGTGTCTGCCCATAATTATGAGGCTAATAAGCACTTCTTTTTGTCGAAATATTTCCGGGATACCTATGATGCGGCTCTGGCAAAACTGCCGATCGTCAACAGTGGGGTTACGATCACTAAAGTAGAGGTATGGGTTACCAATAAAAGTTCCCGGTTTGAGCAGGCCCGGAATATTGTTGCATTCGTGGATTTGGCCGAGAGTGCCCGGAATATTTCAAATCCTTTGTTTCAAGCCGGGGGAAGTATTTATCCGGATAATCAAACGAATAATTTGTACAGTAAAATGGACGGACAATATTCCGGTATCCGGGATATTAACCAGGTTACGAATACATTGGCTCCATTGGCTCCGGGATTTGCTTCGGGAAAAGATTATGAAAAAGTAGAAAATGCCCGTTTGCTGGATGCTTCTGAATACATACTGAATGACAAACTGGGTTATATTTCATTGAATCAGGCTCTGAATGCCGATGAGGTGCTGGCTGTTGCCTACGAATATACGGTAAGGGGGCAAATATATACGGTCGGTGAACTGACCTCGAATGCGCTTGCTGCTCCTTCCACTCTTATCGTCAAGATGTTGCGCAGTACGACTCAAAGTCCGGCAATGCCGACCTGGGACTTGATGATGAAGAATGTTTATAATATCGGTAGCTATAATTTAAGTGCCGATGAGTTTGTGCTGGATGTTCTGTATCAGAATGATAAGGCGGGAACGAAAGTGAATTACTTACCGGCCGGGGATATTAATAATAAAATTTTATTGTCGGTATTGAATCTGGACCGGTTGAATTCCCAATTGGATGCGATTCCTGACGGACGTTTTGACTATATAGAGGGAGTGACGGTATATTCCAGTAAAGGACGGATTGTTTTTCCGGTATTAGAGCCTTTCGGTTCCTATTTGCGGAAGAAGATCAACAATAATAGTGCTGCGAATCAATATGTCTTTGAGGAGTTGTATACGATGACTCAGAGCGATGCCGAGAAAAAGTCGGAAAAGAATAAATATTATTTAAAGGGGAGTTATAAGTCTTCGACGTCCTCTGAAATTTCACTCGGCGGCGGGGATATACCGCAGGGATCGGTAAAGGTTGTAGCAGGAGGTGTCGAGTTGTTGGAAAATATCGATTATATTGTCGATTATACAATGGGAACCGTGAAGATTATCAACCAGTCTTTACTGGAGGCCGGTACTCCGATCACGGTAAAAAGTGAGAATCGCTCGATGTTCGGTATGCAGACGAAGACCCTGATCGGTACTCATCTGGATTATAAGTTTAACGATAAGTTCAATATCGGGGCTACTATTATGCATATGAGCGAAAAGCCGCTCACTCATAAGGTGAATATCGGTGATGAGCCGATTTCGAATACGATATGGGGATTAAATGCTTCTTACAATACGGAATCGGGACTTTTGACGACGTTGGTCGATAAATTGCCTTTTATCAATACGAAGGCCAAATCGCATTTGAGTATAGATGCTGAGTTTGCGAAATTCCAGCCGGGGACGAACAAAGGGGCGGGAGGAAATGCTTATATCGACGATTTTGAAGGCAGTAAGATCGCTATCGATATGAAGGCGGTAACACAATGGAAATTGTCTTCCGTACCCCAGGACGAGGAGTTTCCGGAAGGGCAGCTTTCCAATCAGATCGAATACGGTTTTAATCGGGCCAAAATGGCCTGGTATGTAGTTGATCCGATATTTTACCGGATGTCGACGGCTACGCCGGGACATATCCGGGCCGATAAAGAACAACGTTCGAACCATTTTGTACGTGAGATCCGGCAGACGGAGATTTTTCCGAATAAAGACATTGCAGTCGGGGATGTGAATATTGTTCCGGCTTTGTCCGTTGCCTATTATCCGGAGGAAAGGGGACCGTACAATTTTGAAGTGGAACCGACCCGTTATTCACGGGGAACCGATAAGAACGGTAAATTGAAAGACCCGGAAACCCGTTGGGGAGGAATGATGAGGGCTGTATATACCAATGATTTTGAAGCGGCGAACGTACAGTATATCGAGATGTGGCTGATGGATCCTTTTGTGTATAATGCAGATCATAAAGGAGGAGAGGTATATATCGATTTGGGGAATGTATCGGAGGATATTTTGCGGGATGGGAGAAAGTCTTTTGAGAACGGTTTGCCTACGAGTGCCAATGTGATAAATGTAGATTCGACGAAATGGGGGCGTGTACCTACCGTACAATCCATTGTCAACGGTTTTGACAATAACACACAGGCACGGCGTTTTCAGGATGTCGGCCTGGACGGGTTGAGCGATGAGGATGAGCGGAGTTATTTTTCGGGTTATTTAGAACGAATTCGTCAGCAGTTTGGGGAAAATTCGGAGATGTACCGTCAGGCATACGATGATCCTTCCGGAGATAATTATCATTTTTTCCGGGGGTCGGATTTCGATGCCCGTGAGACTTCTATTCTGGAGCGTTATAAAAGATACAACAATACCGAGGGAAACTCGCCTACGGCAGATATGTCGCCGGAATCCTATCCTACGGCAGCGACAAATCTGCCGGATGTAGAGGATATTAACGGCGATAACACGTTGAATGAAACCGAAGCTTTTTTCCGTTATAAGTTGAAACTTACCCCGCAGGGAATGAAGGTCGGAGAGAATTTTATTACGAGTATTACGGAGGCTGATGTGGATTTGCCTAATGGGACTCAGGGAAAAGTAAACTGGTATCAGATTAAAATACCGATCAATACTTCTAACCGGACTTCGTACGGAAGTATCAGTGATTTCAAGTCGATCCGGTTTATGCGTATGATTCTGAAAGGGTTTCAGGATAGTGTTGTTTTGCGTTTGGCCAGTCTGGATTTGGTAAGGGATAATTGGCGTAAATACGAATCTCAGATTGACGATGATAATTTAGTGACGTCTGACCAGACTGTTTTTGATGTATCGGTCGTGAATCTGGAAGAAAATGCCAGCAAAACACCGGTTAATTATGTGATGCCTCAGGGAATTCAACGAGTGGTAGATGCGACGAACCCGCAATTACGGGAATTGAACGAGCAGGCTATGCTGTTGAAAGTCATGGACCTGGAAGAGGGGGATGCCCGGGGTGTTTATAAGAATGTAAGTCATGATATGTTGCGGTATAAGACGTTGCTGATGGATGTACACGCAGAAGCGATACAAGGTTATCCTTTGGATGATGAGGAATTGACTTTGTTTTTGCGCATGGGGGGAGATAATGTCAATAATTATTATGAATATGAAATACCGTTAAAGCTTACCCCTCCGGGGTTCTATACCGATGACGAACGGGGAAGGCTGGCGGTATGGCCGGCGGAGAATAAAATTCAGTTGCCGCTGCGTTTTTTACAGACGATCAAGCAAAAGCGGAATGCAGCAGCCCGGGCCGTAGGTAAGGAGGTTGACCTCACTGAGGTGTATGAGATGTCTGTTGCTGATTTGGGAGCGGATGTGGAAGCTGAAATGCTGAAACACATTGTCAAGGTCAAAGGTAAACCGAGTCTGGCGGATATAAGGACGATTATGATCGGAATCCGTAATCCGCGAAGTACGTATGTAACGAAAGGAGCCCGTTCTGCTGAGGTTTGGGTGAATGAATTGCGTTTGTCGGATTTCGATAACAAAGGGGGATGGGCTGCCAATGTGCGTATGACAGCTAAATTAGCCGATGTGGCAACGGTTACTTTTGCGGGAAGCCGTATTACGCCGGGATTCGGAAGTATTGAGCAACATGCCAGTGAAATCAGCCGTGAAGATTACAGGTCTATCGATTTTTCGACGAATGTGGAGATCGGTAAGTTTTTTCCGGAGCGTTGGCGGATTCGTTTGCCGATGTACTACGCTTATTCACGTCAGACGACTTTACCGGAATACGATCCGCTGGATACGGATATTCCCTTGGATATCTCCTTGAATAATGCGGAGAGTAAGCATGTGCGCGATTCTATAAAACGCAATGCGGAAGATTATATGATGCGGAAAAGCCTTAATTTTACGAATGTCGGAATTGAAAGTAAAGACGGAAAGTCGCGGCTTTTCGATATTTCCAATCTGAATCTGACGTTTTCCTATAATAAGGCTAATGCACATAACGTGAATACAGAACGGGATTTGGAAAAGAATTACCGGGGATTAATCAGTTATGTATACAATGGGATGCCTCCTATTGTGGAACCGTTTAAGAAGTCGAAGTCGCTTAATTCGCCTTATTTGAAATTATTGAAAGATTTCAATTTTTATTATATGCCTTCGATGGTGTCTATTACTTCGGATATTACCCGCAATTACCGGGAAATCAAACTGAAGAATCTGGATAATCCTAATTTATTGATAGAGCCGACGGTAGATAAGGATTTTATGTGGACCCGGGATTATGCGTTTAAGTTTAATCTGACCCGTAATCTGAGTGTGGATTTCCGGGCTACGACACAGGCGCGTATTGATGAGCCGCAGGGAATTGTCGATAAGCAGCGCGATCCCGACCGTTATAAGCAGTGGAGGGATACGGTTTTGAATAATATTCTGGACGGAGGACGTCCGGTCAATTATAACCACGATTTTAGTGTACGTTATACTGTGCCTATTAATAAATTACCGGGATTAGACTGGACTTCGATGCAGGCTATGTATTCTACCCGTTATGATTGGCAGGCAGGAGCCATAACAGATGATTCGACGCGGCACGGGAATGTTATCCAGAATGCCAATTCGCTGCAGTTGAGCGGGGATCTTTCATTGACAAGTCTTTATAACAAGTCTAAATTTATACGTAATCTGAGCCGTGCTCCCCGTAGACAGAGAGGTAAGAATGTGAATTTCAATACAGAAGCTTCCGAATTGAAAAAAGGACGTGCATTTGTGATCAAGCATAAATTAAAGACCGGTGATATCAAGGTGAAGATGACGGCTAGCGACGGTACCCCGGTAAAAGTCGGTTATGAATCGCTGGGACGTAATAAGGTAAGGATCCGGCCGGCGGAGAATATGAATCTGGCAAAGATAAATGTAACGGGAGTTGTCCGTCAGACTGAGAGTCCGATGAGAGCTGTGGGACGATTTTTCGTGGGACTCATTACCGGTATTAAGAGTGTCAATATTGCTTATTCGGAAGACCGGGGAACTACTTTGCCGGGATTTCTGCCGGAGGCCAGATTCCTGGGGCAGGAGAGATATAACGGAACTTCTGCTCCCGGATTTAAATTCCTTTTCGGAGGACAGAGCGAACAATTCGGTATACGGGCAGCGGAAAAAGGATGGATCACTACCGATACGACCCTGAACGAGCCTTATCTGATGAATTTCTCTCAGAGTATATATGTACGTGCGTTGTTTGAACCGATAAAAAAATTGAGGATTAATTTAACGGCCAGTCGTACGCGCTCCCGCAATACGAGTGAATATCTGATTTATGACGGGGATAAGTTTTCATCTGTCAATAAAATGATAGCGGGTAATTTCAGTATGACGGTCGTTGGGTTGAATTCTGCTTTTTATAAGGTCGGAAATGACGTTTCAGCTTCGGCCGAGGTATATAACGAGTTTTTGGAGAACCGGAAAAAAGTATCGAAAGAAATGGCGATGAAGCGTTATGGAAAAGCATTTGAAGACGAAGCTATCGAAGTCAACGGTAAGAAAACCGGTTTTTATAACGGATACGGAGCAACTTCTCAGGAAGTATTGATTACCTCTTTTAACCGGGCATACGGAGTAGGGGATTATTCCGGACTGATCCCGAAGATTATGGCAATGCGCCCGAACTGGCGGGTTTCCTATACCGGGCTGATGGATATTCCTTTTATGAAAAAGGTGTTCCGTTCATTTAATCTGAATCATACCTATACTTGTAAATACAATATCGGATCGTTTGCCTCTAACCTGAAATATGCAGAAGATGCGATGGATGTGCAGGGAAACTGGATGGCTCTGTTCGATGTAAATACGGTATCGATTAACGAGCAGTTTAATCCCCTGATCAGTATGGATATGGTGTGGGTTAATAACCTGACGACCCGTTTCGATATCAACCGCAGAAGGGACGTCAGTTTGAGTTTGGTCAATGCCCAGCTTTCCGAAACTTCCAGCAATGAGGTGGTTGTCGGGGTGGGATATCGTTTCGGTAATTTGCCTATTTTCTTTAAAAACAGGCAATTGAATAACGATATTAACGTTCAGTTTGATTATTCGATCCGTCGTAACAATACGATTATCCGTCGTATATCGGAAAGTGTGGACCAGCTGACGGCCGGACAAGAGGTGAAGAGTATTAAGGTTTCTGCCGATTATACTTTTAATAACCGATTGAATTTGCGTTTGTTTTATGATAGGGTGGTGAATACACCTTATGTGTCGTTGTCTTTCCCGACAACGAATACCAATTTCGGATTGAGTGTAAGGTATACTTTGACACAGTAATTTTTTTGATTTTACAACCTAATTTAAAGTCTAAAGTTTATCTTTTCGATTTGGAACACGTGATAATTTTATACTTTTGTTCCTGTAATTAATCTAAATGGGAGTATGGAAGTAAAGATTTTTGTGAACAATCCTTTTCAGGAGAATACAATTTTATTGTATGATGAAACGGGAGAAGCGGTTGTGATTGATTGTGGTTGTTTTGATGACGAAGAGCGTGAGGAGTTCAGAAATTTTGTAAGGGGTAAGGGATTGAAGCTGGTCGGTTTATTGGACACTCATCTGCATATTGATCATATTCTCGGAAATAATTTCATTAAAGATGCTTATGGGATAGATCCGCAGGCCAGTGAGGAGGATGATTTTCTGAACCGGGGTGCGATAAGTTATGCTGGTATGCTGGGGATTACCGGTATCACACAACCTCCTGCTATCGGAACTTATCTGAAAGAGGGGGATGTGATCAAGTTCGGTAATTCGGAGTTGAAGGTGATAGCTGTACCCGGACATTCTCCCGGGGGACTTTGTTTCTATAGCGAAAGCAATAAATTATTGATCAGTGGAGATGCCTTGTTTGCGGGAAGTATCGGGAGAACCGATTTGCCGGGAGGAGATTCGAAGCTTTTGCTGAAGTCGATACAGACAAAATTGTTTGTATTGGACGATGATGTGAGGGTTATTCCGGGGCATGGCCCATTGACGACTATCGGAGCGGAAAAAAGATATAATCCTTTCTTTTAAAGTAATCTATTGACAGATAATCAGGGAAAGATGAAAATAGGCGTTATTGTGGCAATGAGTTCTGAGTTTGAACTGGTCAGTGCTCTGTTGGAGGCTAAAACAGAACGGGTTCTCAGCGGGATTGTTTTTCTGGAAGGACATATCGGCGATAAGTCGATCGTTTTGGCAAAAAGCGGTATCGGTAAAGTATGTGCTGCTGTCGGGGCATTGGAAATGATTCGGACATTTGCTCCGGATTGCATTATCAATACCGGGGTTGCCGGAGGTATAGACTGTGGTTTGCATGTGATGGATATTGTTGTGGGAGAGAAAATCGTTTATCACGATGTGTGGTGCGGGGAAGGGAATGAGTACGGACAAATACAGGGGATGCCGGCTTGGTATCTGGCCGATCCGCATTTATACCGTTTGGCTATGCAACTTAAGACGGATGTCCGGCTGGTCGGGGGGATGATTTGTACAGGAGACCGTTTTATTACCGACCGGGAGGAGTTGGAGGGGATTAAGGTAAAATTTCCTGCGGGACTGGCTGTCGATATGGAGTCGGCTTCTATTGCTCAGGTGTGTTATATGTATGATGTGCCGTTTTTGAGTTTCCGGGTAATCAGCGATACTCCGGGGGTAAAGGAGCATGAGGAGCAATACCGTAATTTCTGGACGATGGCCCCCCGGGAGTCTTTTCAGGTGTTCCGGCAACTGCTATTGAAAATATAGTTGAGATAAAAAATTATCTTTGCCTGTAAAATGTCAGTAAAAACAGTATGGCAGGTGGAGAGCAAAATTTTAATATAAATAATTATGAATAAGATACCTAGTTTTAGCATCAATCATGAAGCTTTATTGAGAGGCATATATGTATCCCGTAAGGATTATATCGGAGATGAGGTGGTTACGACTTTCGACATCCGGATGAAAGAACCGAATCGTGAACCTGCTCTTGGCGCAGGGGCTCTTCATACGATTGAGCATTTGGCTGCTACGTTTTTACGTAATCATAAAGAATGGGGAGACAAGGTTGTCTATTGGGGACCGATGGGATGTGCTACCGGAAATTACCTGTTGATGAAGGGAGACCTGCAACCTCAGGATATTGAGGGCGTGATGTTGGAAACTTTCCGGTTTGTCCGGGATTTTGAAGGAGAAGTACCGGGTGCTGCTCCCCGGGATTGCGGTAATTATTTGTTGCACGATCTGCCTATGGCCCGTTATGAGTCTGCCCGTTATGTAAGTGAGGTGTTGGAAGTTATGACGGATAAAAACCGGGTTTATCCGGAATAAAATCAGAGTTCTGCTTGATTTACAATCGGTTTTTATTTTTCTTCTTTTTCATCTTCAATTTCTATCGGTTTATAGTCCCGGCGTTCGTTGGCATCGGTTGTATTGGCACAGTGGATGCCTTTTTCTTTTATGCGCCGGTTCCGGCCGATATGAGTTTCAGGAAATCCCCGTTTAAGAAGAATACCGATACTTAGTGCGACTAACGAAAGACCGACTAAAATAAGTACGATAATGAATAGTTTAACCAGCATGGTAATGTTTAAATAATGGTTTGATGTTTGTGTCTATCTATACAAATTTAAAGTTTTATCTGAAAGCCGGTACACCTTTTTTCTGAAAAAAAACTTAAAAATAGATTCAGTTTCATAAGCTTTTTTCTACATTTGAACATAAATTAAATTCTGGTGTTATGGAAAGATACGGAAATGATGATTTTACCGAAACCGGCGGGGATCGGGAAGAAGTGTATTCAAAAGTGGTGAAAGCGGGGAAAAGGACTTACTTTATGGATGTCAGAGCAACCCGTAATAACGATTATTATTTGACGATTACAGAGAGCAAAAAGAGTTATGATGAATTGGGAAATGTAAGTTTCTCCAAGCATAAGCTTTTTTTGTATAAAGAAGACTTTGAAAAATTTAAGGAAGGTTTGGAAGAAGCCATTGTAGTTGTCAAGAACGCTTTAGAAGGAAAATTGCCGGAATAATTTGCGGTAGGTAAATGATCCGGATTTCAGGTTAGGACTGATTTCCGGTAAATGAAAATGATTTTTACAGTATGGCGAAAAAAGAGGCTGTGCAGGGGATTTTTAACGATATAGCACCGAGTTATGATCGTTTAAATCATTTTTTGTCCTTGAATATCGATAAAAAGTGGAGGCGTAAAGCCATCCGGTGTTTACAGGGAAACGATAAAGGTAAATTATTGGATGTCGCTTGTGGTACGGGAGACTTTTCGATAGCAGCTTCGCAGGCCGGAGTTTCCCGGATCATCGGTATCGATATTTCGGAAAAAATGCTGGAAATCGGTCGGAAGAAAGTTGAGGCTGCCGGTTTAGCTGCAAAAATCGATTTGCGATATGGGGATAGCGAGCGGATGGAGTTTGCCGATGAGACTTTTGATGCGGTGACGGTGGCATTCGGGGTACGTAATTTTGAACATCTGGAAATCGGTTTAAAAGAAATGTACCGGGTGTTGAAGCAGGAAGGAAAAGTTGTTATTCTGGAATTTTCCATGCCCCGGTATTTTCCGATGCGTCAGTTGTACCGTTTTTATTTTAGGCATATTTTGCCGCTAGTCGGAGGTTGGATATCCGGTAATAAGGGGGCTTATGTCTATTTGCCGGAGTCGGTATCCCGTTTTCCGCAGGGTAATGATTTTTTACAGATATTGTCTGTTTGCGGTTTTAAAAGAACTTTTCAGAAGAGATTGACTTTTGGTGTTGCCAGTCTTTATGTCGGGTATAAATAGAATGTTGTCGGTTTTGACAATGTTTTAGTTATGTTTTATTCGATTAGGTGGGGTGTATGAAAAAACAAGAGAGACTGAGCTTGTAAGTTTTTGAAAATTAAATTTATAACGTTTGTGTACTTTTTTTATGCATTTTGTGATTTTTTTAAGTAATAAAGAAAAATGTATTGAAAAAAGGTGTATTTTCGCACAGATTTTCTCGGGTGAACGGAACTAGTTTCGGGTACCCTAGTGAGAAAACAAAAAGTCATACTAAAAGTTTTTAAACAAAATGAAAAACAGATTATTTCTGGCTGTTGCTGTCGTAATGACGGCATTTGTTGTATCAAGTTGCGGTAAAATGCCACAGGAAAGCATTGATGCTGCTAAAGCAGCGGTAGTTGCAGCCAAAACTGCTCAGGCTGACGTTTATATGGCTCCTGAGTATAAAGCTTTGGAAGATTCTTTGAATTCTGTAATTCAGGGAATTGAAGCTGAAAATTCAAATTTCCTTAAGGATTTTGATGCTCTCAAAGCTAAATTGGATACTTTGACTGCTCAGGCAGAACGTGTTGCACAGGCCGTGCCTGCTAAGAGAGAAGCCGTAAAGGCTGAAGCTGAAGCAATGATTGCTACTGTGAAGAACGATCTGGAAACAACAAAGGCTTTGTTGAAGAAAGCACCGAAAGGAAAAGAAGGAAAAGCAGCTCTGGAGCAAATGACGAATGAATTGAATGTCATTACAGCCGGTGTTTCTGAAATCGAAACTGCTTTAGCCGGTGATGTGAATTATGCCGAAGCACTTGACAAATTGAATGCAGCTCAGAAGTCAGTGACCGACATTAATACGGAATTGACAGAAGCTATTGCCAAGAAAAATCGGAAATAATCAGATTCCGGTCATTTAGAGACATCCGGAAAGTCTACCGGCCATCATTCCGTGACAATCATTCCTGGCTTCTCCGAAATTTTGTTTCGGAAACAAAAAGGGATAAAAGATTGTCATACGATTCGCTTTTAAGTGAAAAAGGAATGACGAGGCAAGGCTTTCCGGATGCTTGTTATTGGAAGACCCGGTGTATGGCAGGATTTTAAGATAGGTGAATAAATGAATCTGGCGTGGAGAGCAAGCGTTTTATAAAAAGGTGGGGAATTGTGATGGTACTGCTCGTTGCAGGATGTATTCTTGTGTCTGTATGTATGGTAGAAAAGCCTCCGGTGAAGGAAATGGAGGAGGTGAGAGGCTTACTTTCAAAAGCCCGTGAATTGGAGGCTGCTTTTTATTGTCCGCAGGTATATGAGGAGGCTTGCAAATTATATGAATCGGCGATGACGGTTTGGAAGGGGGAGAATGAAAAATGGATGGTACTGCGAAGTTATAAGGAGGTCGATACTTTGGTTGTCCGGGCTTGCAGCAAGGCGAATGCTGCCATTCGGAAAGCGGAAGCAGGCCGGAAGAACTTAAAAGCGGTGTTACGGGAAAAGATCGACGGGCTCCGTTTCGAAATGAAGGAGTTTGAAGCTTTGTTTGCCGTACTGCCTTTGGAAACGGAGACCAGGAAGCAGCATGCCCGAGGGAAGATGTTGCTGAATGCTGCTGAGATGGCTTTTGAAAAAGGAGATTATGCCGGAGGCAGGGAGAAGGGAGAAGAAGCTGTGCATCTGATTCAAAGTGCTTATTGTGTTGCCCGTAAGAAGTTGGTGAATTATTTTGAAAAGTTACCCGTTTGGCGTAAAGAGGCCGGAAACGCTATTGAATATTCCCGGAAAAATAAGGCGTTTGTCATTCTGGTAGAAAAACTTCCCGCTTATTGTCATTTGTATTATAAAGGAGAAAAAAAATATTCTTTTAAAGCAGAATTCGGAAGGAATTGGTTGGGAGATAAGCAGCAAGAGGGGGATTATGCGACACCGGAAGGGAATTACCGGGTTGTGAGAAAAATGCAGGGCCGGATGACTCATTATTATAAAGCTTTATTGCTGGACTATCCGAATGCACAGGATCGTTTGGAATTCCGGCGTAAGAAAGAAGAGGGTGTCTTACCACAGAAAGCCCGTATCGGAGGTCTGATCGAAATTCATGGGAAGGGGGGACGGCATGCCTATTGGACAGAAGGATGTGTTGCTTTGGAAGATAAAGATATGGATGTATTGTATGAAAAAGTACGGCAAGGAGTTCCGGTAGTTATTGTCGGAAGTACGAAAACCTTGGATGAGGCTCTTAAAAATTATAGTTTATGATTGAAAATGAATTGATGAAGGAAGAGGGCACTGTTCGTTCAGGAATGTCTGTGAAACTGAAGATTATAGGTTTTTCCTGGATGTCGGTTCTGGTTCTGTTGATTCTTTTGCTACCGTTATATATTGCTCCTGCTTTTCAGGAGGCAGGAAGAGATTCGTTGAAATCGGTAACTGTTGATTCTGCTTTATTGAATAAGAGTCGTGTGAAGAAAAAAATGAGACAGTTGAAGAATAATGTGGCATTGCTTGACCGGAAATTGGATCATTATTTGCCTCACGCTCCTTATATTATAATTAATACGACACGTAACCGGTTTTATTTATATGACCGCAAAGGAGTGCTTTTACGGGAAGGGTTTTGTTCTTCGGGAAGCTATACGAAGTTAGTGAGTGAAAACCGGACCTGGGTATTCAAAACGCCGAAAGGCCGGATGACCGTATTGTCGAAAACAGAAAACCCGGTATGGGCAAAGCCGGATTGGGCTTTTATCGAGGAAGGGCTGCCTGTGCCGAAAGCGGGAGATCCCTCCCGGTATGAACGGGGGGTACTGGGAGATTATGCCTTGCGGATGGCAGACGGCTATTTGTTGCACGGGACTTTGTACCAGCGGTTTCTGGGGATGCCTGTAACTCACGGCTGTGTCCGCTTTGGGGATGCCGATCTGAAAGTCGTGTATCAGACTTTACCTGTAGGTGCTTATGTATATATTTATTGATTTAGCGGAACCTGATTATGAATCGTAAATTTTTAAAGATATTGAAGATCGTTACCATACCGGTTATCCTGTTGGTGGTCGTTTATGTTTCGGCAATGCGGTTGGCGGTAAACCGACAGGCAGAACGATTGAATAAGGCATATTGGGAAAAAATGGAACCGGCTGACCGGGAGAATAAAGCGGAAATGCACCGGGTTCCGGGGTATAATGAATTATTGAAAAAGCAAGGATTGTTGAGGGGAATGGTAAAAATGGCAGCCGATGACTCGATCGGTTTATTTTTGAATTTACCGGATAGTACGCTCCGGTTGATGGTGAAAGGGGTCGGTGTAAGGGATATTTCTATTCAGGAAATAAGTAAAAGTTCTTTTTTCTCTAAAATCGATGTGGAGGTATTGTATGAATTGTTGTCCGGTCCTTTTCAAATTACCGGTTTTAAGGGGACGATTGCCAAAGAGCCGTTGAATATTGTACAGGCACCCAAGGATAGCAGTGATGTTATCCCTATGATACAGCCGGATACGACTCATGTCGAACCGGTATTTTTCATTTTGAATACCGATAAACGGGTCCGTTTTTATTTTTATCAGACGGAAGGTGGCTGGAAGGATAATTGGGCCGCTTTTGTTTTTGACCTGAAAGACCGGTATGAGCGTGCCAAAACGGAAATACCGGCTTTGTCGGTTTTTACCTTGCCCGAATATATTCCTACGATCCGGATCGGAATCCGCAAAAAAGATGCAAAAGTACTTTACCGGGCGATTCCTTGGCAGGGACAGGTTGTATTGACGTTATAAATTTATTACTTTTACCAGACTAAAAATTGAATATGGGACGTGATTTTTATATACTGATTGCTTTTTGCGTGTTTATGTTTATGTTGGGCGTTCGTTTGAAACGGCGTTGGAATAATCGTAAACAGAAAACGGCACATACACGGATCAATAAAAACCAGCGTCCTAAAATGGCGGCTTCGGATGAACCGCCTTTGGTCAGGGAGAAGCGATTGAGACGGGAGCGTAGAACCCGTTATTTTACGATTATTTTGCTGTTTGTCTTATTCGGACTCATGGTGTTTATGATACCTGCTCTGATTCGGGATTTGATGCAGCCTGAAGGTTTAGAAATTTCAAATCTTTTTTTACGTTGTTTGATTTTTGTATTCACAATTTACATATTTGTTTTGGGGTATTTGAAAGTATTCCGTAAGAAAGGTAAAGTAAATCAAGAATAAGACATTTGCCGGGGAATCAGAAACATGATTGTTTCTGATTTTTTTTTTGTAAAATCTAAACGTAGGCTTAACTTTTTTTAACTGGATCTGATTTAACATTTGACTCAAATATAAGTAATTTTGATAACGGATTGGAAAATGCCGGTGAAAACCGGATGATGTGAGGGTGAAAGTGAATTAATAACTCAATAATAAATATGTTTTATGATGAATACTGTTGATATTAAAGCGTTGAATGATCGCATTCAGCAGGAAAGTGCTTTTGTCGATATGATAAACATGGAGATGAACAAAGTAATTGTTGGACAGAAGCATTTGGTGGAGGGGTTGTTAATAGGCTTGTTGTCTGACGGGCACATTTTGCTGGAAGGTGTCCCCGGATTGGCAAAAACATTGGCAATTAATACGTTGGCTACAACAATCGATGCAAAATTCAGTCGTATACAGTTTACGCCTGACCTTTTACCTGCGGATGTGGTCGGTACAATGATTTATTCACAGAAAAGAGAGGAGTTTGTGGTGAAACACGGACCTATTTTTGCAAATTTCATTTTAGCCGATGAAATTAACCGGGCTCCGGCGAAAGTGCAGTCGGCATTGCTTGAAGCTATGCAGGAGCGTCAGGTGACGATCGGAGATATGACTTATCGTTTGCAGGAACCTTTCCTGGTTATGGCGACACAGAATCCGATCGAACAGGAGGGTACCTATCCGTTGCCGGAAGCGCAGGTCGACCGTTTTATGCTGAAAGTGGTTATTGATTATCCGAAAAAAGAAGAGGAAAAATTAATTGTCCAGCAAAATCTGGACAAAGCTTTCCCTAAAGCTTCAACGATTTTGAAACCGGCAGATATCATAAAGGCGCGTGAAGTGGTGAAGGAGGTATATATGGATGAAAAAATCGAGAAATATATTATCGATATTGTTTTTGCAACACGTTATCCGGGAGAGAACGGTTTGGAGAAATTTACCAATATGATTTCTTACGGTGGTTCTCCGCGTGCCAGTATCAGTTTAGCCAAAGCAGCTAAGGCTTTTGCTTTTATCAAACGAAGGGGATATGTGATTCCGGAGGATGTAAGGGCCGTATGTCCGGATGTATTGCGTCACCGTATCGGATTGACATATGAGGCTGAAGCCAATAATATCACCAGCGAAGACATCGTCAATGAAGTGCTGAATGCCGTTGAGGTGCCTTAATCGGGGATCAGAGAAGGCGTTCAGGTTATACTATTTTTGTACTTTATGGAAACATCTGAATTATTAAAACGGGTAAGGAAAATCGAGATAAAAACCCGGGGCTTGTCCAGTAATATCTTTGCGGGAGAATACCATTCAGCTTTTAAGGGCCGGGGTATGACTTTCAGCGAAGTACGGGAGTATCAATACGGTGACGATATCCGGAATATCGATTGGAATGTGACGGCACGCCATAATCATCCTTATGTTAAAGTATATGAGGAGGAACGGGAATTGACCGTTATGTTGATGATCGATGTGAGCGGATCCCGCAATTTCGGCACGGTTTCCAAGCTGAAGAAAAATCAGATTACGGAAATTGCTGCTGTGATTGCTTTTTCTGCCATACAAAACAATGATAAGATTGGGGTGATATTCTTTTCCGACCGGATTGAGAAATTTATACCTCCTAAAAAAGGGCGGACTCATATTTTGCACATTATCCGAGAGCTGATTGATTTTTATCCGGAGGATAAGCAGACGAATATAGCTGCTGCGCTGGAGTATCTGACCAATTCTCTGAAAAAGCGTTGTACCTGCTTTGTACTTTCTGATTTTATCGATGAGCATGATTTCGAACATGCTCTTTCGATTGCGAACCGTAAGCATGATGTTGTCGCTTTACGGGTGTACGATAGACGGGAAGACGAATTGCCGCCGGTAGGCCTGATGTATCTGACGGATGCGGAGACCGGGGAACGGATGTGGGTGGATACGTCGGATAAACGCTTGAGGGATTATTATAAAAAATATGCTTTCGAACAGGAGCAGAAACTGAAAAATTCGTTTAAGCGGGCCGGTGTTGATGTTGCCAATATCCGTTCGGATGAGGATTATGTAAGGGCTCTGATCGCTTTGTTTAAGAAGAGAGCATAAAAAACGTTGATTTTAAGTTTGCGGTTTTGTCCTATTGCCGGATGAATCTATTGCAGACGATAAATCATAACAGGTAAATGTATGATGAGGTTTTTAAAACAAATACTCCTAGGTTTATTTCTTTCGGTGAGTGCCGGAGTTGTATGCGCTCAGAATATTGAATACGGGGCAGAACTGGATACGACCTATATGATGATCGGTGATCAGCAGCATTTGTCGTTTAAGGTGAAGAGCGATGTTCCATTGCGTATTTTGTTTCCGCAGCTGAAAGATACCGTGAGCGCCGGTATTGAGATTATATCCGGACCTGTCCGGGATTCTCTGAAAGGCAAGGATGGAAAATGGCTGTATGAGGAAAAATATGTCATTACTGTTTTCGATACGGGTGTATACATGATTCCCCAGATGCCGATTACCGTTGAGAATGACAATTACAATAACATTTTGCGGACGGATCCGTTAGGATTTGTTGTAAATACGTATCAGGTCGAGGAGAGCAAGGGAAATTACGATATCGTTTCTCCTTACGATGCCCCCTGGTCGTTTATGGAAATATTGCCGTATGTGTTATGGACATTGCTGGGATTGGTCGTTATAGCGGTCGTCGTATGGCTTGTTATACGTTACCGTAAGCATAAGCCATTGTTCCAGCGGGAGGAAGTCGTCATCCCGCCTTATGTTGTAGCTATACAATCGTTGGATCGTTTAAAAGACGAGAAGTTGTGGCAATCCGGACGGGTGAAAGAATATTATACGAAATTGACGGATACCGTACGTCAGTATATCGATGGGGAACTCGGAATCGCGGCGATGGAACAGACTTCTTTCGAGATACTCCGGGCGTTGGAAAATAACGATAAAGTAGAGGCCCAGGAGCGGGAGAAGCTGACCGGTTTGTTGCAGACGGCAGATTTTGTAAAATTTGCCAAAGCGACACCTTTACCGAATGAAAATGCCCATAATCTGGATATCGCTTATGAATTTGTGAATCATACGAATCAGAAGATAAAACAGGAACAGCAGAAGCTGGAAGCTCAAATGATGAAGGCAGAAGAGGAGGAGACCGAGAAACTGGCCGATGCTGAATAAATATCGGATTTAAAATTATCGAATATGTTTGGATTTGAATTTGCCAACCCGAAATACTTTCTTTTATTGGTACTGTTGTTGCCGATGATTTTATGGTATATTTTTAAGGAGAAGAAATCGCATGCCGATTTGCAATTTTCATCCTTACGGGCTTTCCGCGGAATACGGCATGCCGGACGGGTATGGTTAAGGCACGTGCTTTTTGCTCTGAAAGTTCTGGCTATTGTCTTTCTGGTTACCGCTTTGGCGCGTCCGCAGTCCAGTAATAGCTGGCAGACCTATACGAGTGAGGGAATCGATATTGTATTGGGGCTTGATATTTCGACCAGTATGTTGGCGAGAGACTTTAGCCCGGACCGTTTGGAAGCGGCTAAGGAGGTGGCTACAAAATTTATCCTCGAACGTCCTCAGGACCGGATCGGTTTGGTGGTGTTTGCGGGAGAGAGTTTTACCCAATGTCCTTTGACGACGGATCAGGCGGTGCTGGTTAATTTGCTGCGTGAAGTGCAGAGCGGGATGATTGAGGATGGTACGGCCCTCGGGTTGGGATTGGCAAATGCCGTAAACCGCCTGAAAGACAGTCCTGCAAAATCGAAGGTTGTCATATTGCTGACCGACGGGGTGAACAACCGGGGGGCTATTGCTCCGGTGACGGCAGCTGAGTTGGCGAAAACTTACGGTATACGGGTATATACCATCGGTGTCGGTACATATGGTGAAGCTCCTTATCCGGTTCCGTCTCCTTTCGGGGTACAATTACAGAATATGCGGGTGGAAATTGATGAAGATGTGTTGAGGCAAATTGCTACCGTGACCGGAGGACAGTATTTCCGGGCCACTGATAATAGTAAGCTGGAACAGATATACAAGGAAATCGACCAATTGGAAAAAAGTAAGATGGAAGTAAAGCATTTCAGTAAAAAACAGGAACAATATTTCTGGTTCGGTCTTATCGGGGTATTATTATTGGTAGGTGAAGCACTATTGAGATACACGTTGTTACGGAAAATTCCATAATAAATGATTGTAAATTGTAGATTTTAGATGGTAAATTGTGAAATGGAAGAAGAGGGAATCCAAAATCTGAAATCTGAGATTTGAAATTTAAAATTAGTTGTCATGTTTAGATTTGCACATCCGGAACTGTTATATCTGTTGATCATTATTCCGTTGTTGATTGTCTTTTATGTCGTGATGTTGACCCGGAAGAAAAAAGCCATTGCCGAATTCGGTAATCCGGAATTACTTGCTCCGTTGATGCCCTTGCTTTCTTTTAAACGGGGAACCTGGAAATTTGTCATGATTTTATTGGCCTTGTTGTTTGTCATTACAGGAGCTGCCGGACCGCAGTTCGGTTCGAAGTTACAGCAGGTGCAGAAAAAAGGGATAGAGTTGATGATTGCGCTGGATGTATCCAATTCGATGATGGCACAGGACATCAAGCCGAGTCGTTTGGAAAAAGCAAAATTGGCCATTTCCAGAATGATCGAAAAATTATCAAATGATAAAGTCGGGTTAATTGTGTTTGCAGGAGATGCTTATGTGCAGTTGCCGATAACGACCGATTATTCTTCTGCACGATTGTTTTTATCGGGGATCAATACGGATATTGTGCCTGTACAAGGTACTGCGATCGGAGCTGCGATCGATTTGGCGGCTAAATCGTTTACTCCGGAAACGGAGGCTTCTAAAGCGATTATCGTGATTACGGATGGAGAAAACCATCAGGATGATGCGGTTGCTGCTGCCCGTGCTGCCCACGAAAAAGGTATATATGTACATACTATAGGTATGGGGTTGGAACAAGGAGCCCCTATTCCTCAAAAAGGAAATCCGGGACAATTTATGAAAGACGGGAAGGGGAATGTAATTATATCGAAGCTGGACGAACAGACTTTGCGGGAAATAGCAAAGGCGGGCGAAGGGTTATATGTCCGGGCTACCAATACGGAAGTCGGTCTGAATACTTTGTTGGATGAAGTGAACCAAATGGAAAAGGCTTTATTGGAAGAAAGGGTATACAGTGACTATGCTGAAAAATACCAATATTTCTTTTTGGCAGGCTTATTTTTCGTGTTTATTGAGTTTATGATTCTGGGCCGGAAGAACAGGCATTTTATGAAGATCAATATATTTAAAACCGGCAAGGAGAAAACAGAGTAAATTTTGTTTGGACCTGCGGGTGGATGATGAGTTCGTTTTTAGTATGATTTTTGATTTACGGTCAAAGTTTTTTATCTTGATTTTAAATCTACAATTTAGAGAATGATATGAAAATAGCGTTGATATTGTTTCTGATCTCGATGGCTTTTACAGCAACAGCCCAAAAGGAGCGGAAATTTGTACGGGGAGGGAATGAACTGTATAATAAGCAGGATTTTGAAAAAGCGGAAGTAGAGTATCGAAAAGCATTGGATAAGCAGGCCGAATCGTATGAAGCGGCTTTTAATCTGGGAGATGCCCTTTATAAACAGAAAAAGTACGATGAGGCTTTGCAGCAGTTTGTTAATCTGGCAAAGCAGGAAACAAATCCGGAAAAACTCGGAGAATTATATCATAATATCGGTAATACTTTGCTGTCGATGGAAAAGACTGACGAAAGTATAGAGGCGTATAAGGAATCCTTGAGAAATCGTCCGGGTTCTGAAGAAACGAAATACAATTTGGAGTTTGCCCGTCATAAGAAACAACAAAACCAGCAGGACCAAAATAAAGATCAGAATAAGGATAACAAAGATCAGAAGGATCAAAATAAAGACCAGAATCAGGATCAGAACAAGGATCAACAAGATCAGAATAAAGATCAGAAAGATCAGGATAAACAAAATCAGGATCAGAACAAAGATAAGAACGACAAAGACCAGCAGGATCAGAATAAAAACCAGCAGGACCAAAATAAAGATCAGAACAAGGACCGGAATAAGGAGCAACAGCAGCAGCCGAACAAGATTTCAAAGGAGGATGCGCAGCGGTTGTTAGAGGCCTTGCAGAATGATGAAAAGAAAGTGCAGGAAAAGGTGCAGAAAGAAAAAGTACAACAACAGAAGGCTAAAAAAATGAAAATCGAAAAAGATTGGTAATTTTGCGGACTGATAAAATATAAGTCTAAAGGCTTAAAAAATATACAAATGAAAGTATTAGGGTTTATATTATTGTTTTTCAGTTGTTTGAACGTGTTTGGGCAAGGGGTTGAGTTTGAAGCTTCAGCACCTTCCGTCGTTGAAATCGGGGAACAATTCCGGTTATCCTATTCGGTTAACCGAAAAGGAACAAGTCTGCAGGTGCCGGCATTGGAAGGGTTTGACCGGTTGATGGGGCCGAGTATGGGTTCCTCTTCCTCCTTTACAAGTATAAACGGAAAGGTAACGCAGAATGTCGCTTATACCTATACTTACGTTTTAGAAGCGACAAAAGAAGGTACTTATCAGATTCCTGGAGCAACGATAACCATAGACGGCAAACAATACCGTTCCAATACATTGTCTATTCAGGTGATCAAAGGGAGTGGGAACAAGGCTGCCCAGAATGAGCAGCAGAACAAAAACCGGGCGGCACAACCTGATGCAACGGCTGCAATTAATGAAGATAATTTATTTGTGAAGGTGGATGTCAGTCGGCGGAATATCTATATCGGGGAGAGTGTGGTGGCAACGATAAAAGTATATTCGAAGGTGGATCTGGTGCGTTTCGGGCGCAGTAAATTTCCTTCTTTTGATGGCTTTTTGGCGGAGGAAATACCGACACCCCAACAGATTGAGTTGGTGCGGGAGAATTATGACGGAAAAATATACAATGTAGGGATCATCCGCAAGGTTTTGTTGTTTCCGCAACATACGGGAGAATTGACGATAGAGCCTTTTGAGTTGGAATGTATTGTCCGTCAACAATTAGCGAATTCCCGCAGTTTTTTTGACGATTTTTTCGGAAATTACCGGGATGTACGCGCTATGCGGTTGAGTAAGCCGGTAAAGATACATGTAAAAGAATTGCCGGTGGAAAACCGGCCTCTCGGCTTCAGTGGCACTGTCGGGAATATTTCCATGCGTACTTCCGTTTCGACGGATACGTTAAAGGCTAATGATGCGATTACTTATAAGATCGTATTTCAGGGAACCGGAAATTTGAAGTTGCTGGAAGCCCCGAAGATGAATTTCCCGCCTGATTTTGAAAGTTATGAGCCGAAAGTAAACAAAGATATCAATACCGGAGAAAACGGAATGACGGGTACCGTTACTTTTGAGTATCTGCTGATACCCCGTTATGCCGGTGATTATACGATTCCTGCTCCCAGTTTTTCTTTTTTTGATCCGAATACCTATCGTTACCGGACAATATTGGGGAATGAGTATAAAATACACGTGTTGAAAGGAAATGAAAACAGCCGGGAAAGCGGTATCAGTGCGGTACAATCCTTTAAGAAGGAGGATGTCCGTCAGCTTGGTAAAGATATTCGCTATATTCGTACGGGAGATTTGAAATTACATCCCGTAGGCAGTCGCTTTTTCGGGACGACTTCTTATTGGTTGGCCCTTATCATACCGTTCGTATTGTTTGTTATCGGAGCAATTCTTAACCGGAGAAGAATTAAAGCCAATGCTGATTTGGTGAGGGTGAAGAATAAAGCAGCCAACAAGATGGCTAAAAAACGGATGAAAGCGGCAGACCGGGCAATGAAAGTTCATAATACGGAGTTATTTTACGACGAAGTATTGAAAGCCATGTGGGGATATGTCAGCTATAAACTGAATATCGATAAGGCCGAATTGAACCGGGATAATATCAATGAGATTTTGCAACGGAAATCTGTCGATAACGTTCTGATACAAGAGTTTATAAGTGTTCTCGATACCTGTGAATTTGCCCGTTATGCCCCTGCCGGTAATCCCGACCAGGAAATGGATAAAGTGTATACGGATGGAATTACGGTTATTACGAAATTGGATAAGGCCATAAAGTAATTTACGGATGAAATCAGATCGGTCTGTTATAAAAATTGACGATCTGATCCGGAGATGGTTCTTTATGTTTATAGGAATTACGAAAATGATAAATGAGTCGGGTGACTTAAGATAAAAGACCATGAGAAAAATAGTATTGTTGTTATCGTTCGTTGTGTTATCGTTATGTAGCTTTGCTGCCGGTGAGAGCCTGAACCAGCAGGCAGAGGACGAATATAAGGCCGGGAAATACCTGGAGGCAGCCGATACTTACAAGAAGATATTGGCTGACGGACAGGAATCTTTTGCGTTGTATTATAATCTCGGCAATTGTTATTATAAGTTGGGCGAGAATACGCAAGCCATATTGAATTATGAGCGGGCCTTGTTATTAGACCCGGCTAATAAGGATGCTCAATATAATCTGAAAATGGCTCAAAATCAAGTGGTAGACAAGATTGAGGTGTTGCCGGAGATTTTTTTTATCAGGTGGTATAAGGCTTTGATTTCCTGGTTTTCTGCCGATCAATGGGCGTATATTTCAGTCGTATTGTTTGTGTTGTTTTTGGGAATGGTTGCCCTGTTTTTCTATTCTTCTTCGGTATGGATGAAAAAAACCGGTTTTACGTTGGGATTCGTACTGTTATTTTTTACGGTAATGACGATTGTTTTCAGTGTGAAGCAAAATAACCGGATTGTGGAGCGGGATAACGCTATCGTGGTAACGCCGAGTGTGACCGTAAAGGGAGCTCCTGATGCAAGCGGAACGAGTTTATTTGTCATTCATGAAGGTTTGAAGGTAAAAGTGATTGAATCTCTGGGAGATTGGGTAAATATCCGTTTGGAGGACGGAAATGAGGGGTGGGTCGCAAAAAACGATGTGGAAAAAATATAATTGTCGGAAGACTTTGATTGTCAGAGCATCATTGATTTTTAATATTTAAAAAGCACCAGAGGCTTGCTAAACCTGTCAAAGCTTATTAACTTTACGGCAGAATCTTTGTTGCTTTCAGTAGTGATTTATGGATAATTTTATAGTTTCAGCAAGAAAATACCGGCCTGCCAGTTTCGATACGGTGGTTGGTCAGCTTTCAATTACCTCTACGCTGCGGAATGCCATTATGAACCACCAATTGGCTCAGGCATATCTGTTTTGCGGTCCCCGGGGAGTTGGGAAAACGACATGTGCCCGTATTTTTGCCAAAACTATAAATTGCATGAATCTGCAGCCGAATGCGGAGCCTTGTAACGAATGTGAGTCGTGTAAAGCTTTCAATTCGGGGAGATCGTTGAATATTCATGAACTGGATGCGGCTTCCAACAATAGTGTTGACGATATCCGGGGACTGGTGGAGCAGGTACGTATTTTACCCCAGATCGGGAAATACAGTGTTTATATTATCGATGAAGTGCATATGTTGAGTACTTCGGCATTCAATGCATTTTTGAAAACTTTGGAGGAGCCGCCTGCCCATGCCATTTTCATTCTGGCAACTACGGAAAAACATAAGATATTACCGACTATTTTGTCTCGTTGTCAGATTTATGATTTTAACCGGATGAAAGTCGGAGATACGGTCGGGCATTTGAAATATATTGCTTCTAAAGAAGGAGTAAAGGCAGAGGATGAGGCGTTGGATATTATTGCTCAGAAGGCTGATGGAGCTATGCGGGATGCTCTTTCTATTTTCGATCAGGTTGTTAGTTTTTGTGGAAATGAGCTGACTTATGAAAAGGTTATTGCCAACCTGAACGTTCTTGATTACGATTATTATTTCAAGTTGACGGATTTGTTTTATGCCGGGAAGGTGTCCGAAGCGCTGTTGCTTTTTAATGAAATTCTGGAGAAAGGTTTTGATGCCGGCCATCTGGTGAGTGGGCTGGGTAAGCATTTCAGGGATGTATTGGTGGCTAAAGATCAGATTACGGTTCAATTGTTGGAAGTCAGTGCAAGTATCCGTGAGCGCTATATCAGGCAGGCTGCCGAATGTGCCGTGGATTTCCTATACGAGGCCCTGAAGGTTGTGGAGCAATGTGAGATGCAATATAAGGTGAGGATGGAAAAGCGGCTTTGTGTAGAAGTGGCTTTTATCCGTTTGTGTCAGATCAATGAATTAAAAAAAAAAATCTGAAAGCCTCTGAATCAGGGGTACTTTTAAAAATTGATGGATTTACCGGTAAATTCGGGGAATCTGCTGTAGCCGCATCTGTTCCCGTTACGAATATCCCTCCTGTTACAACTTCAGTTCGCCGAGAAGAAGAAAAGATAAAGCCCCCGGCTTCATTTAAATTAAAGAAAGCTTTCGCCGAGACAGCCCAAAGCTATGACGTTTCGAAACCGAAGTCTGTCGGGGAACAGATCGTGCAGGTCGAAGCGCGGGAGGCTTTCGGCAGTGAAAAGGTCGTTGCGGCTTTGGATGCTTATATCCGGTCGCATGCACTTGAAACGACAGTAGCTATTGCTTTGAAAACACATACACCTTTGGTACAGGGAGAAGATGTTGTGTTGGAAGTCGACAATAAGTTGCAATACGAGAAGGTTGAGGCTATTAAAAGCAGTATTCAGAATGCATTGATGAAACATCTGAATAACGGGCATTTGTCGCTGGAATTACGCTTTTTTGACGATACGAAAGGTAAGGAAGAACGCCGGCTGATTACTTCTCAGGATAAACTGGAATATTTTATAAAGGAAAATCCGGTTGTTGCCGAAATGAAAAGGATGTTCGGTCTGGAGTTCGAATAATCGTTCTTTTGCTGTAAAACAGCAAAAGAACGATCGGATTTATTTCCGGTATACGTCACGGGAATTTGCTTGTGCTGTCGGCATAATGACGATATCATTGAGGCAAACGTGTGCAGGACGTGTGATTGCGAAAATGATCGTATCTGCAATATCTTCGTTTGTGAGCGGTGTCATGCCTTTATATACGTTCTTGGCTGCTTCCGTGTCTCCTTTGTATCTGACAATTGAAAATTCCGTTTCAACCATTCCCGGGGCTATATTCGTCACTTTAATATTGTGTTTGAGCATATCTGTACGCATGGCTTTGGAAAGAGCATCTACGGCATGTTTGGTGGCACAATATACATTACCTCCGGGATACACTTCCTTGCCGGCAATTGAGGCAATGTTTACGATGTGTCCGTTATTGTTCCGGATCATCAGAGGTGCGATTTCCCGGGTGATATAAAGAAGTCCTTTTACGTTTGTGTCAATCATTCTTTCCCAGTCATCGATGATACCTTCCTGTATAGGACTGGTACCTACGGCCAATCCTGCATTGTTGACCAGAACGGCTATGTTTTGCCATTTCTCTTCCAGGTCTGTAATGGCTTTCTTTACTTCTTCTGCCTTCCGGATGTCGAAGCACAAGGGTAAAACTTCCCGCCCTTGCCGGCGGATTTCGGTGGCCAGTTCGTTTAAAAGTTCCTGACGACGACCGGTAATGATGAGATCATAACCGATTTCTGCTGCCCGTAAAGCTGTTGCCCTGCCGATACCGGAGGTCGCTCCTGTAATTAGTGCTATTTTTTTCATTTTGGGTGTTTTTCTGTTATACGGTTACGAAGTTATAGGTTTTACGTCATTTTGGGATGTTAAAATTCAAAATTATAAGAGAAAAAATGGTCATTCGCTTAAAATTGTATATTTTCGCTGATGTTATCAGGTGCTTTTAGTTCCGGAATATATACAGAATGGTAAAACGACTCGGATTTATATTGCTTTTAATGATGTTGGTATCTGCTGCCAATGCTCAGAAAATATTACGGAATACAAGTATCCTGAATTATCAGCGCGGTGACCGTACCTGGTTGCACTTCGGTTTTACCCTGGGGGTAAACTATATGGATTATCGGGTATTTATGTCCGGAGCCAATGCATATCGTGCTGAAACCGGGAAGATGGATGTCGGTTTTTTAGTCGGTATTATCTCCGAGTTGCGGATTACCGATGATCTGGGATTTCGCTTTTTACCGGGTTTGGAATTCGGAACACGCCGCATGATTTATACGAATGTGCCTGAAGAACTGGATGAATACGGAGAGAAAGATGGTAAAGTTGCTGCCTACAACGAGTCGGTATATATTACACTGCCTTTTATGTTGAAATATAAGGCTGTGAGATTGAATAATTTCCGTCCTTATCTGACTGCGGGTACCAGTTTGAAATATGATTTTCAGAAACATGACCGGCTGGATCTGGATAAGGGCGTATATTTCAGGACCAAACCTATAGACGTATTTCTGGAAGCCGGATTGGGATGCGATTTTTATTTACCTTATTTTAAATTGGGTGTCGAATTACGTTTTTCTTTGGGATTAACCAATACATTGGTCCGGGAATACGATTCGAAAAATCCGGGATACGAAGGCTATACTGCTGCATTGAAAAAGCTACAGGCCCGTATGTTTACTCTTTGCTTTAATTTCGAGTAGAAAGGTTTAGGGGAAAATGACTTTCGGAATAAGTTATCCGTATATTATATGTATAAAGAAATTGAGATCAGAATTCGTCCGGAGGAACTTGCGGATACGACGGCTATAGACCGTCAGGTTGCTGTTAGGTTAGGAATAGGGACAGAACGGATCAAACATATTGATATTATCCGTCGGGCGGTGGACGCCCGTCAACGGCAGGTGATGATGAATCTGTTGATCGGAGTGCACATTGACCGGATCGAGGAACGGGAGACTGTTTTTCGGCCGGCTTACCGCGATGTCTCAAAGGCTCCCATTGCCGTGGTTATCGGTGCCGGACCTGCCGGGCTGTTTGCCGCATTGCGACTTATCGAAGGGGGAATTCGGCCGTTGGTGTTGGAGAGAGGAAAATCGGTGGACGGGAGGAAAAAAGATTTGGCGCATCTGTATAAGACGGGAGAGGTCAATCCGGATTCTAATTTCGGATTCGGAGAGGGAGGTGCCGGTACGTTTTCTGACGGAAAATTATATACCCGTTCTAAGAAACGGGGAGATGTGCGAAGAGCTTTGGAAATTTTGGTATATCACGGTGCAGACGAAAATATTCTGATAGATGCCCATCCTCATATCGGTACGGATAAATTACCTGCTGTCATTGTCAATATTCGCAAGACTATTGAAAGATTCGGCGGAGAGGTCAGATTCAATAGCCGGGTTACCGATTTTATGATCCGGGAGAAGCGGATAGAGGGGGTTGTTGCTGGCGGAGAGGAAATTTATGCTAAGGGAGTTGTATTGGCAACCGGACATTCTGCCCGGGATGTTTATCGTTTACTGCACAGGCATCGGGTGTATATGGAACCAAAGGATTTTGCCGTCGGATTGCGTCTGGAGCATCAGCAGAACCTGATCGATTGTATCCAATATCATACGAAAGACGGAAGGGGGAAGTGGTTGCCTGCTGCAGAATATAATTTTGTAATGAATATACAGGGGCGTGGCGTTTATTCTTTCTGTATGTGTCCGGGCGGGGTGGTGGTGCCTGCTGCCACGGGGCCCGGACAACAGGTTGTGAACGGTATGTCGGCTTCAGGGCGTAATACGCCTTGGGCTAACTCGGCAATTGTTACCTCAGTAGGGGAGACGGAGCTTGCACAGATGCAGTACCGGGGACTTTTTGCCGGAATGGAGTTTCAGGAGCAACTGGAAAAAACGGCCTGGGAACAGGGAGGGCGTAACCTGTATGCTCCTGCCCAATTGTTGACGGATTTTCTGTCGGGTAATTACAGCCAAACGATTCCCCGGGTATCTTATAAGCCGGGTGTGACGTCTTCGTTGTTGCATGAATGGTTTCCTGCGCTTTTAACGGAGCGTCTGCGGACCGGCCTTACTTTTTTCGGACAGAAGGCGAAGGGATATGTGACGGATCAGGCTGTTTTGCTGGGGGTCGAAACCCGGACGTCGGCTCCTTTAAAAATTCTCCGGGAAAAAGAGACATTCAGGCACGTTGAAATTGAAGGTTTGTATCCTTGCGGAGAGGGGGCCGGTTATGCCGGAGGCATTGTTTCTGCTGCGATGGACGGAGAGAAATGCGCCGAAAGTCTTTTGACGACATATTTTTAGTAAAAAGTAAAAAAAAAGTCGTTTTTTTTTTTGAAAACTTTGACATCCTCAATAAAATACATACATTTGTCTGTAGAGAAAAAGGTTATAAAAATTCTAACCCTAAAAATTAATAGTATGAATAAAGCACAATTAATCGATGCTATTGCTGAAAAAGCAGGTTTAACAAAAGCAGATTCAAAAAAAGCTTTAGAAGCTTTCGTAGAAACAGTTGGTGATGCACTGAAAAGTGGTGATAAAGTAGCTTTGATCGGATTCGGGTCATTCTCTGTATCAGAAAGAAGCGCTAGAAGTGGTAGAAATCCACAAACTGGTAAAGCAATCACTATTCCTGCTAAGAAAGTGGTTAAGTTTAAAGCTGGTGCTGAATTGGCCGAAAAATGCTAATACCTGCAACTAAACAATAAAAAAAGGGGTGTCAACGAAAACACCCCTTTTTTTATATTGAAAAGGAGATGAAAAAGAAAGAAATATTACCCTGGAATGTACTTGGTTCCGAATATCTTTTTCGGGAACCTTGGCTTACTGTTCGTAAGGATCGGGTTAAGTTGCCCAATGGCAGCATTATTCCTTCCTACTATGTATTGGAATATCCGGCATGGATTTGTGTTATCGGTGTCACCAAGGAGGGTAAAATGTTGATGGAGCGACAGTATCGTCATGCTTTGGGAAAAGTTTCGTATGAGTTGTGTGCAGGAGTTGCAGAGGATTCTGACGAGACTTATCTGGAAGCGGCTAAACGGGAGCTTTGGGAAGAAACCGGTTATGGCCGGGGAAATTGGTCGCATTTTATGACCATGTCTGCTAATCCGGGAACGCATACCAATTTGTCGTATTGTTTTCTGGCCACGGATATTGAAAAGATTTCAGAGCCACATCAGGAAATGACAGAAGATATTGCGATCGAATTACTGGATGTTCAGGAAGTAAAAGAAATGCTTCAAAAAGGTGAGATTGTGCAATCCATGCATGCCGCTCCTTTGTGGAAATATTTTTGCGAAATGAAAGAAGTGTAAGTTTGAGATCATGAGAACCGAAAAAGAACAACTGGAGTACCTCAAAAATTTTGTAACGGACGAAAGAAACCATTTATTTGATCGTTTGCTTCAGGAAAGGACAGATTATGTCACAGTTGTGCTGGAAGATTTATACCAGTCCCATAATCAAAGCGCTGTGATGCGGACAGCCGATTGTATGGGACTTCAACATATACATATAATCGAGAACCGGAATTGTTATGATGTCAGTTCGACGGTTTCTCAAGGGGCCCGTGAATGGCTGACTCTTCATCGGTATAGAGGGGAACAAAACAATACACCGGCAGCAATCCGGCAGCTCCGTGAAGCCGGTTACCGGATTATAGCAACAACTCCCCACACCCAGGATGTATTGATCGATGATCTGGATTTGCAGAAGGGGAAAATGGCTTTTTTCTTCGGAACGGAATTGACGGGTTTGTCGGAAACCGTAATAAATGAGGCCGATGAATTTGTAAAAGTCCCGATGTATGGCTTTACAGAGAGTTTGAATGTAAGTGTATGTGCTGCTTTAATCATGTACAGTGTTGTTCAGCGTTTGAAAACGAGCGCCATAAACTGGCATTTGGATGAAGCCGAACGGGTGAGAGTGGCTTTGCAATGGTATAAGCATTCGATAAAATCTTCGAAGCAGATATTGGAGAGGTTTGAGGAAAAAGAGGAAATCGGATTGTAGATTTTAAATTGAATCGGGGAACGAGCGTTTATGTTGAAACCGCATTGTAAATCGAAAGTCGTAAATTAGTACCGGGATGATGTTGAAGAACAATATGTTTAGTCGTGTTGGAAAATTATTGGTTGCCGGATTGCTGGTTGTATACGGGAATGCCGGATATGCACAGAGTAACGTTCAGCGCCGGGCCGATACGTTGATGACCGAATTGGTAAAGGCAGAGACCGATAGCTTGAAAATCAGCTATGCAGATGAATTGGGACGGTTATTGACAGTACTGAAACCGGCGGATTATGATTTGCTCCGGCCGGTTAAATACCTGAATTATAAGAAAAGTCCGTTGACCGGGGCTGAAATGTTTTCCTGGCAGGTACAATTGACGGAAGGGGCGGCTTTTTATCATGTTTTTAAGTTCGGAGGTATCCGGAAAGATGTGGTGTGGCGTTATTTGCCCGGAGAACAGACGGAGATTCCGGATTATTTGTTTTATGATTGGCTGGCCTTTAAAACGGGTAAAAAATATAGCTATATACTTTTCGGATGGAGTGAAACGGCTAAAACAAACCGTAAAGGATTGTGGGTGGTGGATTTTGCAGCGAACGGCAAGGTAAATTTCAACCGTCGGTTGTTGCGGAAGGGTAATCGCCGGACCGCTTTCCTTGTTTTCGAATACGGAAAGGAAGTAAATATGATGTTGAAACACGACCGCAAAGGAAAACGTATTATTTTCGATCACTTGTCTCCGGCAGAGTCCCGGTATGCGGATTATTTCATGTTTTACGGTCCGGACGGAGAGGTGAATGCTCTCGAATTGAGAAAGGGAGAATGGTGGTTTACCGATAAAGTAAAAATAAAAAATACCGGAAATGAACTTCGATAATTACATAGCAGAAGAGTTTGATGATATCCGTATACTCCGCTATCGGGTGGATGTATTTGAGACCTTGCCTTTACAGGAAAAATTGTTTGTCTATTATCTTAGCCGGGCGGCTTTGGCCGGGCGGGATATTCTATGGGATCAGAACAACAGATATAATCTTCGGATACGTAAAGTATTGGAGCGTATTATATGCAAGTATGAGGGGGATCGTTCGGTTGCTGAATTTCAGGCATTTTTGCTTTATGCCAAGAAGGTATTTTTTGCCAACGGTATTCATCATCATTATTCCATGGATAAATTTATTCCGGCATTTCCGGAATCCTATTTCCGCCTGTTGCTGGAGCAGACCGGACAGGGAGCTGTGTTCGAGGAACTGAGAAGCGTTGTGTTCGATCCGGGATATATGGCAAAGCGGGTAGCGTCTGACGGTAGCCGGGATTTGATAGTCAATTCAGCTAATAATTATTATGAAAACGTCACCCAGCAGGAAGTGGAGGATTTCTATAATAACCGGAAAGAACCGGAAACAAGGCATCCTTTGAATTCTACTTTAGTTAAGGTGGAGGGGGAAGTAAAAGAGCAGGTATGGAAAGCAGATGGAAAATACGGTAGGGAAATCCGTCGGATTATGGGATATCTGGAGCAGGCTTTGCCTTATGCTGCCAATGAAGAACAAAAGCAGGTGATCGGCTTATTGTTGGAGTTTTACCGTACCGGCGATCTAAAGGTTTTCGATAAGTATTCGATAGCTTGGGTTAAAGAAGGAAAGGCAAATGTTGATTTTATAAACGGATTTATAGAGGTATACGGAGATCCTTTGGCTTATAAAGCCAGTTGGGAGTCTGTGGTAGAGATTGTCGATGCGCAGGCTTGCAGCCGGACCCGGAAATTGGCTGAAAATGCCCTTTGGTTTGAAAAACACGCTCCTACGGATGACCGGTTTAAAAAAACTGAAATATCCGGTATTACGGCCCGGGTGATGCAGGTTGCTATGCTGGGAGGCGACTGTCATCCGGCAACGCCTATCGGTATTAATTTGCCGAATGCCGAATGGATACGGGAGACATACGGAAGTAAGTCGGTTACGCTGGATAATATCACTTATGCTTATCACCGGGCTTCAATAGGGAGTGGGGTAACGGATGAATTTGCATTTTCGGAGGAAGAGAAAAAGCTGGCAGAGAAATACGGTTATGAAGCCGGTAATATCCATACGGATTTGCATGAATGTCTGGGACATGGCTCCGGAAAGATGTTGACCGGCGTAACGACGGATGCTTTGAAAAATTATTATTCTACCTTGGAGGAAGCGAGAGCCGATTTATTCGCTTTGTATTATATTATGGATCCCAAACTGGTTGAGTTGGGAATTGTTTCTTCTCCGGAAGTGGCTCGTTGTGAGTATAACAGTTATATCCGTAATGGACTGTTGACACAACTGACCCGGATAAAACCCGGAAACAGCCTTGAAGAATCGCATATGCGTAACCGGCAATTGATAGCTGCCTGGGTATATGAGCAAGGGAAGGAAAGAAATGTCATTGAACGGGTTGTGCAGGAGAATAAAACTTATTTCGTCATACGTGATTATGAAGCTTTACGTATTTTATTCGGAAGGTTACTGGCAGAAGTGCAACGTATTAAATCGGAAGGCGATTATACGAAGGCCAGGGATTTAGTGGAAAATTACGGTGTAAGAATCGATATGGAGCTGCATCGGGAAGTGCTGGACCGTTATGAAAAATTACATATTCCTCCTTATGCGGGTTTTATTAATCCGGAGTATACGCTTGTTGAAGAAGGAGGGAAGGTGACGAATGTAAAGATCGGGTATCCGGGAGATTTTTTGGAGCAAATGCTGGCCTATGGCCGTGAAATAACCGGTTAATGCCTTTTTAAAAGCATTAACCGGTCTTCGGTGGTTATTTACTGAGTACAATATCGGAATAGGTTGTTGCAATTTTTATCGTGGCAGTCGGAGTTCCGGTATTACCGAACGAAGCAATGCCTTTGATTTGTTTCGTATAACGGTCGCTGCTGTCGTCGAGGGTTACATCTGAGAATTTCAGGCCGTTTGTACGGATATTTCCATAATGACTGGATAGATCGGCTTTAAATATGATGTTATTTGTCAGGTTGATCCGGACCGGAGTATAAGTGGCATCAATCGTTATGGCTTTGAAATTTTCGGATAAACCGTCTATTTTCACTTTACAGTATCTCAAACTGAGGGCTTCGAGTCTGTCGGATAATTGGTTGATGGTGATATTGCTATAGGCTGTATTGATAAAAAGGGTTCCGATATTCCCGATTTTGTAGTTGTCGTATTTGGAGTCGGCTCTCAATGTACCGATTTCCGTCGACGAAAGATTAGAATACGCACAATTTAAATTCCAGTCGTCGATTTTGTCTATCCGGACATTGCCGTATTTTATGTCGAGTGTCAGTTTCCCGGTTTCACCCAGTTCTAGGTTTCCGTATTTGAGAATAATGGAGTTGTCTTTCCCCGATAGGCGGCTGGCGTAAATATTACCGTATTTGACATCAGCTTTGAAGGTCTGTGTCGTTTCATCCAGCCGGATGTTTCCGTATTTGTTGATCAGGTTCAGGTAGACGGAAGCAGGTACATTGACCGTATAATTTACCGTTGTTCCACAGTTGTTACAATTGAAATTCCGTTGTTGTTCGAAATTGGTTTGAGCGGAAACTCTTCTTCCGGTCTGGTTGAAATCGATAGATACCCGGTCAGCCATTTGTTGGGCTATTTTCTCCTTGTCTCCTTTACCGATGATCTCGATGGAAAAATCGATGACCTCTTTATTCCATGCGTTGATGACAATATTTCCGTATTTGTTATTTATGTCCAGTTCACTGCCGGCAGAAACATTGAATTGTTTGGTAATCACTCGTTTTATTTCATGAGTGTTGGCGGAAGCGTGGCTTGCTGAGAACAACAGGCAGAGCACGAATAATAAGAATGTGTTTTTCATAGTTTTATAATTTATGTTGTTGATTATTTGGAATATCCTCTAAAATGGCGCGTATGCGTTGCAGGGATTCCATTTCTGCGTTGTAGCGGAGTACGATTAATGCAATATGATCTTCTTCAGACATCCTGGGCAAAGATGCACCCCATTTCTGGAATTTAATTTGCATGTCCTCAATATTGTCCCGCACTTCCCGTTGAGACTGAAGGTCCGTGATATGATCGGTTTCTTCTCTCACTTTGCCGATTTCATCCTGCAATTGCCGGTTGTAATAGGCTGTAACTTCCTGTATCGATTCCGGATAAGACATCGCTTGCCGGGGACGGGAATATTGGAACATGAGGATAAGTGCAATGGCTGCAGCGGCGCTTGTCGTTATTATCCATCTGCGCCAGTGTGTGTGTTTCTTTTTTTCGTGGCGTTCGAGACGCTGTTCGAAACGTTCGAAGTGTCCCATAGGCGGAAGTGCATTGTCAAGCATTCCTGCCTGTTTTCTGATTTGTTCATCCAATGAATTGCTCATGGGGATAATGTTCTTTTATAAGTTGAACTAATTTTTGCTTGGCCCGGATATATTGTGAACGGACAGTGGAAGGTGAAATCTGGAGTTGTACCGCAATGTCTGCGTAATCCAGGTTTTCTATCAGATGCAGATTCAGGATCATCCGGTAACCTTGCGGTAAAAGCTGCATCATTTTATGGATGGCTTCCAGTTGCATTTCGATGTGTTCCTCTTCTTCCGGTTCGTCAGTGTATTCCACTCCTTCGTTTAATTCTATAAAACGAATTTTGCGTTTTCGACAGATGTCTATCGACCGATTGATGGCAATACGTTTGAGGATACGTTTCATACTATCGGCATCTCCCGTGTACTCGTCAATTTTGTCGAGCACCTTTAAAAAGGTTTCCTGCATAACCTCTTCCGATTCCTGGGGATTACCCAGTATACGGAAGCAACAATTGTATACGCTTTTATAAAATAGCATATAAAATTCGAGTTGGGCCCGTCTGTCACCTTTTTGGCATTGTCGTCGTATGATGTTGTAATCGCTCATTTTACTGCTTTCTGACTATATGACGTATAAGATATGAATTTGCTGCATGTAAGATATAAAAAAATGTCTCCTTTGGGGGGAGACATTTTTAGTTTATTGTTCAATGAATTATATATCAGTGTTTTGAACGAGCGGAGATGATGGCGGAAAAATCTTCTGCTTTTAAGGAAGCGCCGCCGATTAAGCCGCCGTCTACATCCGGGTTGGCGAATAGTTCGTCGGCATTTTTAGCGTTGCAGCTTCCTCCGTAAAGAATGGAGGTATTGTCAGCAATGGCTTTACCGTATTGATCGGCAATAACTTTACGGATAAAGGCGTGCATTTCCTGTGCCTGGTCGGAAGTGGCTGTTTTGCCGGTACCGATAGCCCATACCGGTTCGTAAGCGATGACAATGTTTCCGAATTCTTCAGCCGTCAGGTTGAATAAACCGTTTACCAACTGGGATTTAACAACTTCAAAATGTTGGTTGGCTTCCCGTTCAGCCAGGACTTCTCCTACACAGAAAATAACTTCCAGTTTGTTTTCCAGAGCGCGGGCTACTTTTTTTACCAGGATAGCATCTGTTTCACCGTAATAGCTTCTTCTTTCCGAGTGTCCTAAAATAACATATTTACACCCGGTAGAGGCTACCATGGCTGCCGATACTTCACCGGTGTATGCGCCGGATGCTTCCGTGGCACAATTTTGTGCAGAAACAGAAACCAATGCCGGATCGACAGTTTTGTTCACTTCTGCCAGATGAATAAACGGAGTTCCGATGATTACCTGTACATTGGAGGCGTTCAGTGATTTTACTTTGGCATTTACTTCTTTAGCCAGTTCGATTCCTTCGGAAAGGGTTTTATTCATTTTCCAGTTACCTGCAACAATTTTTTTTCTCATGGTAGTATAATTTATTATTAAGTTTAGAATGATTTTTTCGTATAATCTGCTTTAAGACTTATTTTGCCAGTCTTTTGTATTTTTTTATCATGTAGAAGGCCAGCAGGAACATGTATAGTAAAGCCAGGGAATAAATCACATACCGATCGGTAATGTATTGTTGTTCCAGCAGGCAGAAAGATAAAGGATCTTTTCCTTTCAGTTCATCGGCATCCGGAATATCCCGGTGTCCCCATTTATCGATAATGGTTCCTTTTTTCAATAATACAAGGCCCGGATTGGAACGGATCACGGTTTTTAATTGAATTTCATCTGTAGCGCAGAAGCTGTAGTTGACGTTGTATTTGTGAACAAAATCGGTGATTTCGTCGGCGTTGGAAGCTGTCAGGCCGTAAAAGCGGTAGCCGTTCTCACTGGCATAAGCTGCCAGCTTGTTGAGTTTATCCTGTGCTTCTGCCGAGGCTTTGCTCAATTTGTAAGAAACGACTAAGAACGTGTAGTCGTCATCGTTCAGCACTTCTTCTGTGATGTCTCCGTATTCGGGGTGTTCAATGACAAAATCGTGGATGGGGGCTTTATAGCCTTCCTTTAATAATTTTTGGCTGGAACTGTGAAATTCCCAATTCAATGTGTCTTGCCAGGGGAAGTTGCTTTCATCAAATTCCTTAATCTCTCCTGTATTTTTATTTTTGTATTTTAAGGTTGTGCTGTATTCGTCGTGAGGGGCTCCTTCCGGAGTCGTCATACCTTCGGTGATGTTGGCTCCGACGGCATAGGGGCGGAAGTCCAGGATCGGCAGATGACGATAGCTGTACATTTCTATGCAAAACATAAATATAATACTTCCCGTCAGAATAACACTCTGTTCCAGGACGTTGAAAATGGATTTGAACCGCTTGCGGTTGAAAAACACCAGCAATACCATAACCAATAGGATGATATTTTTAAAGAAGGTTTCCCAATTGGTCAAGACCAAGGCATCTCCGAAACAGCCGCAGTCTGTCACCGGATTTTTGATTGCGAGAATCAACGTCAGGGGAGTGAAGACTGCCATGAAAAGAAGGGCTCCCCAGGAGGCTAATTTTGTTTTGATATTTAAAAATAAGCAAATACCGATAATGAATTCTGCCATGGAAAGCAAGAAAGAAAAGAATAATGCGGAAAAATTCATCCAGCTCATTCCGAAAGCGTTGAAGTAGTCGGTGAATTTGTAATCGGATCCCAACGGATCTATCCCTTTTACAAAGCCGGAGAAAATAAACACTAGTCCGATAAGAATCCTGCAGATATTCAGTAAAAATTTCATTGTACTTTGGAGTTTATAAAAATATATAAATCGTTTCTGTTTTTATTGTTTGTTCTCGACACATAAGCGGATCAGGGCAAAGACGGCATAATTGACCATGTCGTAGTAATTGGCATCTATACCTTCCGATATCAGGGTATCGCCTTGATTGTCCTCGATTTGCTTGGTCCGTTTGATCTTCATCAGAATGAGATCGGTATAGGAACTGATACGCATACTTCGCCATGCTTCGTCGTAATCGTGATTTTTGTCTAACATCAGACGTTTGGCGCTTTGAAAATATTCATCGTATCGTGCGGTTATTTTTTCAGGAGGAGTATCTTCTCCCGGGCCGAGTTCCAACTGGATAAGTCCCATGATGGCATAATTGATGATGCCGATGAATTCCGGCACAATACCTTCATGTACTTTGCATACGCCTTTTTCTTCTATGCAACGTATGCGGTTGGCTTTGATAAATATCTGATCTGTAATTGATGTTGTGCGTAATATCCGCCAGGCTGTGCCGTAGTCGTGCATTTTTTTTGTAAAAATATCACGGCATATATTTATTACGCTGTCATATTCTTGTGAAGTATCCACCATAATTTTCGGTTTACATTATGAAATGTAAAAAACTCGTTGTTATTTTGAGGTGTAAAATTAATAAATAGAATTGATAATATTTCAATTTTCAATTTTCAATTTTTAGCAATCATGATAAAGTTTCCGGTAATAGAAAGGCAAGTGCTCGATTTATCCCGTCCCCGGGTGATGGGAATTTTAAATGTGACTCCCGATTCCTTTTACGATGGGGGTAAGTATCTTAGTGAAACGAAGGTCATTGAACGTATCCGGCAGATTGTGGAGGAGGGAGCGGATATCATTGATGTCGGAGCCTGTTCTACCCGTCCGGGGGCTGCCGGGGTTGACGAGAAAGAGGAAATGGCCCGGCTGGAACCGGCTGTCGAGCTGATCCGGAAATATTATCCGAATATGCTTGTTTCGATAGATACTTACCGGGCGAAAATAGCGGAAGAAATTAATACTTGCCTGGGCCCGGTCATTGTCAACGATATTTCCGGAGGAACGATGGACAGCCGGATGTTTGAAACGGTAGCCCGGATGAAAGTGCCTTATATTCTGATGCATATACAGGGCATTCCCCGGACAATGCAACGGAATCCGGTGTACGGAAATGTCGTGGAGGAGGTAAAGCTCTTTTTTAAGGAACGGATTACCCGTCTGAATGAGTTGGGATTCGATAACCTGATCCTGGATCCGGGGTTCGGATTTGGAAAAACGGCTGAACATAATTTCCAATTGATGGAAGCATTGGATACTTTTCAGGAATTGGGTTATCCGGTACTTTCCGGAATTTCCAGAAAGGGTATGATCTGGAAGACTTTGGACATTACGCCGGCGGAGGCATTAAACGGCACGACGGTGTTGAATACGGTGTCACTGATGAAGGGGGCTCAATTGTTGCGGGTACATGATGTAAAAGAAGCTGTAGAAGCTGTGAAACTGTTCAACTGTATACATCAGTTTGCCCGTTTCTGATCCGTGTTTTGAAGATCAGAAACGGTTTAGCCACGGACGGACGACCTGCCACAGTACGATGCCTACACTGACGGAAATGTTGAATGAATGTTTTGTCCCGAATTGGGGAATTTCGATGCAACCGGCAGAATGATCGATGACTTCCTGTTGTACCCCTTTCACTTCATTGCCGAAAACCAGTGCGTATTTTCCATCGGTGGGAAGTGTTACCTTTTCCAGTGACAGGCTGTTCTCGGCCTGTTCTACCGAGAACACTTTATAGCCGTCGGCCTCTAAACGATGGATGACAGGTAATGTATCTTTACTGTATTCCCATGCCACCGATTCTTCTGCTCCTAAAGCTGTTTTATGGATTTCCCGGTTGGGCGGGGTGGCTGTTATGCCGCAAAGGTATATTTTAGAGAGCCGGAACGCATCTGACGTCCGGAATACGGAACCGACATTATTCAGACTGCGGATATTGTCCAGAACGATAACGATGGGCAGTTTTTCTACCGACTTAAATTCTTCGGTGCTGATCCGGTGAAGTTCTTCGTTTTGTAATTTTCTGTTTTCCATCGATTGTAATGAATTTTAAATTATTGGGTAAACTGATTTGTTGACAGATTCATTCAATCAAAAATCAACCGACGGCTTCTCCTATTAAAGTCGCCGAAGTACAGTCTTTCACCTTTACCTGGATAAGATCGCCGGCTTTGGCTGTTTTGCAAGGGAATACGATCACTTTGTTCTGACTGCTGCGCCCGAACATTTCGTCCGGACTTTTTTTCGAAATCCCTTCTACCAGTACTTCGAACGTTTTTCCGATATCCCGGCGGTTACTTTCCAGAGACCAGCCTGTTTGCAGATCGATCAATTGCTGGAGGCGTCTCCCTTTGGTTTCTTCATCGACATTATCAGGTAAACGTTTGGAAGCCATTGTGCCGGGACGCTCGGAATATTTAAACATATAAGCCAGATCGAATCCGACTTGTTGCATCAGTTCCAGTGTCTGCTGAAAATCTGCTTCACTTTCGTTATGGAAACCGACAAATACGTCTGTCGAGATGCCGCATTCGGGGATGATACGGCGGATGGCGGCAATCCGGTCCAAATACCATTCACGGGTGTATTTCCGGTTCATGTCTTTGAGTACCGAATTACTTCCCGATTGTACGGGTAGGTGGATGGCTTTGCATATATTCGGGTAACGGGCGATGGTTTCCAGTGTGGCATCGCTCATATCTTTAGGGTGGGAGGTAGCAAACCGGATCCGCATTTGAGGCACGGTACGGGCTACCGTTTCCAGTAGTGCCGGAAAATTTATGTCGGAGGTTTCGTCTTTGTAATGGTAGGAGTTGACGTTCTGTCCCAATAGGGTCACTTCTTTGAATCCGCGTCTCTGCAGGTCGATCACTTCCGCTACGATACTGTGCGGACTGCGGCTGCGCTCGCGTCCCCGCGTGTACGGTACGATGCAGTAGGTACAGAAGTTGTTGCATCCGCGCATGATGGATACAAAACCTGAAATCGTCGTTTCGTCGATACGGGAAGGGCAAATGTCTTTGTACGTTTCGGTTTCCGAAAGCTCGATGTTGATAGCCTTTTCTCCTTTGGCGGCCTTTTCAATCAATAAAGGCAGGTCCATGTAAGCGTCGGGTCCGACGACGATATTGACATTTTTTTCCTGTTCGAATAGATTTTCTCCCAGACGTTCTGCCATACACCCCATAATTCCTACGAGTAGATGGGGATTCCTTTTGCGGATTTCAGAAAACCCTTGTACGCGTCCCCGTACCCGTTGTTCTGCATTTTCGCGGACAGAGCAGGTATTTACCAGAATGATATCCGCTTCGTTTTTATCTTTGGTGTGTTCAAAGCCTTTAGCTGTTAAAATGGCTGCGACAACTTCACTATCAGCCACATTCATTTGGCAGCCGTAGGTTTCGATATAGAATTTTTTACCCATAAAAAAATATTACTTTTGAAGGTACAAAAGTAATATTTTCAAAGGGATATCTTTTATAAAAAGCGTAAAGATTCGCAGACTTTTAAACAGCTAATTTATTTTTGATTTTAGATTTACGATTTTTGATTCTGTCACACTTGGATGAAAAATTACATATTTATGTATGGAATTTGAAATCTCTTTAATTGTTGACTTGGTGTGTTTAATCAAAAATCGTAAATCTAAAATTATTTTAGAATCTTACTCCCACCGTAATCCGTGCCTGGTGTTCGTGGTATTTGTTGGATACGGGCTCTGCCATTACCGTATGAATGAGGTTGTCGATCTGGGTTTCCGTGTAATAGAAGATGGTTTCGTCTTTTGCAAACCGGTAGCTGTATGCGGCGTCACAATAGAACTGACCGAAGTTCAGACCGATACCGCCTGAAACCGTTTGGATTTTATCACCGCCCGGAATAGAATTTACAAAACTGTATTCTTTGCGTTTGTACGGACTTCCCATATAATTATAGCCGGCCCGCAAGCTGAATTGGCTGTTAAAACGGTATTCGGCTCCGACCCGGAAATTATGAGCTGCCGTATAGGTACTCTTGATTGCGGCGTTGGTTTCGTCGTAAAAACGGCTGTAGGGGCCTGCTGTGTATTTGGCCGAACCGTAATCCACATATTCGTAGTCTGCGCTGATGATCGCTTTTTGGTTCAATACCGTTGCAATACTTAAGATGGCCCGCCAGGGGGTTCTCATATCGAAATCGTATTTGTCGTAGTATCCCTGGGATTGGCTGATTTGTGATTCCCGCCCGGTATTCGGGTCTTCGGGAGTCCAGTAGTAAGCGTCAATATATGTTTCCCGGCGATAATTCATGTTATACCACGTGGGCGTATGAATAGCGGCACCGATACGGAGTTCCGGAATCGGACGGTAAATGGCTCCGAATTTCAGGTTGGTACCTACACCGTTGATCCGGACATTTTCAAAGAAGTCGTATGAATCAAAGCCGGACGGGGCATTTTCTTCACCGAGTTCAGTGTATTGGCTGCGGGTTTTGAAATAGGTCGTTTGCAAGCCGATGGTCATTCCCAAATACAGTTTGTCCTTGTAGTTCGTGCCGAAAGAAAAAGCATACTCACCCTGATATCCGTCTTCTTTGAGCAATTTGTATTGATTGACTAATTCCCCTTCTCCGACGGCCGGAGAATAGTACAATTGGTCATTCGGATTGATCAGGAATGTTTCGTACGCCTGTCCCAGTGTAAACGGATTCAGATCTTTCGGCTGGATATTGTCCGCCTGTAGAGCATAGGCATTGAGCTGGGAAGTTGAGGAATTGAGTACGGCGATATCCATCTGGCGGTTGTAGTTGCTCAAATTGGTATAATTGATACCGAAATTAAAACCCCGCCAATTGAAGTCGGGCGTATACAGAGAGAAAACTGCCCCCAGCGTTCCCATCTGGAAAGAAGTCTTATTGGCTGTACGGTTTCCCGATTTGATATCGTTGAAATTCAGTAAGGGGGTAAAGGCAGCCTCCGATTTCCGGAAAACACCGATTCCGGCAGGATTGGTACTTAAAGTCGAGAGGTCGCCTCCCAAGGCTCCGAATGCACCTCCCATGGCAGCCGAACGGGCCGTCCCTGTGGTTGTAAATCTGGAGAAACGCAGGATTTCTTCATAATTTTGGGCCGATGCTATGGTTCCCATAGTCAACAGTGCCGAAAGAATATATAATTTTTTCATTGGGTTCAGTTTTTAGTATAAAACGAAGTTTTTGCATTTTATCTTCTTCCGCCTGTTCGGGTAGAGCTACCACCGGAGCGGGTGGTTCCGGACGACCGTGTCGTACCTGTGGAACGCGACGGAGAATAACTGCTTCCGCCCGACCTTGTGTTGTTGTACGAAGGCCGTGTCGTATTGTTTCTGTTGTAATTATACGAATTGCTTCCCGGTCGTGTTGCCGGACGGGTATAACGGTTTGACTGACCGGATGTAGACGGCCGTGTCGTTGCCGGCCGTGTCGTTGCCGGCCGTGTCGTTGCCGGCCGTGTTGTCGTACCGGGTCTTACGCTGGTTCCCGGCCGGGTCATTCCCGGTCGCGTTGTGGTTCCCGGTCTTGTGCTTGTTCCTGGTCTTGTTGTTGTACCCGGTCGGGTTGTCGTTCCCGGTCTTACGCTGGTACCTGGCCGCGTTGTCGTACCCGGCTTTGTCGTTACTCCCGGTCGCGTTGTCGTACCCGGCCTTACGTTGGTGCCGGGGCGGGTGCCATAACCCGGTCGCGTATTGTTTCCCGGTCGCGTAGCATAGCCCGGACGGGTGCCGATTCCCGGACGCAGGTTGTTATCCGGTCGTACAGGTGCGGGTCTGTTATGAGAGGGGGGGTAATGTCCGCCGCCCCAGATAGGCGGATAAGGATAGTGGTGATGCCAATGCGGATAATATCCACCCGGATACCAGGGATCGTACCAGCCGCCCCATCCGTACCAACCGTTATACCAGGGTCTGTACCAGGGATCGTACCATCCGTTGTTCCAACCGAATCCGAAACTCCAACCCGGATTTCCCCAACCCAGATTGAAACTCCAGTTGAATTGTCTGTCAAAAACAAAACTGTCATAACCCGGTTGATTCCAGGCAATCGTCCAGATGTATTTGGGGTAGGATCCGAAAAGGAAGGTCGAATAAAGTTCTATATTTGAAGAGGACGGAAACCACCAGTAACGGTTGTTGTCTGTATAAACATTCCAGTCCGGACTTACGGAAAGACTGAGAGCGATGTCTGTACCGTTGGCAATATAGCCGAATCCTTGGGGATATTGGGCTATAATCCGGGCTGCCTCACGCAAATCCGACTCACTGCCTTTAAAGCCACCGATCCAGTAACCGGTATTTTCATAGATCGTTTCGTTGATATCATTCGCAGATGACAATTGTGATTCTGCCTGATAAGCCAGATCTGCCGTATTGACTTGTTCTACGGTACCTTTGCGGCGGTTGATGACAGATGCCGTACTGCCTGTCCAATCTGATTCCGGTTGAGTGTAAGATGTCGTACCGGCTGATTTTGTCATGTCGATATGCTGTCCCGTTTCGGTTTCTACTTCCTTAACGATAAGCGGTTTTGCTCCAGGTACATAGTAGATGTCGTCTTCCATACTGCTGCTAAGGCTGCGGCTCGAATAGCAGGAGGTAAGGAGAAACACTGAAGCTATAATATATACTATCGATTTCATAAGATAATGATTTACTTGTTTATTAAATTACTATCAAAAAGTATACCATAAATTTTGGAATTCCGGGGTTATATACTGTATTTAACATGATTCCTCCGTTGTGTGGTATCTTTATCTGTTTACGGAATAAAAATACTCTTTTTCGGGTTATATATCTTAGTTTTTTGCTTAAATTTGCGACGTTTTACCAAAAAATAAGAAGATGGCCAAGTTTTTAACATCAAGAAGTGAAGATTATTCTCAATGGTATAATGAGTTGGTAACCAAGGCAGGATTGGCGGAACCGGCAGCCGTAAGAGGTTGTATGGTGATCAAACCGTACGGATATGCCATTTGGGAAAAGATGCAACGTCAATTGGATCAAATGTTTAAGGACACCGGACACGTAAATGCTTATTTTCCCTTATTGATACCGAAATCTTTCTTTTCAAAAGAAGCTGACCATGTTGAAGGATTTGCGAAAGAATGTGCTGTTGTGACCCATTATCGTTTGAAGAATGATCCCAACGGCAACGGAGTTATCGTCGATCCGGAGGCTAAACTGGAAGAAGAGTATATTATCCGTCCCACATCCGAGACGATTATATGGAATACATATAAAAACTGGATACAATCTTACCGGGATCTTCCGATATTGTGTAATCAGTGGGCGAATGTTATGCGTTGGGAAATGCGTACCCGTATGTTTCTGCGTACGGCTGAATTTCTTTGGCAGGAGGGACATACTGCTCACGCCACTAAGGATGAAGCGGTAGCTGAGGCCAACCAGATGGTGCGCGTATATGCCGAGTTTGCAGAAAAATGGATGGCTGTCCCTGTAATTATGGGTTCCAAGAGTGAAAGTGAGCGGTTTGCCGGAGCTTTGGATACATACACGATAGAAGCTTTAATGCAGGACGGTAAAGCATTGCAGGCAGGTACATCTCATTTCCTGGGACAGAATTTTGCCAAAGCTTTCGACGTGATGTTTACCAATCAGGCAGGTGAACGGGATTATGTATGGGCGACTTCCTGGGGGGTTTCAACGCGTCTGATGGGAGCTTTGATCATGGCACATTCCGATGACAACGGGTTGGTATTGCCTCCGAAGTTGGCTCCTTTGCAGGTCGTGATTGTGCCGATATATAAAAATCCGGAAGGACTTCAACAGATTCGTGATAAGGTAAGCGGTGTCGTAGAAGCATTGAAGGCAAAAGGAATTACCGTAAAATTCGACGATCGTGATACCCAGAAACCGGGCTGGAAATTTGCTGATTACGAACTCAAGGGAGTACCGGTACGTTTGGCGATAGGAGAACGTGATCTGGCAAACGATACAGTTGAGGTGGCCCGTCGCGATACCCTTGCTAAAGAAACGGTACCGATGGCCGGAGTGGTAGAATATATCGGGAAATTACTTGAAGACATTCAGGAAAATATTTATAAAAAGGCTCTCGGTTTCAGAAACAATATGATCACAAAAGTGGATTCTTACGACGAATTCAGGCAACTGGTCGAAACGAAGGGTGGTTTCTTCCTGTGTCATTGGGATGGAACGGCGGAAACCGAAGAAAAGATCAAGACGGATACCAAAGCGACGATTCGTTGTATCCCGTTTGATAGTCCGGAAGAAGAGGGAAAATGTATGGTAACCGGTAAACCTTCGCATCGTCGGGTGCTGATAGCAAAAGCTTATTGACCGGGCTACCGGGATCAGGCTGCCCCCAAAGGCCGTATCGGGTAATTTTCAGGCGGGAGAATGTGCTGTCGGCAGACAGGGATGTTTCCCGTACCGGGAAATCGAAGGTCGGTTTTTGGGGTAGTTTTTGTAAAATATATTGGTTGTGGATAATAAATCGGGTTTTGGTAAGGTTTTGGTTGCGTGGTATGAGGAGAACCGCAGGGAATTACCGTGGCGGGATACGAATGACCCTTATCTGATATGGATATCCGAAATTATTTTACAGCAAACCCGGGTAGTGCAGGGCTTGGATTATTTCAATCGTTTTGCCGCCCGATTCCCGGATGTCCGTTCACTGGCAGAGGCAAAGGAAGACGAGGTACTGAAGTATTGGCAGGGTTTGGGGTATTATAGTCGTGCCCGTAATTTACATGCTGCCGCCCGGGATATTATGCAACGTTTTTCCGGGTTGTTTCCTGTCCGTTATGAGGACGTTTTGTCATTGAAAGGGATCGGCGGGTATACGGCTGCCGCTATCTGTTCTTTTGCCTGGAATCAGCCTTATGCTGTTGTTGACGGAAATGTCTACCGGGTGTTATCGCGGGTATTCGGGATAGATATACCGATAGATAGTACGGAGGGAAAGAAGTTTTTTACCGCTTTGGCGCAGGAGTTGTTATTGGTTTCCTGCCCGGGAGTTTATAATCAGGCTATTATGGATTTCGGTGCTATCCAGTGTGTTCCCAAGTCTCCGGCCTGCCTGTTTTGCCCTTTGCGCGAAAAATGTGTGGCCTTTGTTCGGGGGGAAGTAGAAAATTTGCCCGTAAAAGCCGGAAAAACCCTTGTAAAGCCCCGTTATTTCAATTATTTTCACATCCATTACCGGGATAATGTCCTGTTGGTGCAACGACGTGCCAAAGATATATGGCAAAATCTGTATGAATATCCTTTAATTGAGACAGAGAAGGATATGGAGTGGCCTGAATTGATCCGGACAGACGAATACCGGCATCTTTGGGAAGGGGCCGGAGAAATACACGTCGTACGCAGAGCGGGACCTTATAAACATGTCCTTTCTCATCGCATTATTTATGCCCGTTTTTATGAGATTCGGATAAACGTACTTTCTGCCGGTTTGACAAATTGTTTGCAGGTATCCGCCGATGATTTTGAAAAATATGCCGTTTCCCGTTTGATCAGTCTCTATCTGGAAGACAGGAACAGATGAAATTTTCTTTTTATTGTTGTTTTTCGAGATATTCGGCCCAGATACGGGCAGCTTCCTCTACCAATTTTATGCAAGGACGTTTGGTGTAATACCGGGAAGTCCGTGCTTCCGGCAGGGGATCTGTATGTGCAATTTCTTTCAATCCGAGTAGTTCACTGCAATTCAGTGCTCCGTTTCTTTTTTTGAATTCTTCAGCTAATTCCTGTACCAGACGATAGTTTGCCGCTTTACCTTCCCGGTCTGACGGATCGGCCGTACCCGTTTGTAATCCGGCTAAAATGAACATGCCGCAGGCAGCTCCGCAGGTTTGGCGCATACGGCCGATACCTCCTCCGAAGGAAGCCGACATTTTCAGGGCCTGTTCGGGTGTATATCCGTAGAGGTCGGCAAATGCCGCACATACCGATTGTGAGCAATTAAAGCCCTGCTTGAATAATCCGACAGCCTTTTGAATCCTTTCTTCCATGACGATGACATTTGTATGAATGGTAACAAATGTATTATAATTTTGCGGTATAGAGAAAAAGGACAATCTTTTACTTTGTCCTTTTTCTGGTGAAATGATATTTATTTGCTTTTGATAAAATCGACGATTATTTTTTCCAGACTTTTATTGAGAGGGGCGTCGGGATTGTTGTATACTGCCGATATTTGAAAGATCTGGTCCTGAGAGTCACAGTCTTTCAATACATGTGTCATACCGGGAATGATGTATTTTTGTGCTTTCGGATAAGCATTGGCCAGTAATTCGACTTCTTCCGTAGGGCATTGCAGGTCGTTGGTCCCTGATATGAGTAGTACCGGTATATGCAGTTGCCTGATGTCTTGCGCCGGATCGTATTTAAACCAGGAGATCAGATAGGGCTGGACAGACGGCCGGAACAATGTATAGAGCAGGGGAGAAACATGACCAACTGTATCTCCTTTTTCGAGTTTCTCCAGTATCGGATTGCACATATCCAGAATCTGTTGCGGTTGTTTGGCGAGTTGTTTGCGGAGAATCTGAGAAGCCGGTCTTCCGGCGCCTGCCAGAGAAATAACTTTGCCGATCTCCGGGTTACTGCCTGCCGCTAAAATACCGATTTGAGAGCCTTCGCTGTGTCCGGCAACGATGACTTGGTTGAAACGCTTGTCTTTTTTCAGGTAACTGACCCAATCGTTGACGTCGTTCACGTAGTCTTCAAAGCGCAGGTTTTTTTCCTGCAATCCGGCATTGCTGCTTTTGGCAATTCCTCTTTTATCGAAACGTAATGAGGCGATGCCGTTGGTACGTAACATCTCCGCCAGCATTTTCAAAGCATTGTTTTTCATCATCGGGTTGTTGCCGTCCCGGTCGGTCGGCCCTGAGCCGGCAATAAGCAATACAACCGGACTGTTTGAGGTGTTTTCAGGTACCGATAATGTCCCGTACAGGTCTCCTGTTGCGGTTTTCATGACGACTTCCGACTCTTGTCCGTATGACGACTGCGACATCAGACCCCATAGACATAGTGGCAGGCATAACGGTCCTACTAATAGATATAAAATAATCTTTTTCATAGTGTTATGGGTTTAAACGTTTATTTTGTAAAGAAAGCTGATCAGGTATACGGCCAGAATATCCCCGCCGATTATCGAAACGGCGTAAGCGATGCCCAGACGTGCACCTTTCAGGTTACAGGTTACTTTCAGGGCCTTGAACATCCATATCAGTGTCCAGACGATAAAGACAGTCGAAATAAGGGCCAGAAATGCTCCTGTCATGATTTCCGGGCTATTGAGCCATTCTATCGTTATGTCTTGAGGGGTTGCATGGATTAATGTCTGTAGCGGTTTACAAAAGCATAGCAGCGCTGTTGCGATTAAAGGCAGCTGTGCGAAAGCCGTGGTACCGAGGACATCGACGATGCGGATTCGGGAACGCGACAGAAGCAGACCTGAGGTGTAGAAGAGGAGTGCCGGTATCAGCCAGATAATCAGATGTTCGCCCAAAAATGTTGTAAATGTATTACTCGGAGCCCATCCCATGTGTAACAATCCTTGAAAATGTAATCCTGTGATCCACGATAGGACTATTGTAATGCATACCCCTGCAAATCCGTAAATCAGGGCCGGTATACCCGCTATTTGTATAAACGGATTCAGTATTTTTTTCCAAAATGAAATTTGCGTGTCCATGGCTTGTAAGTTAAGGTAGTTTTTCAATAAGATCGTCCAGTAGATTACGGACGGTCGGGTAACTTAAATTCATCTTTTTGGCCATTTCTTTGAGACTTCCTCCCGCCTTGACAAAGTCGATTACAAAAGTCTGCTCCTTTTCACTTAATTGTGCCAAAGGTGAAAGATCGAAGGTTCCGCAAATTTCCGTGCCGCATTGGGTACAAAACAATCGCCCGACTTTCAGAGGTGTTTCACAGGCCGGACAATGTAAGGGTAATTTTTTCTTTATATCCATAATTGCATTGTTTGCTTGTAGCAAATATAAATAATGTTTTATAATATTCAAATTATATTGAATAATATTTAATTCAACATCAATAATATTGATGTATTTAAATGTTTTTATTCCCGTGTGTTATCAAGTGTTTAGGCGATGTATCTTTTTATATTCGGAGGGAGATATTTTCATGTATTTTATGAAAGCTCTGCGGAATGTGCAGGTGGAATTGAAACCGGAGCGTTCCGCAATGTCTGTAATTTCAGTTTGCGGTTCCGTTTCGAGAAGGTGTTTACTTTCTTGCACTCGGAATTGGTTTACGTAGTCGGAAAAAGACACGCCGAGTTCTTTGTTAAATAATTGAGATAAGTAAGTTCTGCTGATTGGAAATTTTCGTTGTAGATCCGATAGACGTAAATCTCTGTATAAATAAGGTTTTTCTGTTTGAAACCATTGGTTAATGGCTTGTAAATAATTTGTTTTTGCCTGGTCATATATCCAGTCTTTTTCCGGAATGTTTTCTTCGGAAGGGGTTTTCCAGCCGGCAGCAAATGAAATTTTCCAAGGGATTTCTTTTAGAAACAGAGCTTTATAGAAAAAATAATACCAGAGAATGAGAATGAATACTTTGTTGATTACATATAAGATCGTGTTATGGGTGACTAATAGTATAAAGTAAAATATATATAATGCGGATAGTACAATCATTATTCTTTTCAGCCAATAAAGGTCATAATCATCCGGATTGGATACATTTTCTTTAAGAAGTTGGGTATACTCGTTATTGTAGCGGAAAGTCAGATAGGCCGGAATGATCATATACAGCATGTTGCACAGGAGTAGTGTAATGCGAAAGATAATATCGATATCGGAAAGTGATAAAAGGTCTTGCATGCCGTGATAAACTGTCACTTCCTGTTTGAAAATGTAATAGCTTCCGAAAAGAAGGGTGAAGCCGATAGCCGGAGATATAAAAAAACAAAAACGTTTGAATGTCAGATATCCCGGACGTAATATTTCGATGATATAACAGGTCGTCGTTGCCATGACATAACTTCCCGTGATAAGTACGATCGGTTGAAATAGTGCTGTGTTATCTAGAAATGGATTGATTATGAGGCGTATACTGATAAGTAGTGCCCAAAATAACATACTTAGTCCTAAAATAAATTTGGCTTTGCTGTGTTGTGGGTGTGCTATAAGGGTTATTCCTCCAAAAATACACAAGCTTAGGATCATCAGGCTTAAAATCAACTGAATATTTTTTAACATGGTAAATAAAGTTTTTCGATTATAAATCAAGATCTTAAAGAAAGGTGTTGCAATATATGCTCTTTTTGTATTTTTTGATCGGCTCTTTTTGTATGATTTGCGCCCTTTTTTGTGCAAAATGAGCTCTTGTGCGCATGATCCCTCTCTTATTTTTGCTCTGTAGTTTTGGTGCGACAAATATAAAAAATGTAGAACTTAAAATGTAAAAAGATGAAAAAAACATGTTTACAATTTGTTTCAATGAAACGAATATTATCGGTTATCGGAATAACCTTTATCAGTTTATCGGTTTTTTCACAGGAATCCTTTTGCGGTTTGTCCTGGGGGATCAAAAGTGGTGTGAATTGGAGCAATATTTTGACGGAATCAAGTATATTTGATAGCGATAAGGATGAAATTTCGCCGAAGTGGGGATATGTCGGAGGCGGTTTTATCGATTATCGATTTACACGTACTTTTTCCTTGTCTTGTGATGTTTTGTTTTCATGTAAAGGAGCCAAAATGGATTTTTCTTCCGAACAAAGTGGACGATTGTTTTCGGATTTGTATTTTCGGCTGAATTATTTGGATTTTCCAGTAATGGCTAATTTCCATATTTATAAGGGATTGGCTTTGAAAATCGGATTACAACCCTCTTTTTTACTTTCAGCTAAAATGAAAAGTACAGCAATGAAACATCCGGTGTCTGTCCGGAAAAAAATAAATGCTTTCGATTGTTCCATGCCGATAGGTGTGGCTTATGCTTTTGATTGCGGATTGCTTTTCGATGTGCGGTATGCTTTGGGTGCCCGGGGTATATTGAAAACGTTGAGTAATGACGATCTTAATAATAATTCTGTTTTTTCCTTTACTGCCGGTTTTAGGTTCTGAAAAAAACTTTAATCATAAAACGAAGGATGAAAAAATTTAAATTAAGTATATTTTGGCTGGTTTGTTTGGTCATTTGTATCGTAGTAGCAGTTATTTATGGCTGGATAGACTATCGTTTTAAAGATGTGCAGGTTTCCGGGGTTATTAAAAATCTCGAGGATGGGCAACTGTTGTTGTACGGAGAACACGACGGAAAAGTGGATACGATTCAGTTGGACAAAGAAGGTTCATTTGTTTGTCATTTTTCTGAAAAGGAGATTCCCGGTGTTTATGTGTTGTGTATTCCGCAAACTTCAACCACGGTTTTTTTATATTTACGTGCAGGAGCTCGTGTACGGGTTTCATATGATGCGCTGCAATCGGACCTGACTCCGGTAATCACTGGAAATGTTACTGTAGAAAGTGAGATTATACGTAAAATTAATGAAGAATTCCTTGAAATGGAATTGGAACAGGTTGCTCAGAAAACTTTTTCGGAATATTCAGGGGAAATATATGATCGATACGATGGAGTCGTGAAGTTGTTGGATAAGGTGAAGGACCGGAAATTCGTAGCCATGGTTTTGAAAGAACTGAAGGCCCGGCGGGATTATTGTTTGTATTATTATAGAGTGGCTTATAAATTATGTATTTCGTTGGAAAGCGATGTTCAGGAGGAAGCTTTTTGGGAATTTGTCCGAAATCTGGATTTGAATAATATTGAGAATGCAAAGAGTGATTTGCTTAGTCTCGTTATTGCTTGGGATATGCAGACTGCGAAAATAGAAAGATCTGCCATCAATTGCTTGTGTGAATTGAAAAGACGGGTATCAAATCAGGAAGTTTTGAATTATATGTCTGAACAATACATGGTTTCTGCTTTATGTAATGAAACTTCTTCGGATGAATTAACAATGGTGTATGACTTCTTTGTTCAATTATGTGACGATTGTGATATTTTATGTAAGGTGGAGAAAGAATATGAGGCTGTCAAAAGGGCTTTAACAAGGTTTGCACCGGGAAAAGAAATGATTGATTTGGAAATGTTTGACAGAGATGGTAACAGTGTACATCTTGCCGATGTGAAAGGTGATCTCGTTTATGTGGATATATGGGCGTCGTGGTGTGGATCTTGTTGTTATGAAATGGCTTTTCTTGAAAAACTGGTGGAAAGATATAAGGATTCTCTTCATTTGGAGGTTGTCAGTCTTTCAATCGATAAGAATGAAAAAGCCTGGCTGGCAAGAGCACCGGAAGATCGTCCCGGCTGGAAGCAATATCAGGCTACGGAGCTTTCACAAAGAATTCTTGAAGAAGAGTATCATATTACAGCAATACCTCGTTTTATGCTGCTGGACAGAAATGGAAAAATTATTGATGCTCATGCTCCTAGACCTTCTGACGATATAATTCACCAATTGATACATCGTTTTTTAACTTCTCGGGCTATGGTACAAGGGAACTTTTCCCTTGTACTGGATAATACTTATTGATTTTTCGTTTTCAGTATCGGAAGAAAGAGTTTTGAAAAAGCGGATGGGGGAGAGTAAAAAATATATTTTGTTTTTGTAAGGCTGGAGAAGATATAAATCGTTTTATTATTAATTTGTAAATTTGTTATGTGGGGACGGCGGTTTGTGGAGACAGATGTACATCCGAATGTCATAAAAAAGTGAAGATGGATGGAAAGTACAGAGGTAATATTTGAAACAGAGCGATGGAAAATTTGAATTTTTATATTTTGACGGGAGGCCCCGGGAGCGGGAAATCGACAGTGTTGAATTTATTGTTTTCAATGGGATATCCTGTTGTTCCGGAAGTCGGAAGAAAGATTATCCAGGAACAGGTTTCCATAAAGGGAAATGCACTCCCCTGGGGCGATACATGTCGTTATGCAGAACTGATGTTGTTGCAGTCGGTACTTGATTTCGGGAAGTTTGCGTCTTTGAATATACCTCGTTTTTTTGACCGGGGTATACCTGATACCTTGGGATATTGTCGTTTTGCCCGTATTCCGGTCAGAAAAAAGTTGGAATCTGCTGTCCGGAATTATCGGTATAATCCGGTGGTTTTTGTATTTCCGCCCTGGGAGACTATTTATACCCGAGATTCGGAAAGGAAACAAAGTTTTCAGGAAGCCCGGGATACTTGTCGTACTATCCGGGAAGTATATGAAGAGAACGGCTATCGGACTGTTGCCGTTCCCTTTTTGCCGCCGGAAGAACGTGCTGTGTGGATTTTAAATTATTTGAATCTTCCATCGGTTTGTGCTTCGCGGCTTTATTGAGTTCCGGAAAACACAGAGGAAATGCCCTCTGTGTTTTGGTATAGAAATAGAACGTTTTAGCGGTTTCGGAGGTGCTGTTATTCGCTTTTCAGTGCATTTACAGGATTGGCGGTAGCCGCCCGCCAGGTCAATGCACTGACGCATAGCAAAGCAATTACAACCATAATAACAAAGGCCAGGGCAAATATCCACCAGCTTAATTCTGTTTTGTATGCGAAATTATCCAGCCAGATTTGAATGACATAATAGACAATAGGGCATATCAAAATAAAGGCGATCAATAAACGTTTTATAAAATCCTTATTTAATAAGACCAGCATTTGCATTTCTGTTGCACCCATTACTTTTCTGACTCCGATACTCTTTGTTTTTTGCTCGATAAAAAAGACAACGAAAGCCAGTAATCCCAGGCACGCGATCACAATCGACAATCCTGTAAATATCAGCAGGCGGCGTGCGAACAGGTCTTCATCTCCATAGAGTTGCGTGTAGTCGTTTTCCATAAAACTATACTGATAGAAAGTCTGGGGATACAGTTCTTTGTAGCATTTCTCGATATAGGCCAATGCTTCCTGCCGCTTTTCCGGGACAATCCGAATGTATACATCCGCCATGCCTTGAAAATCGTTTAAGTAGCCGAAACACAAAGGTGTGATTTTTTGATGCATCGATTTAAAATTGAAATCTTTCACGACACCGGTTTGCTGTTCTGTTAAATAAGTGTGATCAGGTGATTTTGACGCGATTTCTTTTGCCATTTGCTGATTCATCAGAAAACGGCCTTTGTTGTTTCCTCCTTCACGGTAGGCTTCGCCTTCTACCAGTTGCAATTCCATGACATCCATAAAATATTCATCGACCCAAATGATATGTCCCCCCATATTTTCATCCAGTCCCGGAATTTTTAAATAGCTTCCCCGTTCATTGATATCGTAAATGCGTGATTTTGCTGCCGTCGCATTTACGATGGCGGGATTTTGTAAAAGAAGTTCCCGGAATTCCGGAAATTTTTTCATCAACACCGACTCCCCATGTCCGTTTACCATAACTACATTTTTCGGATTATATCCCGGATTCCGCTGTTTCATGAAATTTACCTGTTTGAAAATCAGGAGTGTGGAAATAATCAATCCCATGGAGACGGCAAATTGCAGTATCATCAGACTTCCTTTTACCCGTTGTAAGGCAATACTTTCATTTCGTTGTGAATTTAAAGAATCCAGACGGTTCATACGCGTCAGGTAGAAAGCCGGATACAATCCGGACAACACTCCGCATAGCAAAGGAATACCGGCCAATAGAATCATTCCGTTCCAGATATCTATTTCTAAGTTAAATCCGTATCCCAGCCATTGCGATAAGGAGGGGAATACCAGCAGAGCTACGATCCAGGCTCCGAACATGGCTAAAAAGCAGGTAAATACGGAATCCATAACGATCGATCCGATCAGCATACCGCGGTTGGCTCCCAGGGTACGTTTTACTCCGATCACCCTTGTTTTATCTGCCAAACGGGCGGTTGCCATGTTTACGTAATTGATGATGCTTACAATCAATACCAATATGGCTATCAGAATTAAAATATTGATATTGGAGCGATTACCGTGAGTGGAAAAATCGACCGCAGGCGTAAAGTAAAGTTCCTTATAATCCTGCAATTGCAGGTAGGGGAGGTTTTCTTTTATGTTCTCCGGTTCATATCCGAAACTTTCCATTTTCCGGGTATATAATTTCCGGAATTTCCCAAGTAATGCCTCCCGGTCTGTTCCCGGGAGTAATTCCAGGAAGGTTTCCCAGTTTGCAGACCGCCACGAATCGCTATATCCTTCCTGCCAATTCTTATCCACATAGTGCAGGTTAACCAATATTTCCGGTTTTCTCAGAGCCGGATTTACAATGTCTTTGAAAACGGCCGAAACGGTACAATGAAATTGCCCTCCCATTACCAGTTGCTTACCGATGGGATTTGCATCTCCGAATAATTTCCGGGCCATTTTTTCACTTACCATTACCTGGTCGGTTGTTGCAATCCCATTGGGTTCTCCCTGTAGAATCTGTAAGGAAAAAAATCTGGGATAACAGCTATCTCCCAATACGACCGGTTCTTCCGTGTAAAGTTCCTCCACTCCTTGCTGAGGTGGAATGTAAAGGGCTATGCCCATCATCATCATCCGGCAGTATTCTTTTATTTCCGGAAAGCTACCCGCCAGCCAACCTCCGTAAGCCCCCGGAGTGATCCCCCAATCGGCAGTCTTTACCCGTACAATATTTGCCCGGTTTTTTACATTTTCATCATGATTTAATTCTGCATGTACGTAGGTGTATAAAATGATTATGGCAGTGAAGGCCAATGTCATACCGATACAATTGACTAAAAAAGAAAAAGGCTTATTGCGTTTACTTCGTATCCATTCTCTGAACTGTGACCACATTATGTTGTATTTTTTGAGTTTATTTATTCTTGTTTTCAAAAAATATGCCAACACAATAATAACTTGAATGTCTGTAGTTTAGGTGTAAATAATGGGATGCAGCTGTCAAAAAAATAGACAACAGTGTCAAAAAATTAAACGATTAGCCGGAGAATAGCCCCATACGGCGATTATAGTTTTTGCTGACGCAACCATATTTTTATCAGCAGGCTTTGCGGCAATAGTTTTGAAACGATGTGAAAGAGTTTGGTAAAAGAGCCGTAGATCGACATGTCTTTTCGTTTTTTAGCATCTTTCAGGGCTTTGTGAGCGACTTTGCCGGCTGTTACCATGCCGGCGAAGTACCGGGTTGCTTTCGGGGCTCCGATTTGTGCTTTTTCCAATAAGGGGGTGTTTATCCATCCGGGACAGACTGCGGTGACGGTAATGGCTTTTTCTTTGAGTTCTATATTCAAAGCCCGGGAATAATTTCTTACAAAGGCTTTTGTCGAACTGTATATATTTTGATACGGAAGCGGCAGAAAAGCGGCTGCGGAAGCTATATTGAGGATATGACCGCCTGCTTTTATGTAGGGAATGCACACCAATCCCATAGCGACGACAGCACTGCAGTTCAAATCAATCATATTTACAGATTCTTCAATGCTCAAATCGTTGTATGAGCAGAATTTTGCAAAACCGGCATTGTTGATCAGAAATAAAATATCCGGATCATGTTCTTTTAAATAGAAAGAAAAGTCTTCTATGGCTTTTATGTTTGACAGGTCCGTCGGGAAAATTTTTATTTTTTCTCCGCAATCCGTCTGTAGCCGGATCAGTTTTTCTTCATTTTTGGCGATGGCCCATATTTCGTCTATGTTTTCTTCTCTGAGGAGCAGTTTTACGAATTCTTTGCCTAAGCCTCCGCTTGCTCCTGTGACAATTGCTATTTTTTTTCCCGGTCCGTTCATCGGTTTTACATTAGATTATGATTTGATACGTATTCGTTTCGTATCTGTTTAAGTTGGAAAAAACCGTATATCATAATTGATAAATCAAATATAGATAAAAATCGGGAATGCCGGGGGACTGGGCGAATATGTTGCCGATAAATTACCGGGGAAGGGGATGAATAAAAATGAACCGGGCTCCCCGGGTGTAGGTGGTGTCGAGTTTGACTTCTCCTTGAAGTGCTTGCGCAATCAGGCGGCAAATGTGTAAGCCCAGACCATTACCTTGGGAAAAAGAATTCAGTTTCTCGAAACGATTGAATATTTGTTCGGCTTTGTCAGAAGGAATACCCGGTCCGCTATCACTGATGGCAAAGATTACCTGCTGTTCCTGTTCATTGATGGTGTATGTCAGGTTGATTTCTCCCTGTTCGGTATATTTGACAGCATTGTTCAGAAAATTCAGAAGGATTTGCTGTACACGCATGCTATCCGTTACAAGGGTATAAGTATCTTCCCGGGTTGCGGTAAATGTCATTTTAACTCCGGGTTTTACCTTATCTTTTGTACTGTCGACAACTGTCTGACAGAGTTCATTTATTTTATAGGCAGATTTGACGATTTTTAGTTTACCCGATTCCATGGCGGATAGTTCCAGTAAATCGTTGACTAGTTTGAGTAATAACTCACTGCTGTTTAAAATCAGGTTGGAATAAGTTTTCAGTTCACTGTTTATGTTTTGAGCCTCGGAAGCTATCAGTTGTGAAAATCCGACTATCGAATTGAGAGGGGTGCGTATTTCGTGGCTCATATTCTGAATAAAGACGGTTTTTATCCGGTCGGAAGCTTCTGCCTGGTCACGGGCCTGTACTAGTTTTTCCTGGGTTTCCAGCAAGGTCATTTTTTCTTTTTTAAGTGCTTGTTCCGACTGTTTCAGACGTTTTACAAGACGCCGGCTGTGTAAGTGGAAAATGAGTATCAGAATCAATAATACGGTCAGCAGGGATACAATATATCCCATAAGAGATTTGGTATTATGTTCTGCTTCGAGTTCGGTTTCTCTGTTGCGTTGGTTTAAGCTTTCTACATCATTGAGGATCTGAAGTTCTTTGTATTTTTCCAGATTCCGGGTTTGATTGAGCTGATGCAGGACGGTGATATATTCTTTCAGGGCCTTTAATTCCTTGTCTTTTTCTCCTAAAGCCTGTGCAATCTCTATCTGATAACGCAATAATATATGATTCGGAACCTGACGTTGAAGAGGGGGCTTTTGCCACAGGCTGTCCAGAAATACCGAAGCTTTCTCATATTGATTTTTGGCCATGTGATAATAGAGATGAGGCTTGGGGTCGAGTCGGGTAAAATGCCAGTAGACGTCCTCGCTTAAGGAGCACATCTGTTGTAAATGGGCATAGCAGGAATCGACTTCTGCAGCAGACAGACCGGGGTAGTTGTTGAGCATACGACGGTAAATGGCGTAATAGGACGTATAGTAATTCCGGTATATACGGCCCTGTTTGCGGTAGTAGCGTTCGAGATCGTGTATGTATTCCAGTAATTTTTTATCCGTTTCTATGGCTTTTTTATATTCTTCACTGAAGGTGTAAAGAATACTCAATTGGGTAAGAACCGAAGCTCTTAAATAGTAGTTTTCAGGAGGAAGCTGGCTCGTCAGCTTTTGCTGTTCTTCCAGGTATTGAGTGTAAATGTCGCTTTGTATGGAATACCCCAGACAAATACACAATGTACGTAATTTTAAAATCCGGTCGTAGATATCGATTTCTTTGTTCGCATCCGCTTTGTATTCTTTTAATAATTGCTTCAGATGTTCGGCTTTCTCTTCTTCGGAGGCATTTCGGCTGTATATGCTTTCCCATTGTCCTTTCAGGAATACGATCAGGCCTTTGCTGCCTGCTGTCGGTGTGAGTTTCTCTGCTAAGGAGATGTAGTATTTTATAGAATCGAGCTTATTTCTGTTGCCTAGTTCCAGTAAAGCTTCTATTTGTACTTTTTCATCATTGACTTTACAGGCTTCCGAATAAAGTTGAAGGTAATATTTCAGGCGTTCGTTTTTGTTGGAATTGTCCGCCAAATGACGCAATAGGGTATAACGTTCGGTTTGGCGGGTGGTATGGGAAAGCAATCGGGCCAGACTGTCCTGTATATGATGGGATCTCGTATTACCAATTACCGGAACGACAATACACAAACATAGAAATAATATTGCACACAGACGCAAGAAAGCTGTCATATCCAATTTTCTTATTATACAAAGATAATAAAAATATATATATATTATAATATATGTTTTTCAGTTGAAAAATCCTACTGTATGCCGGTTTGTTTGGATGAAATTTATGGACTTTAAATTTTGCATTTTGATTTTTTAATCTACTCAAATAAAGATTATTGCGATATTCGAATAGAACAACTGATAATAACGGTGTGTTTATAAAAATATTTTCAATATTCGGGTGCGATTTGTGACTATGGCATTGATATTATTTCTACCTTTGTGGTGCAATGAAAAAGTATTTGACAGGCATATTGTTCGGTTTGTTTTTCTTGTTCGGTTTGTGTGAAATAACCGGGTATGGAAATCAGATAAATTCACTGGAGGATTTTGTGTCTGTTCAGGAATCCGGAACAGGGGTAAATGCAGTTACTGCATGTGCCGACGGAAGGGAATTCGACGTATTTTATCTGTATCTGGGAGAGATTCCGGCAACTATTGTCGTTACTTCGAGGGGAGGAAATTTTTTTCGTACATTGCGATTTCAATCTACCATTCGTGTACTTTCTGCAATAGATATTCCATTAGTGGAAAAGAATTCCAAAGGAGAATATTTTCATTTTAGTTTTGGGAGGACGTCCTACCGGTATTTTGTATATACCTTGCGGCGTTTGTTGATTTAGCCTGTATTTATTTTCGAAGGATATATACCGGGGATAGGTATGTCCGCAATTCACTTTACACTGTTTATAACTTTCAGTAAGCCGGGGAAATTTCCGGTTTTCTGTCGGGTGTTTTCAGTTGTCGGGAAGAAACTGATATCCATTTCTGACGGAGAGCTTACAGCTTGAGCGGATGAAATGTATTTCCCGGCATAAAATCAATTTGAACGAATTATTTATTTTTAAAATTATTGGGCTATGTCAAGTTTATTATTGTATACATTGGGGATGATGGGATTGACTTTTTTCATCGGTTTTTTTGTTGCAGCAATCATTAAAACAATTGCTAATTGGGCTGATTTTTTGGATTATTATCATTTTTACCGGAAGAAAATACTGAAGGTAAGAAATATCCGGACGGAGGAGCCGGCGGTAATGGTGGAAGGGCCTGCACGGAAAGAAAGGATGCACGAGGATATCTATCGGAAGTTGCGGCATAAGGCAAATGAAATATGGAACGGTTTCAGGTTACATAAGAAAATAGCTATCTGATTTCTTTAATCCTACAGGTTACTTTTGCTATGGAAAATATTGATTTTTATAGTTTGTTCCAGGGAGTCGGTACGATGGCCGCCGGCGGATGGTTGCTGGCTGTGACACGTATTGCTTTGGTTATTCTGGGTTGTGCAGTGATTTATTTAGGTTGGAAAGGTGTACTCGAGCCCATGATTATGATTCCGATGGGATTGGGTATGATTGCTATCAATTGCGGTACATTGATGATGCCGGAAGGCGGATTGGGAAATCTGTTTCTGGATCCCTTGGCCAGCGATACGGATGAGTTGATGAATATTATGCAAATCGATTTTTTACAGCCGATTTATACCTTGTCGTTCAGTAACGGGTTGATCGCCTGTTTTGTGTTTATGGGGATCGGTACGTTGCTGGATGTCGGTTATCTGCTCCAACGTCCCTTTGCCAGTATTTTATTGGCTTTATGTGCCGAATTGGGAACTTTTCTCACATTGCCTATTGCTTCGGCTATGGGACTGACATTGAAGGAAGGGGCTTCTGTGGCAATGGTCGGAGGTGCAGATGGTCCGATGGTATTGTTTACTTCTTTGGTATTGGCGAAGCATTTATTTGTGCCGATAACGGTTGTCGCTTATCTGTATTTAGGGTTGACTTACGGAGGATACCCCTATTTGGTGAAATTGTTGGTACCCAAGCGTTTCAGAGCCATAAAAATAGAAGAAAAGAAAGTTCCTAAGAACTATGCCCCCAAAGTCAAGTTGGCTTTTGCCGTCATTTTATGTGCTGTATTGTGCTTTTTGTTCCCTGTGGCTTCTCCTTTGTTTTTGTCATTGTTTATAGGGGTGGCAGTCCGGGAATGTAAAGAGAGTATGAAGCATGTGTATGAATTTATGAGCGGTCCGTTATTGTATGGCTCTACGTTTATGCTGGGATTGTTGTTGGGGGTATTGTGCGATGCTCATTTGCTGATGAGTCCTGTTATCTTGAAACTGTTGATTTTGAGTGTTGTAGCCTTATTGTTATCCGGAATAGGAGGAATTATCGGAGGGTATATCATGTATTTCCTGAAAAAAGGAAATTACAATCCGGTTATCGGTATTGCCGCAGTAAGTTGTGTTCCGACAACGGCAAAGGTGGCTCAAAAGCTGGTAAGTAAGGATAATCCTGATTCTTTTGTACTTGGACACGCTTTGGGCGCCAATATATCCGGGGTCATTACTTCGGCTATTATTGCCGGAATTTATACGACGATTATTCCGTTGCTATAATATTTTGCCACTTATGTGGCAAAATATTATATACCCGTTTATTCGTCCGGACAGCTTTCGGATTAGCCGGTTTTTAAAAACATAACCAAAAAATTCCGGAAACGGACGTAACGGAAATATTTTTCCCGGATACAGGTTATAAAAAGCTTCCGTTTTTGAGCCGACGGTAAAAGGTGGGCTCTCCACACAATAGCATTGAGTGTGGTACGGAAGTATTTGTCTATAATTTTCCGGACAGGTATGGGTTGTGTTTGTTGCAGCCGTTTGATTTCTTTCATGACGGTCAGGTATCCGGCTATATTTTCATTGGAGAAATTCCGGGTCATGATCGATCCTTCTCTTAGTCTGCGTCGGGAAAATATTTGCGGAATGTAACCGACCCGGGCGGCGTAGAGGTATAGTTGAAAGCAAAACAGTTCGTCTTCGTGGATGATTCCGGGGTAGAACGACAATCGGTATTGCCGGAGAAAGGCCGTGCGTATCAGGTTAAGCCATACCGGTGTCCGGAATGTGTGTGTATCTAATTGATGGTCGAACCATTCAATTCCTTTTTTGACTCCTTTTTCGGCTTTATGGATGTAATTCTGGGCATGGTAGTTGCCTGTGTTGATTGTTTGTGCGTCGAAAAATACAAAATCGAGATTCTGCTCTATGCATTGCCGGTAACACTGTTCCAAGGCATTTTTTTCGAGCAGGTCGTCACTGTCCAGGAAGTATATAAATTCACCTTTGATATATTCAAGCCCTTTGTTGCGGGCAGCCGATACGCCTTGATTCGTTTGAGTATAGATCCGGATGCGGGGGTCGGTATTTGCCAGTTCACGGATGATGAAAGGACTGCGATCGGTCGAACCGTCGTCGATGACAATGATTTCGATGTCCCGGAGGGTTTGTTCTCTGGCGCTTTCAATGGCTTCACCGACATAGGCTTCGGTATTGTATACCGGGATGACGACACTGATTTTCGGGATATTCATAGATCAGGGTATAAACAATTATCGTACAGGTTTTATCCATGTTTTTTGTTCGAAATCGTATTGTCTGACAATACGTCCCGGATTGCCGGCGCAAACGGAATAAGGAGGGACATTGCACGTAACGACTGAACCTGCAGCAACGACTGCGTGTTTGCCTATCGTTATTCCGGCCAGGATAACGGCATTAGCGCCGATCCATACATCGTCCTCTATGGTGACGGGGATCGTCGTAACGCCTTGTTTACTGATCGGTTGTGTGATGTCCCGGTAATTGTGATTAAGACCTGAGATAACGATGTTTTGAGCCAGATTTACCTGGTTCCCGATAGTGACAGGTCCGATAACAGTATTGGATAAGCCGATCCGGCTGTGGTTTCCGATGATTACGGCACCGACCATATTGTTTATTGTCGAGAAACTCTCGATAACAGAATAAGCACCGAGCTGGAAGGCATTGAACGGGACGAGGTCTTTACGGACATTACCGCAGATAATGCTTCCTTTCGAACGTTTCAGATAGAACGGTTGTAACAGGCGTAACCAGCGGCGGGGGCGCGTTTTTACCGGATGTACGAGCAGGTGAAGTACCTGTTGCTTTAGGCGGGGATTATGCCCGAGTTTTTTTTTGAGTTTGGCTAGCATGGTCTTGTTTTTTACGGCATCTTAATGTTTCAGCGATTTGTTTCTTTACACGGGGCTTTTTCCTGCATTCCGGATGTGTCGATTTTATCGGCACTGTATGCCCGGAGTCCGGAGCTGATTTTTCCGGGGCATTCCGGGGGACAACCGATAAAATCGATGATTGACGGCTGGACCATTTGTGTCCGGTCGGAGTCCGGAAGATGATTACAGAGCAGATAAAAAATATCGTATTATTCATACTTTAATGTTTTTGGATGACGTCTTGATAGACATTCAGTAGCTGGTGTGCCGTTTGTTGCCAGGAAAAATGTTTTACCCGCTCCAGGCCATAATCGATTTGTTTCCGGCGGAGAAGTGGATTCTGTTCCAGTTCAATGAGGACTTTCGCTATGGTCTCAGCCTTTTCCGGATTAATTAAAAGAGCATCTTTTCCGGCAATTTCCGGGATGGCAGATGTGTTTGAAGTAATCACCGGAGTACCGCAGGCCATTGCTTCGAGCAGAGGAATACCGAAACTTTCCCGTAAAGAGGTGTAAAGAAAAACCGAAGCTCTGTTGTAAATGGCCGGTAGATCTGTGTGCGGGATATAGCCGGGGTAGCGGAGCATGGGTTTGATTTCTTCTATCTGCTCCTGGTGCAGTATACGGTCGATTGTGTCTTCTTTTAAATCAGCAATCAGCAAAGGCAGCCGTTTTGCCGATTTTTTCAGATAAAGGCTGTATGCTTTCAATGTTCGCGGCGTGTTTTTTTTCGGATCGGTATTTCCCAGAAAGAAAAGGTATTCTTCGTCCGGCAGGTATTTTTGAATTTGTGTCCGGGAAATTTCCAGTGGCTGAAAGCGTTGACTGTAACCGTTGTGGATGGCTGTAATCCGGTTTTCCTCTAAATTCAGGAACGACCGGATCCGGTTGCATTCGAAGTTTGAAACGGTAATGATCTTCCGGCAATGTTTTATTATCCGGGGTACGACCAAACGACGGTAATACCGTCCCATATTTTGGTAGAACGAACTGTTTTTTCCGGCCTTTTTTTCCAGAAATATAATATCATGCAGGGTCAGTACCAGGGGTACGGAACAAAAAACAGGGGCTGTATTACTGGTACAATGCAACAGATCGGGTTTGATACGCCGGATGGCCCGTGGTAAAGCAAACTGTTCCCAAAGCGGGTAAGAGGGACATTTGATTTCAACGATATGAAAGTTGGATGTCGGTGTCAGGCAATGGTCTTCACCGGGAGCCGTCAGGATGTAATATTCATTTTCTGTATCCAGTTTTTGCAGTTCCCGAATGACTTCGAGTGCTACAAAATCCATCCCGTGTTTGTTGGGACGAAAAATCCGTTGGGCTTCAATCGCAATTTTCATCAGCGTAGCGTTTTACTACTATTTATGGGTTAATCCCTTTTTCAGTACTCGTAAATTTTTTGTTTTCTCCTTTTAAGCGGAAATGATTGAGTACCATCATGACAAATAGTTTGGGTAGTTTGTTGATTGACTTTTTGAAATCCTCATCGACCATTTTATCGGGTATGGCCAGACAAAGAGTGATTCCCATAATGATAAACAGTCCCCACCATTTTATAGCAAGCGGCCAGTCTAAAATTTGCATGAGTCCTCCCATGACGATGATTCCGCCGAAAAGAATGAGGCGGGGAGGGAGTATCCATTGGATCAGTTTATCGCTGTAATCGAGATTACCGGAGAAGATGGCTTTGGGCAGGTCCCTGTATACACGTCCCCATTGTCCGATCTGTGTAGCCAGCCATCGTCTCCGTTGGTTGTAAAATCCTTTTTCTCCCTGCGTTTTTTCGTCGTATACCCATACATAATCGAGGAATTCGATGAAAATGCGTTGTTTGAGCAATAGTACTTCCAGTTCTTTGTCTTCGCCGGCTGTATGCAGGTGTTTAACGTTGTTGCGAAACCATGAGTAATCGAAAGCCATACCTGATCCGATAAGGGCAGAAGAAATGCCTAAATTGACATGTCCGCGACGGAATATCGAGTTATTCACTTCTTCACTGATTCCATCGAGAACGGCAATTTCCGTATTCCGGTTTTTAGCGGTACGGTGTGTTTGTACGGCTTTTATACCGGCTTCAAAGGTTTTATTGATCTCATTGAGGAAATCCGGTTCGACAAGGTTATCTGCATCCAGGATGACGACGATATCGTATTTGTTGGGATCGAGGTTGTCTATGGCAAAGTTGAGCGCTTTGGCTTTTGAGCTTTTTTCATAGTTGGCTTTCAGAAGGATAATCGGTAAACGGGACAACCGTTCGTTTGTATTGTCCTGCATGTGGTCGGATACGACAACTACATCGTAGTATTCTTTGGGGTATTCCTGCCTTAAAAACGAGCTGATTACGGATTCGATGATCCGGTCTTCCCGGTAAGCCGGGAAAATGATTGCAAAACGACGTTTTTTCCGGGCTTCCGGATAATGGAATACCCGTTTGCGTAATGAAGCCAGCGTGAATATCAACGGATAACTGACAGCTACGGCGGCTAATATCCAGCAAATGTATTCAATCAAGTATATGATTTCCCAAAGGTTCATCTTATTTCTTTTTGTTTTTTAATGAAAAAAAGTCCATGCATCCTTTACAAATGGCTTTTGCCTGTCGTGTTCTTCCTTTCAGCAAATTTAACACTATATTTTTAGGAATAGCTATCGTCAATTGGTAAAATAAAGCGATCCATTTTTCTGCTCCCGGACAATTACGCCAGGAATACAGTAGGCGGTTGCGATTGAGATAATAGGTTTTCAACGGACTGTCGTTTCCCGTAGACCGGCTTTCCTTGTGGTAGACAGTGCAGGCAGGTTGATACCACAACCGGTATCCTTGCCGGGTCAGCCGGCTACACCAGTCCATTTCTTCGTAATAGAGGAAAAATATTTCGGACATGTTGCCGATTTCTTCCAGAATTTCTTTTTTGAACATGAGGGCTGCCCCGTGCAGGAAGGCCGTCGGACCCGGAATATCGTACTGCCCTTTGTCCGGTTCGTCATATCCGGTGGCATGATTGCGCAAGGTGTAGCGGGTCATTGGGGTGAATCCGGCATACTGGATGGCGTAAGGTGGAAATGCAAAGCGTATTTTCGGACTTACGGCTCCTATATCGGGATTGTTTTCGAGTGTATCACAGAGAGCGGACAGACTATCGTCTTTAATATAGGTGTCGTTGTTGAGCAAAAAAATATATTTTCCCTGAGCCTGTGCTATCCCCAGGTTGTTGCCTCCGGCGAAACCCAGATTTTGTTCACTCCGGAGAACGATGGCATGCGGATAACGCTGCCGGAGCATGGCTGCCTCATTTTTCCGGGAACCGTTGTCTACGACAATGATTTCGTAGGTACGGGTATGCAGGTGTTCCTGTACGGAATCGAGTAAGTCACAGGTGTCGTTGAAGCCGTTGTAATTAACTGTAATAATCGATATTTCAGGTGTTTGCTTCATGCTGATTCAATTCTCTGTCGTAATATGGCGCAATATACAAGATGGCCATTAGTGTATATACGATAATACCGTTCGGATAATTCAATACTTCGTTTCCGTAGCAAGTGACCAGAATTCCGCTGATCGCTGCAATGATGGCATATAATTGTCCTTGCAGTTCCCGGTTGAGTATCCGGAAAGAAGCGATATAAGTCGCTTTGAATAATATGGCCAATAAAATAAGAAGGTATAGCGTAAGGCCTGCAATTCCTGTTTCGACAAGTGTCATGACATACCAGGAGTCTGTTGCCATATAGGTGAGGGGATCGTGCCGGTTGACCGGTCTGAAACGGTCGGCTTTGTCTCCCGCTAATCCCAGGCCTATTCCGAAAGGCTTGTCTTTCATCAGGTGATAAACCTGTTGTTGGTTGTTTTGCCTGATCTGGAAAGAAGCGTCGTTTAGATCGAATGCCGAGCGCATACGCCGGATCAGACGATTGCTGTTGCCGATTGTCGTGTAATTCAGAAATACAAAACTGCCGATCAACAGAACGGCTGTCGTAAAAATGGCTTTTGTATTTCGGCACAGTACCAGGTAAACGGCGAGTCCTACAAACGGAATTGCCAGCGAACTGCGGGTGCCGGAAATAACAAGTCCGTATCCTCCGCCTAAAGCAGCCAGCCAAAAGAGTATTTTGAGCCATTTTTTTCTTGCGTAAAATCCGGAAATGCCGAAAACGATCAGGGATAAGCCCATGCTCGCCCCATAGCTGGCAGCATCACTGAAAAAAGAAAAAAAGCGGATACCGGTGTTGATGAGGTGAGTGCTTCCGCCTCCTTCTTCAAATAACCAACGTAATTCTGTTGTATCGAATCCCTGGTTGCGTTGCCAATATCCTTTGAATGCCGCTAATAGGGTCAGGCTGGCCCATATGACCAGCAGCCATTGGAAATTTTTGTAACGGGTAAAGAAAACCGGAACCAGAATAGCGCAGAATAAAGGAAAAAATGCGTAATTGGCGATAGCAATACTCCAGGGAGCTGCCAGTGCACTGGGGTTGAATATCTCCAATATGCAATACACCAGCCAGATACACCAGGCGAATGTCAGAAAGTTTTTGGAGCGCTCCCAATTCTGGCGGGTTTGTATCTCTTTTACCATTGAGATTACGATTATACCTAGAGCCAGAACCGTCATGATCATGCCGCTTTTTATGGGAATGTACCGGTTTATTCCCATGATGACATAATTGAGAATAAAAAAGGCGTAAAAGGTATACTGTTTGTGTATTATTCCGCCGATACCCAATAAAATAGCCGGCAAAGCTGCAAAAGCCAATGCTACGGCAGTTCCCTGATGGAGAATAAGCTGGAATATAATGACTAAACCGGCAAATAGTCCAAGGGCTATCGGGTATTTATAACGGAAATTATACATATTTTTTGTGTCGGTCGGTGGCTGTCAGTCCCAATTGAGATAACCGATAAAATAATTTTCTAAAAAATGTATAAGGCGGCATCAGGCCGTTCAGGTCTTCTGCGGCATCCCGTTTGGTATAATTCAGAACCAGGAATAATGGAGTTTTACCGGCCATTTCTTTTGTTCGGTTGAATAGTAGCTGGTCTGTATTTTTCCAGGTTCGCCGGGAATCGACGATTTCCAGATTCACGCTTGCACCTTGCAGAATATCAGTTGTTAAAGCTGCCTCTTTTAAAGAAGGATATTCCACCAGGATGACTTGATTTTTCAGATCGGCTTTGCCGTTCGGATCCTGATCCTGTGTCCCGGGTATTGGGGTGAAAGAGTCGGAATCCGTTCGGAAGTTGTCATGCCAGGATAGCTGTTTTACTTCCAGACCTTGGGCCTTAAACTGTTCTGCCATCTGGTTACTGACGAAGCTTTTTCCTTCTCCCGGTTCATTACTGATCAGGTTGATAATGTTGTTTTGACCGGGTTTGAAGTAGGTCGTAGCATAATTGCATAACGTTTGTGCAGACAGAGTTGTGTATAATTGGTTGAATCGTCTGGATTGTATGCGCAGCGTTCTGCAAAAGGCGCCTATCACTTGTTTGCCCGTCAATAGTTCGGCTTTGAATTTGTGATGTAAGGTATGGTCCATCAATTCTATCAGCAGGAAGAAGAATATGGTGAAAACCAGGGAGGCGAAAAATACACCTATAATAATCTTTTTCCGGTGGTTAGACAATGAGGTTAGCGGATAATATGGATCATTCATGACCTTGAGGGTTGCCGATGTCATTTGCAGACTTTTTTGTCTCAAACGGGCGGAATTTAATGCGTCCATCGTTGAAAAATATTCCTTTTCAAAGATATTTACAACCCGTTCTTTGCGGTTGAGTACTGAGCCGATGGGGGCAAAATGCGTATATTTGCCCGACATTTGTCTGGCCCGTTCCTGCAAAACATGCAGTTCGGCTTCTCCTTTTTTATAAGCTATTTCCTGTTTCAGCCATTCTTCTACCACAGCGTCGTTGGCAATGCCTTCTTTTGTATATCTCAAGCCTTCAAAATCCCGTATGGTTTGTTCTATGGCTTTCTGACTGGCCGCTAATTCCCCGGCCAGGGAATCTTTTACCTTGGCGGTAATTTTTCCTTCCGGATAATAGGTTGCCATAGCCAGTTGCTCGCTCAAACGGGTGATTTTTTCGTTGTGATAAATATAATCTTTGTTGTTCCGGATAATATCGGAATATATACCCATCCGTTTTTCCAGGTCTTTTCTGATACTGTCGGCCACTTCGAAAGCATTTTTGGATTCCCAGTATTGCAGTTCAAAGTCCCGGTTTAATGCAGCGACATGCTTGGTTTCTTCATCATAATTAATAACCCGGTTGTCGGTACGGTAAACGGTCAAATCGTCTTCTGCTGCCTTCAGTTCTTTACCGATGCGCTGGAGTTCGGCTTCGAAAAATGCAATGACGGAATTCGTGGCTCCGAAACGTAATTCCTGGTATTGGTGAATAAACTCGTCGATTAAAATGCACAATGTCTGATAGGTGATTCCCGGATCGTCTGTCGTGTAGGATAATTCGAGTACGTCACTGTTGCTGATCCGGAAAGCAATGATTTTCTGCAAGGATTCCCGGTTGACATAGGGTAATTGGTATTGGTATATGCCATAGACATAATTGGAAGGATCGTTGGTTTCGTATGCTACCAGATTTTCGTATGTTCTTTGCTCATTGATGGAGTCATTGGAAGAACTCTTATCGATCAGGTGGTGTATCGGTTCGCCGTGCTCATAGAGTTGACGGTAATGGTCTGCGTTAATGTAAATGTTGTCTTTTTCCGGATCACCGTAAACCATACACCGGGCATACAGGCGCAAAGATACCTGTTTCAGGGTTTGGTCGGCAGTCAGCAGATTCAACAGGTTATCCATCATACTGCCTTGGGTATAGCTGGTCGTTGTTGCTCCCGTTTCCGACATGACGTTGACGCCGGTGATAATACCGGTGTATATCGAGCTGTTTACCGTATAATTTTTGGGCATTTTCTGGGTATACCAGATGGCAAATAAGGTAATAAATACCGGAAAAATAATTAACCAATAGCGGATACGATAAAAGAATTTGATAAAATACGTGATATATATCATTTTATTTATGAATTAATGGGGTGTTAGTAAGAACTTCCAGCTTTAAAAGATAGATATTGAGACGGCTTGCTATCAATTCGTATTCTGCCTGGGCCTTTTTCTGAGAGTTTTTCAATTCGGTCAATCCGCTGGTCGATATTTTGTTATTGATAAAATCACTTTTAACGACATTGTAATCGGCTTCATACATGATTACGGATTCGATAGCCAGTTTCAACATTTTGAGTTGATATTGGATATCTCCGTATAATTCGATGATTTCCGCCTTTATTTCATTAAATGCGATTTCCTGGTTGAATTCGGCGGATTCAACAAGTTGTTGTTGTTTTTTGACTTTTAGCCGGCGATTGATCAGATTATCCAGAGGAACGTTGATATTGGCTCCGATTTGCCAACTGCTTTGGGTGCTCCCGGAGTAAGTTGTCGTAAGGGGGAGGTATTCGGTTTCATGGTCGATGTAAGTTCCGAGTATACCGTAATTGTAGCCTGCACGGAGGGAGAAGAAACTCCACCAATCTCTTTTCGCTAGCTTGGTATCGTATTTTGCAGCCTCAATAGAGGCCTGGATGGCTGCTATCCGCGGATTTTTTTTGGCATTTTCAAACAGGGTTTCTAGAGGAGGAAGTTGAAAATGCTGAAATTCTTCCGTCGAAAGCAGGTGCGGAGAATATCGTGCCGTATCCGTATCGCTTTTTTGGGCGAAACTGTAACAGCATACTCCCAATAACAGATAAGATAATATAAAGTGTTTGATATTCATGGTGTTATTGTTAATGTTCTAAACATTTTCTTTTTGGATAAAAGCTGTAAAAGTCCGGAGGATAATTTTCATATCAAACCAGAATGAAAATTTATGTGCATATTGGATGTCCAATTGCTTTCTTTCTTCTGCCGATAGAATCCCGTCTGTTCCTCTTTTTTCTACCTGCCACAATCCGGTTAAGCCGGAAGGGGCCATAAACCGTTCGATGTATTCGTCCGATGTTAATAATTCCGCTTCATATAAGGGCAGGGGACGGTTGCCGACGACAGACATATCCCCTTTCAGAATATTCAGGAGTTGGGGAAGTTCATCGATACTGTATTTGCGTATGATATGCCCCACACGGGTGATCCGGGGATCGTCCTTTATTTTTATGAAATTATTTTCTTTTAATTTTTTACGGCGTTCCAGGTATTCTTTTTCGGTAAGGTGAAAATCGTCTCCGATCAGGATCGTTGCTTCTGTTTTATACGATACCGGTGCGGAATAAACAGCCTTGTTTTCTTCCTGGCTTTGATATTGATTGTGTTTTTTAAATTCTTCCAGCCGTTTGTCTGCATCGGTGTACATGGACCTGAATTTGAGGAAACCGAATATTTTGTAATTGCTTCCAACTCTTTGGGACGTATAAATAACCGGACCTTTGCTTTCCAAACGAATGGCGATTGCTGTAAATAAAAACACCGGGGATAGCAGCAATAAAGCAATACCTGAAGCAATTATATCGAATAACCGCTTCCAAAGAGGCAAGTGGAATGTTTGAGGTGTCGTTTGCAGGTCTTCCTGTTTTTTCAAGCGGGGAAGGACAGATAGGATCTGTCTGAGGGATTCTTCGGAAATGGTAGCATCGACAATTTCATTGACTCCTGAATGTATGTATTCGTAAATTTGTTTGGGAGAAATATCCTGAATTACCAGAATCAGATACAGGTTATCCGTTCGGTTTTTTTTCCATATTTCCAATTCTTTCTTATCTGCTTCCGGATTTTGGGATTCTAAAAAAACGAACAACGGAGTGTGGACGTGAGTCGAACAACTGTTTGCAATCGGGCCAGCTGCTTCCCGGGAGTTCTGAAATGCGATCAGTTGATGTCCCGTTATGCTATTGAAATGTTCGAACCACTCCGGATTATTCCCGATATATATGTTGTTCATTTTATCGTTTTCTTAGTGTATTCCGGACTCTGATTTTTAATTCTTGGGGATTAAAAGGTTTCAGAATAAAATCTTCGGCACCGTTTTCCAGCAATTTAATCCGGTCTCCGCTATTTTCCATACTGGACAAAACGATAATAGGTATAGACGAAAACATGGAACTGCTTTTCAGATGTTGTATGAATTGATTTCCGTTCATCTCGGGCATATAAACATCCGATATGATCAGATCGGGGATATGGCCTTCGTGCATCCATACCAATGCCTTTATCGGATTCGGGAAATAAACGATATCATACTCCGCTGACATCTGTATTTTAATGACTTTGGCAATTTCGGGCTTATCATCGACAATGAGTATCCGGGGCTTTGTGTCCATGCTGTTTCGGTATTATTATACTAAAGTGCCTGTATGACCTGATTTTTAAGTTTAATCATGAAGCCATGTAAGATACCTGCCATCATAATATATACATACACTTTACAAATATAAATTTATACATGCAAATAATTGGACAAAAATAGTAAAATAATCTCATATTGTAGTGTTTATATCTGATTTTTAGATAAAAAACAGGAAAAGTCATTGTGTTAAAATTCAATCTTATCCTTAAAGAATGTATAAAAAATAAATATAAATTGTATTTTTGAGGGGCGAAATAGAATTAGGTATTGGAAATGAAAATCAATCCTTCAGAATATAAAATTTTGATTGTCGACGACGTTGCTCCTAACGTATTATTATTAAAAGCATTACTGGGACGTGAAAAGTATAATATCGTATCGGCTACCAGTGGGAAAGAGGCTTTGGATTTGGCTGTACGGGAAAATCCTGATTTGATATTATTGGATGTCATGATGCCGGAGATGGACGGTTTTGAAGTTGCCCGGCGTATGCGTGAAGATGAGAAGCTGGGTAAAATACCGGTTATTTTTCTTACGGCTTTGGATGATGCGCAGAGTGTGGTGAAAGGATTCCAGATGGGAGGTAATGATTTTATATCCAAACCGTTCCGGAAGGAAGAGCTGTTGGTACGAATCAGTCATCAATTGTCATTGGTAGAAGCGAAACGGATTATATTGCGGCAGACAGAGGAATTGCAGAAGACGATAGATGCCCGGGATAAGCTTTATTCAGTTATTGCTCATGATTTACGGTCGCCGATGGCTTCTATGAAGATGTTGCTGAATACGATCATGATGAGCGTTACAAGGGACGATATGGACCCCGATCTTTTCGATATGCTTGAAATGAGCAATAAGACTTCCGAAGAAGTTTTCGCTTTACTGGATAATCTTTTAAAGTGGACGAAGAGCCAACTGGGGAAAATAACGATTGTACCGCAGGTTGTGGATATAGCCGAATTAACCCATGGTGTAATGGACGTCATTGCGTCGGTTGCTGCGATTAAGAATATAAAAGTAGAAATGAAGACTACCGATAAATTTGAAGTTACGGTAGATATCGAAATGATCAAAAGTGTTATCCGGAATTTGCTTTCCAATGCGATTAAATTCAGTCATAACGATACGGTCGTAGAGGTAAGCGTGAGGGAGGAGGAGGGAGAAGTTGTGGTATCGGTCAAAGACCATGGGGTCGGAATAAAGTCTGAGAATCAGGCGAAATTATTACACGATGTAAGTCATTTTACAACTTACGGGACAGCCAGCGAGGAAGGATCCGGTTTGGGGTTGTTGCTATGCCGGGATTTTGTCCGGAAAAACGGGGGAAGGTTATGGTTTGTTTCTACTGAAAACATCGGTTCGGAATTTTCTTTTTCCTTACCTAAGGCAGAATCGTTGAATTGAATAATACGTTGAATTTCGATGAATAATAATCATGTCGTAATAATGGCAGGGGGGATCGGCAGCCGTTTCTGGCCGATGAGTACGCCTGAGAAGCCCAAACAGTTTATTGATATATTGGGAACGGGAAAAACCTTGTTGCAGTCTACCGTCGATCGTTTCCGGAATGTATGTCCGATGCAGAATATATGGGTTGTTACTGCTTTGAAATTTAAATCCCTGGTGGAAGAACAACTGCCGGAACTTCCCCGTTCGAATATATTACTGGAGCCTTGTATGCGTAATACAGCTCCGTGTGTTGCTTATGTTGCCTGGAAAATCAAGAAGAAATATCCCGAAGCTAATTTGGTCATATCGGCTTCCGATCATGTTGTAACCGACGTTTTTGAATTCGACCGGGTTATTCATGCCGGATTGGATTTTACGGCTTCCGGAGATCATATACTGACTTTAGGAATGAGGCCTACCCGTCCGGAAACCGGATACGGTTATATACAAGTGGGTGCAGAACAGGCCGGAGAGATACAAAAGGTAGTGAGTTTTAAGGAAAAACCGGATTTGGAGACTGCGAAAACTTATCTGGAATCCCGGAATTTTACTTGGAATTCGGGTATTTTTTTATGGAGTGTAAAGACGATAGAAAAGGCTTTCCGGACATATCAGCCTAAAATGGCGGAGTTGTTTGACAGTATGGAGGCCGTTTATTATACTTCTGAAGAACAACGGGCAATAGATGATAAATTTCCCTGTTGTGAGAAGATATCCATCGATTATGCCATTATGGAGCATGCGCCGAATATTTATGTTTTCCCGGCGGATTTTGGCTGGTCCGATTTGGGGACCTGGGGATCTTTGCATGAGTTGTCCCGGAAAGATGAACAGAATAATGCTGTAATCGGGGGACAGGTGAAATTGGTGGAATGTGATGATTGTATTGTCCGGATCGGTGCTGACCGGAAAATGGTCGTACAGGGATTGGAAGGTTATATTGTTGCAGAGCAGGGAGGTGTATTTCTTATTTGTAAAAAAACGGAGGAACAAAGGATCAAAGAATTCTCCGAAGGGATGTAATTTTATAGGAAATCAATTGTAATCGGTATTATGGTTCATATCATTAATCAACAAAATTCAGTATGTAATCGATTTTTGGCGGAAATCCGGGATTGTGAGAAACAGACAGACCGGATGCGTTTCAGAAGAAATCTGGAACGGGTGGGAGAGATTATGGCTTATGAGATCAGTAAAACTTTTTCTTATACGAGTTGTTGTGTGCGGACACCCATAAATCCGGCGTATGTGGAATTGCCGGACGAAAAAGTTGTTGTGGCGACGGTGTTGCGTGCCGGTTTACCTTTTCATCAAGGTTTTTTGAATTATTTTGATGACGCCGGAAATGCTTTTATTTCCGCCCGTCGGGCTTATAGCCGGGTGGACGGACGTTTGGAAGTACGTTTTGATTCCATATATACGCCTGATTTGACAGGTAAACAGCTCTTATTGGTTGATCCGATGTTGGCAACGGGATCCTCTTTGGTGATTGCCTATCGGGAATTGCTAAAACAGGGAAGTTTGCCGAAACATACTCATATTGCGGCTGTGATATCCAGCCGGCAGGGAGTAGAGTATGTGGAGCGGGAATTATCCGGTGAACCGGTGACTTTGTGGACGGCTGCGCTGGATGATGCGCTGACTGAAAAATTTTATATCGATCCTGGTATCGGCGATGCCGGTGACCTGGCTTTTGGGGAGAAAAAATAGAATATAAAATCCGGGTGAAAAATCCGGATTTTATTTTTGAATGCAAAACAGGTCTTAATTTTCGATTTTAGATTAAAAATCTGATAACGAATCAGTTTGCAGGCAATCTATAATCTAAAATTTACAATCTACAATCTACAATCTACAATCTGACGGTAGTGTTTGTAATATACTTCTTCTTTTATCGTTTGAATCTGACGGGCCAGTTTTTCTTTGTCCGTGTCCGGTGTATTACTCATGATCCACAAGGGATAGCTTTCTTCCGGAGTGTCGTAAGAGGGTTGGAGGTATTCCCGGTCTACAATTTCATATCCGTTGCGCCGGTAGTAATTGACCCGCCGGGTCGTGAGTTCGTCGGTGGCGTGTTCGACTTCAAGTAAGCGTTCGCCGGGCAGGTGCCGGGCAACGAAATCCAATACCTGCTGGCCGATTTTCCGGTTTCTCATTTCTGCATAGACGGCCAAATGTTCCAGGTAATAAAAGTCTTCAAATTTCCAGTATATGAAAAGGCCTGCTAATGTGCCGTCTTCTTCTATGGCATTGAAATACATTTCAGAATTGTGTTCGATTAATTCGTTTAACTGGGCAATTTCCCTGCGTTCGGATTTTGGAAAAGCTTCCTGATATAAGGTTGCCAGTTTCTTCATACGTTCATCATCCGCTGTTCTGATTCTGCTCAATTCCATTTTTATGTTGTTTATTGTTTATATATCTCTTTTTAGCCGGTTTATTTTTTACGAAAATACGCTAAAAAAGTCAATAATCCGAATATTAAAAAAATATCGCTATTTTTTATCGAAATAATTTTGATATCTGAAATAAACACTCTATATTTGCACCCGTCAAACAGAACAAGTGTTTGAATTATATTGCGGGGTGGAGCAGTGGTAGCTCGTTGGGCTCATAACCCAAAGGTCGTCGGTTCGAATCTGGCCCCCGCTACTAAAAAAGCGAATCGGTTTTCCGGTTCGCTTTTTCTTTTCCAGGAAATAAAAAAATCACAGCCTATATGCGCTGTGATTTTTTATTGGCTTATATCGCATCTTTTTTGGCATATTCAGAAAATTCACACCCGAATGTATCTGCAAGGTAATTATCCATTTCATCTGCTTTGAATGCCATATTGGTGATGTTTTTCTGAATCTCTTCTGCATGTGTGGATTGGAGATCGGAGATATGAATCCGGTACGAGAGATAAATCTGGTTACCGTCGAGTCCCAGTTGGTAAGGTTTTATATTTTCCGCACTTATCAGGTAAGTCAATATCGGTTCGAGGTTTTTCTTCGGTAAGACATTGATCGGTGAAGTACAGAATAAATAAGAACGCTGGTAGACAAACATCCGGATTTCTGAGCTGCCTTTATGGAAAACCCAGCTTTCATAGCCTACTCTGGCCAGAACCGGATTGATACCCATGGCCTGAATCGCAGTCTCACAAAAGCTGGCCAATTCCGTTAATCCGCGTTGTTGAAAAATATTTTCAGGCAATTGTTCACCGCAGGAAGGACAATATTCATCTTCGTCAGAAATGAATTCGTCGCAGCTATTACATTGTACGTTGAATTGGGTTCTGTCCAGAGTTGCGGTTTGTTCGAGTAAGGTACGTAAAGCGGCAATCGGAATACCGAAGCCCATATTGTCGGCATCTTTGAATTTACTGGTGGTGATACCGATGATATCTCCTTGCTCGTTTAACATGGGACCTCCGCTGTTTCCCGGATTTACGGCCGCATCCGTCTGTATATAGTAGCTGTGGTCCATCAGTTGTTTTGGGGAAGATACCGTACCTTCGGTGACGGTAAACGGCATTCCGAAAGGATATCCGGCCACGTTGATCTTTTGACCGATACAGACGTCCTGTTGGGCTAAATGTATTGCCGGTATTGCCGAGAAATCACCTTCGGCCGTCAGGAGCGCAATATCGACGGACGGATTTACCAATATGACATTAGCCAGGTAGCGGTTTTTGTCGTTGTCTTCGAGGGCAACCTGCCGGAAGCCTTGTACGACATGATAATTCGTTACAAAAAGATTTTGGTCTTTCAGGTAAAAACAACTGCCTGATCCATCGGCATGATTCACTTTATATATTGCTTTAAATAAATTCTGTTCCATGATCTTTGTATTTGGATATTATTGATTGTTTCCGAAATTACCGGCTGCTAATTCCTGAACTTTCTGTGTATACTCTTCGGCACTGAGGCTGCCGCTCATCAATTGCTGCTGTAAAGCCTGTACTTTTTGCATATAATCCTGCATATTATTGCCTTGCATCATTTGCTGCATGTTTTGCATCATCTGTTGTTGGATGTTCTGTACATTTTGCATATACTGGTTGAGATCGAATTCGCCTTCTGCCGATTCCTCGTCGTCGTCGTCGTCCAGTTCATCTTCCATGATGTTTTCCATGGCTTCGTAAAGTATAGGAGCGGCAGTTTCCCACGGTTGGGCAGAGGCTTTGGTCATGGCTTTTACGACAACGGCGTTGACATCATCCTGTAAGTTGTTGTAGTAATACATTTCATAAAATTTGTATGTGATCATGATGCACACCGTCATATAATCGCCGGATTCCATATAGGCAGATACTTTTTTATAACACCCCTCGAAATTTTCCTGGATATTTTGCAGGTTTGAGCGGCGTTTGGCCGGAATAAAGGATTCCGCATAATACAGGTCTTTGGCGAGTTCTTCCCTGGACATGCCCTGCAGATGTTCAAGCACCTGCTTCCCTTGATTGACAATGTCCGGCAGCGGAATGTCTTCCCGGTCCATTTCCCGTACGGCTTTATTCAGGTCGTTCAGCAATTGCCCCTGCGGATGGGCGAAATATAAGAATTTCATCAAAGTGATATCGATGACATTCCAGATAAACCCGAATTTCCGTGCTGTTTCAAAGTATTTTACAGCATCCAGGCATTCCTGGCAGCTTTGCTGAAGTACACGGTAGATGTTTTCGACCGTTTCAGCGTCGTAGGGAGTTATTTTAGGTTCATAGATGCGTTGGGAACCGAATTTGGTTTCGAATTCGTCGTCGTATTTATCGCCGGTCCGGCAGATTTCTTCCAATACATAATATATTTTGTAAGGTTCAATCAGATCGATGGGACAATTGTATTCAAAATAAAGCTGGTTGTCCTTCAGGATGATCTGTGCCAGGTCCATAGCATTGAAATTCAATCCGGCAACTTGTCTCAACAAGGGAATGCGTCCTTTTTCCGGGAGGGAGACAAAAGGAGCTCTGATGGCAAGTTGCCCGTTGTCCAATTTTATATTGACGATAATGGAACCGTGAGGAATATTGAATTCTGTGCCTGCAGGATTTCCGTATCGGGTACGAAAATCTTTATTGATATATTCTAAAAGTGAGTAAAAAGATTTCAGATACTCCTTGTTTTCGAAAGCTTCAACGCTTGTATCGAATGCGGCAATGTCGAGTTTGCTCTGCGTAGATGCAATGGTTGAAGGGGTGAAGGTTAAAGTTTGTTTCATAAGAATAATTTTTAATATTGTATTTTTCTATCTGCTTACGATAGACGTATTCTCAATACCGCTTGCATCTTTACCACGATGCACACAAATATATAAATGAAAACTTTTGATTTTCTTTTTTGGGATGAAATTTTGAAATTTTTAATATCCCGGAAAAACAATCGTTTGCTTTACCTGTTTTGCCGAAAATATCGCTAAATTCGCAAAAGTAGTTTTACGGCAGTTGAGGGAATTGTTTATTTCCGGAAGTTGTTTGCAGAGCGTGTCGGGGCGGGCAGGAAATAGGTTTGCGGGTTTGCCGGTATAAAATTGAATGTTATGGATACCAAAAATTTGAGTACAAAACCGGAACGTGATAAAGCGGTTGAACGTGCGGTTGTTTTGCAGTCGGTGGAAGTTAGTTGCAGTGCCGATACGGATGAATGGGGCAGGAAGGATTACCGTACGGTGTATGCACAGCAAGAACTGACGTCTCTGTATGTTGATGTGGAAGGCCAGGTGGTTGCGATAGAGCGTGACAACCAGGAAGTGACATTATCGGTAGCCTTGTTTCGGATAGAAGGGGATAAACCGGTATGCGTAGCCCGGCAGCATGCTGTACTAACGCTTGCGGTTGCCGGTGATTTCTGTAATGCTTTTGTATTTGCGGCTTCGGAGGCTGGAAAGGACGGGTTTCGGGAAGGTGTATACGGGATTGTTGCTCAGATTGGGGAACAGGCAATACAGTCGGAGCCTGTTTTTGTTATGGGAAAGGATGGAAATTATGCGTCTTATTTTCGATTGCAGCAGGTTGGAATCGATAAGTACTGCGAGGAAACGGAAGCCGAAGCGAAAGCCAGGGTACATTCGTTTAAATGTTTGGACATCAGTCATCTGAAAGATATTCATTTTTATTTGATCGCCGAAAATATATTGCCGGAGGAGTGGGTATATGAATTTACAGTCCAGTTGACGGGTAAGACCGGTTTGGTGAAGAGCAGGCGTACTTTAAAAGACAAACAATACATAAGCGATAATTCCGGACGTCGGTTTTTATGTTTTGATGTGGGTTTGGGAGAATCCGCAGAACATTTCTGGCAAGAAGGCGAATACCGTTTGGAGGTATATGCTTTCGGACAATTGGTTATTGCTCTTCATTTTTGTGTCGGGCAAAAGGATATTCCTTACGATTATGCTTCCGAGATATCGCATGTTGTTTGGGGAAGTGGGGATACTCCGGTTGATCGTGTTCCGGAAAACCGGGATGAGGTTTTGGATCGCTTGTATAAGCTTGTCGGATTGCGGAAGGTGAAGGAGGAAATAACCCGTATTTGTGAGTATGCCGATTTTTTTCAGATGAGACGGGAAAACGGATTTAAAGATGTGCTTCCGGCTATGCATATGTTGTTTACCGGAAATCCGGATACAGGCATACACGCTGTTGCTAAAATCCTCGGGGAACTTTTTGTATCTTATGGCTTTTTGGAGCACGGGCAGGTAGTCTGTTACAACCGGGAAAAATTGGTGAAGGAAGGATATGCGGCAGAAGAGCAATTGTTGCGTAAAGCATTGGCGGAATCGAAGGGAGGTGTGTTGCTGATTGAGAATGCCGGGGATTTATCCGATCCGGGTAATCCACAGGATCGGGGGAATCTGGTTATAGCACTTCTGATCGGAATTTTGCAGAAGGAGAATCCGCCGGTGTCGGTTATTCTGGCGGATAACGAATCGGAAATTTCCGGCTTGGCCCAGGTTTTTCCGGAGTTCCGGAAATGTTTTACCCGTCAGTTGTATTTTGAAAGTTATTCTTCGGAAGAATGGCTGGAGATTATTGCTAAAAAGTTAGGGAATAGGCAATTCCGTCTGACGCCGGCTGCCGAAGATAAGGTGTTGAAATGGTTGAGAAATACCGTACGAAATGAGGTCGGCGGAACTTATGGTACTGTTATCGATGAAAAGATCGAGGAGATGATATTAAGAATGTCCGGGCGTATGATGAAGGATAAAGGACACGGATTCAGTAAGGAAGAGATGATGCTGATCAACGGGGAGGATGTTGTCACGGGCCCGGATACTGTTTCCGGAAATTCATTGGATAAGCTGGATTCCCTGGTCGGAGCCCGTCAATTGAAGCAGAACATAGCTCAGCATTTGAATTACATATATTTCCTGTTGGAAAGACAAAGGCAGGGATTTGATGACAGCTTGCCTCCCTTGCATATGGTTTTCAGTGGTAATGCGGGAACGGGGAAATTGACGGTTGCTAAAATGATGGGGGAGATTTATTATGCAGCAGGGGTGTTGGCACGTCCTACGGTGTTGGTACAGAGTGCTGCAGCCTTGGCGGATGCTGCTACTCCGCCGGATCAGGTTGTCGGGGCATTATTGGGTGTTGCGAATGGGGGTATTTTATATATCGGGGAAGCCCAGTTATTGTTGAAGAGTCCGGCGGGATTGGCTTGTTTTGAATTGTTGTTGTCTTATCTTTCTCCGGAGGAACACGAGGGAACGATTGTCATTCTGGCAACAACTCCGGAAGAAGCGGACAATATGATGCAGTTGAATCCGGCTTTGAAGAACTATTTTCCTTATCGCTTTGATTTTCGTGATTATAGCCGGGAGGAATTGCTGGATATCGTCGTTCGTAAATTGAAAGAAAAGAAATATACTTTGCATCCGAAGGCTGTCGTTGTGTTTAAGGAGTTGATCGATAAGACGTATGGTCGCCGGGACCGGAATTTCGGCAATGCGATATGGGTGGAAAAATTGGTAGAGGCCACGATCCGGAAGATGTCGGATCGTATTATGCAGCTTAAGGATAAACGGGAGTTGACCCGCAAGGAACTGACAACGGTGATGGCGGCGGATGTTCCGGCCAGCCAGATGGATGCGTCGGGATTCGTGAAAGACGTGTTCGATGAAGTCGCAGTAAAAGCAGCTCTGGATGATTTGCAGCAAATTGTGGGGCAGTCCGGGATTAAGAAACAGATACGGGAATTTGTCGATTTGGCCCGGCATTATAGCGGGCAAGGGATCAAATTGAATACCCGAATGTCGCTGCAGTGGTGTTTTACCGGGAATTCAGGTATGGGAAAGAGAGCAATAGCCCGGATCATAGCCCGTTTATATAAAGCGATGGGAATTATTGAAAAGGACATTGTGTATGATTTCAAAGCGGAGAAACTGATCGGCCAAACGGAAGAGGAGGCTATGCGTTTGGTTGGAGATGCATTGGTAAAAGCCCAGGGAGGAATATTGCTTTTTGATGAGGATTCCCGGAAATTGGCGGATGCCAGCGGTTTTAAAGAACGGGTACGGGCCATTTTAGCTAATCAACTGGCAGAACGGCCTGGTAATTGCATGGTTGTGTATGCCGGTCCGCAACCTGCTATCATGAAATACAGGGATGAAGTGGAAAAGGCTTCGGATATGGTTAATGTATTGGTTTTTGAAGATTACACTGCCGACGAATTGTTACGGATATTGAAGCGGAAACTGGCCGACGAGCATATGGAATTGACGGCTTCTGCCCGTAAATATATGACCGGTTTTATTTCCCGTTTGATGGCGACCGATGAAAGAGTGCATGCAAGTGCCCGGATAATGCGGATTGTTGCCGAGTTTATTATCCGCAATTGCATTCAGCGACTGTTGAAAAAAGGGAAAACCTTGCCACAGCAGGGACAGAGCCTGTCCGTCACGAAAGCGGATGTCGGGGCGTTTACAGAGCAGTGGTTGGCTGACCTGACGAACGAACGCAAAAAGATCGGGTTTAATTGATTACCGTATACAAGGAATAAATCAGAATAGCACCTACGGTAAGCAATTCCGTGTAGATAATGAGCCGGGTATATTTCATAGGTATCTGGTGTCTGATCCGGGCTTTTTCGGTATCGCTGTATCTTAGTCGTCCTGCGAAAGCCGGACGGTTTAAAGCGAAACGGAATAAGCCGTATAGGATGAGAGCCCCACTGAGGCCTACCAAAGCACCGACCAGGAGATCTCCGGGATAATGTACGCCGATGTATATACGGGAATAAGAGTTTATGGCAGCCCATAACAGAATAGCCAGGGTCAGCATTCTTTCCCGGAACAGTAGCATAACGAAAAATGCCAGTGCAAATGAGTTGGCAGCATGACAGGAAGGAAAGCCGTAGCGGCCGCCCCGTTTGCCGTTGACGAGGTGTATCAACTCGGAAATCGGATTCTGGGGATTCGAAGGACGCAGGCGTTCAACACAGGGACGGATCACTGTGGCACAAATTTGGTCAGCATAAGTGATTGTCAAAGCAATGGCCAAGACTGTAATCAGGCTTACCGATAGCCGGAAGTTTTTTAAAAGTACATACAGGATAGCCGCGTACATAGGTATCCACGTCATTTTAGCCGTAAAGATCCACATAAAACTGTCCCAAAAGGGACTGTGTATTCCATTCAGGAAAAGAAGCAGTTGTTGGTCGGCTTGTTGTAAGGATTCCAGCATAAAAATGACGATTTTAGATATACAAAGATAATCTAAAATCGTCAAGGGCAAATCCGATTTGAAATTTTATTCAAAACCGGAAGATTTTATCCGGATTATTTTGAGGTTCCCGATGTACTTTTGGGAGTATTAGGGGTTGTTTCCGGTATTAAATTTTCTTTTATAATCTGCACCAGTTGCTCTTTCGGACGCAATCCGCTTACCAGAAACGGTTTGCCTTTTACAGGAATAAATACCATCAAAGGAATACTGGATACATTGAATAAACGGGAGAGTTGGGTTTCTTTATCCGTATCAACTTTGTAAATCTGCAATTTCTGTCCGTAATCTTTTTGTATTTCTTCCAGGATAGGAGCCAGACGTTTACAAGGTCCGCACCAGGTGGCGTACATATCGATAATGGCCGGTTTGTCTCCTTTGTATTTCCAGTCTTTGTCCGTTTCAAAATTCCAGATTTTTTCTTTGAATTCAGCAGTCGTAAGCGGTGTTACGGTTTGTCCTGAAACTTTATTACCCAAAAAGCAAACGGTCAGGAACGTTAAAATAAGAAATGTATTTTTCATGGTATTAAATTATAATTCAATTATATAACGTAAAAGAGACCTTGAAAGTTTTTCCCTGTTGATGACTAATTTGGAATACATCGGGGGATTATCAGTAATTTTTATATTTTTGTCTCCGTTTTTAAAAGACAAATGTATTTAAATAATTTTAGTTTCTAACTTTTTAATAGCACTTTTCTCGTCATTGGTTCAAGGAGCGATCTGCTCCGGAGGCGAAAAATATGCGTGAGGCGGCAATAAATAGCCGGAGAAAATATGATTGTATATCCAAATGCCAAAATTAATATCGGCTTGTCTGTGATCGGTAAACGTGAAGATGGTTTCCATAATCTGGAAACGGTGTTATATCCGTTGCCCGGATTGAGAGATATTCTTGAGATTAACCGTTCCGGAGGAGCCAAAGGAGTATGTGAATTTGAGAATACGGGTTTGTCTATCGACTGTGAGGAGGAGAAAAATCTGGTTGTGCGTGCATATAAACTTTTGGCGGCACCTTTTGATTTGCCGGGAGTGAATATCAGCCTGCATAAAGTGATTCCTTATGCGGCCGGCTTGGGAGGAGGTTCTTCAGATGCAGCTTTTACACTGAATGCTTTAAATGAGTATTTCGAATTGAAAATCCCGGAACGGAATTTATTGAATTATGCCGCCCGTTTGGGGAGCGATTGTGCTTTTTTTATCCGGAATCGGCCGGCATTTGCAGGAGGTAAGGGGGAATTACTGGAAGATATAGATTTGGTTTTGGAAGACTATGAAGTAATGGTGGTGAAACCGGACTGTGCCGTATCCACAAAAGAGGCTTACGCCGGGATTACGCCGCGTGAGGCGATGTACGATCTGCACGATTTGAATAATTTACCATTGGATAATTGGAAGGAGCGGGTGAAAAATGATTTTGAAGAAACGATTTTCAAAAAATATCCGGAAATCGAACGGATCAAAAACGAACTGTATGCACAAGGGGCCGTCTATGCTTCGATGACCGGAAGCGGTTCCGGAGTATTCGGTATTTTCCCGCGGGGATCGGAAGTAAAAGCAGAACCTATGCGGGCAGAGTTTACCTGGAAAGAGGATAAATTGAAAGAAGAATAATTCCAATGAAAGCTTATTTATTGATCATCCTGATCGGCCTGGTAGCCGGATTTATCGGTATTATTCCGTTGTTGCGGCGGAAAGTGGATAAATATATTTTGCTGGGGGCTTTTGTTTTCTTTTTTCTTATGCCCTATACGGTATACCATATACATATTACCGGAGTGAATTGGTGGTTGAAAGGTCCGCTCGTTACTTTTGTATTGGTATTGCCTTTGGCCATTGCTGCCGGTAAAAGCTACCGGAGGTGTATTTTCCCGTTGTTGCTGATGGCTGTTGTGGTAGGAGCGTTTATTTCTTTTTTAGGACATTATTTGTTGTAATAAACGGAGGAAAATTACACAATGAGTCCGTCCCAGTGTGTAATTTTGATATGATAAGCCCGCAGATTCCGCTGGTCTGGCCAATCGGTTTTCGATTGAGATTGATATGGAAGCGGAATCTGCGGGTGTATTGATTTATATTTTATAATCCCCGGAAAAAAGTTTAAGGATTAATGATTTATTTAAGGGATATGGAAAAGACAATAGCGGATACTCCTCCGAAAATAAAAGCCAATCCCGTCCAAACGATGATATTGAATACGCCGAATAAGGGATGGAAGATGATCAGGAAGGAGAATATCAGGGTCAGTATGCCTCCGGCCAGTACCCAGCCCCAGTTGGGAAGCCGCAAGGTTTGCATTTGAGTGGACCATCCGATAAAATCGATACCCAGGAACATGAGTATAAAGCCTACGGCAAACGGCAGGATATCGATGGCCCATTCCAAGTTCCCTAATAACAGGAAACCGATAACCAGGTCTAAAATACCGATTGCCAGCCCCCAACCCCAATTCCGGTAATGCTGATTAGAGAAAGCGTTGACGATTTCGCCTATTCCGAAGAGGATAAACATGATACAGAAATACACGGCGAGTGCGAAGTAAGATTCTACCGGGTTTTTAAAAACCCATATACCGCATAAAATAGATAGAATACCGACGATAAGCATTAACCACCAGTATTTGTAGGTACCTTTGTAATTTTTTACTGTTTCCATTGTGTTTATTTTATATGTTTACAATGGTTTTAACGATTATAAAGTCAAAGAAGTTATAAATAGTTGTTTTTAGGGAAATAGGTATTTTCAGCTTGTTTTTTATTTGAATAAGATATTTTTATCTTTGTCTTAGATAGTGCAAGCCTAGGACAATGTCCAGCAAGTTTGAATGTTGTCGGAGTGTCGTCTGTCTTTTATGTTATAAATACGATAATGTTAATTAAAGAGAAAGATTTTGAAGGATTTGCAGACGGATGTGAGAAAGCATTTGAGGTGATTTTTCGCCAGTATTATAAGACGTTGGTGTCTTTTTCCATGCGTTACGGTTTGGAACAAATGGAAGCTGAGGATGTGGTGATCGAAGTGATACACCGTATCTGGGAAATCCGGAAAGAGGTTAAATCTCCGGCAGCATTAAACGCATTGTTTTATACTTCGGTGCGTAACCGTACAGTCAATGTCGTCCGGAATCTCAAAAACCGGAAACAGATTATCGGGAAACAGGAAAAGCCGGAAGAATCGGAGTTCAGGGATTATTTGATGGAGGAAGAGGTAAGCCGTGTGTTGAATGAGGCTATTGAAAATCTGCCGCCCCAATGCCGTCAGGTGGTGATGCTTATATTGGCGGGAAAAACGATGACTGAAATTGCCCGGCAATTGGATATTTCCGTCAGTTCTGTAAAGACGTATAAATCCCGGGCTATTGAAATTTTGAAAACCGTTTTCCAAAATTATCCTCTCTTGTTGTTGTGGCTTATCTTCCGTTTGGAGTAAGTTAACCACCTTCAGCTATTCGATGAAGGTGGTATAGCGGGCCGTTTTCGTCCGTTTTTTTGTTTCTGAACTATTTATAATTTATCGTTTTCAATATCATCCAGGATGCTCTGCAATTCACGTAAGTCTTTTTCGTTGTCGTAACCGATGGCTTGCAGCGAACCGAGCACTTTTCTGACATAGGTGCCGGCTGCTTTTTTTTCTTTCAGGCGCACCAGTAACGGTGCTGCTTTGACGACGGTTTCCGGATTGTAAGGATTGGCTTTACAGGCATATTCCAACCAGGAGAGACAACGTTTGTGGACTTCTTTTTCAGAAGGGGATGTCCGCCAGTAATAAGCGGTCCATTCAACGATCAGATTTGAGATCGGCCGGTATGTCCAGATCAGTAAGTCTTGATAGTTTATCTGGCTTTGTAGCAGTTGCCCCATCCAGGACGTATCGGGATGATGGATCCGGAATACAATATTTTCACAATTTGCCTGTAGGCTGTCCGTCGGATTGGCCTGAATCAACGTTGACATATATTGGTCCAATGATTTTCTGAATTTTTCCGGATTTACTTTATTATGGGCATCGTACCATAAATTCAAGAGGTCGTCAGAGGCTGTCATCAGTGTATATTGTATATCGTTTTTTACCGGTTTTGTCCGGTTCAGGATTTTTTTTATTTTCAGTAGTTCCCGGAATTTTGCTTGTTTTCCCTGTTGGATGCTTTCTTCGAGAAATGTACCGATTTTGTTTTCGAAAGGCTGGATATAGTAAGGGAAATATTCCAGGGGTGCTGTGGGGGGAAGTTGTGCGATATTTTGGGCAATGCGTTGGAATAACTGGGGGTTGTATAAAGATATTTTTCCGATAAGCGAACCGCTTTCCGGGTCAATCAGTTGTTGGTCCGTCATAGCAGACAGGTAATGATTGAGTATTTCGGGTTTTTCTTCTTCCGGGGCTATTTCGTAGTAATCTTTAAAAAAATCGACGGAACCGTTTCCTTTTTTATAGATTTCAACTTGAGCCATTCCTCCGTATTTGCGAAAGAAATTGACATTGGAGGCTGCTTTCAGAAAATCTTTAGCCGTATGGAATCCTTTTATTGTCAAGACCAGATTTTGTTGCGGGTCTAAAAAGAGAAAGGTTGGAACCGCTTTGATGTTGTATTTTTTCATCAATTCCGGGCCGCATCCTTTTTCTCCGTCTTGTTTGTAGTTGATGAAATGTCGGTTAAAATAATCTCCCACTTCATTCCGGGTGAAAACTTCCTTTGCCATTTTTTTACAGGGACCGCACCAGGAGGTGTATACATCCACGAACAGTAATTTGTTTTCAGTTCCGGCTTTTGTCAAAGCTTCTTCGAAACTCCCCTGTTCAAAAGTAATTCCCTGGGCCAGAACGATGTTTGAAAAGCCCAGAAGCAGAAAAAATAGTAATTCTTTTTTTTTCATAATGTATGGTTGTTATTAAGTACTTGCAATAATGAATGATATATGTGAATGTATAAATGCTTTTGCCGGATTCGGAGGCAAAGCAGCAGTATCGGTATAAGAAATATTTTTGTTGTAAAAATCTATTCTTTCCGGATCGTCACCGTTTTTTCCCGGCCTTCTTTATCTATTACGGTAATTTCGGCTTCTTCGCCTTCCATCCAGACCAAGGAGGTTAAAGCTTCGCCGGGATCTATTTTGTCATACCGTTTTCCATTGATGGCCACGACTTTTTCTCCTGCTTGTAAACGGCCTTCCATGCTTTGCCATATACATCCTGCTATAAGGCTGTCGCCGGAAACAATGACATTTACATTCCAGTCTTTGTAATTCAGGTCTACGGTTGTTGTAACGTCAGGGGTAAAATAGAATTTATTGTCGGGAAAATCCAGGGTAACACTGCCGTATTTCAACAGGCCGGTACCGATACGTGAACTGGATGCATTTACGGTTTCTGTGACTACATTTTTGAATTTTCCTGCGCCGACATACAGGTTGTCTATCTGCACCCGGTATTTGTTTTCTGCTTTTTCCATTCCGTTGACACCCATAGCCGAGGCACCGAATCCTTTGCTTTTTGTGACAATGCCTTGTGCTGTGGCCAGTTGATGATAAATGGGTTCGTTCATTTCATAAAATGCTGACGTACCGGTATCAAACATTACTTCTTCTTGCAATCCGTTTTTAAAATCGATGACGATATACGGAATGTTCTGCTGATCTTTTTCCATGTCTATCGCATATTGCGGATTCAGTTCCATGCTGCCGGTATCTGAAGCCAATACCAGTATTTTCCGCCGGGGATCAAGCCGGATGACGATATCGGGAAAGAGAGAACTGCCGACGATACCGTCGATACCGAAATGTTCCAACGGGTTACCTTCGTCGAAAACCAGGGCCTGTATTTTTCCGAAACCGATATTTCCCAATTGTATGGAATCCAGCATGACCAGCCGGTATTCTGCATCATTGTTATGGGCATCTTTTACCATTTGCCGGATTGCTTTTTTTTCCGGTCCTTTTTTCATTCTCGAATGGGTGATACATACGGGCGCACCGGTGTCGAACAGGTATTTCCCTTTTATTCCTTCTACATCGGCCTGTATGATAATTTTATTTCTTATTGTTTCGTAAGGAATTTCCTGATAAAATCCGGTGTTCTGGGCCGGGGTGCGGCCGTATCCCCAGATGAAAGATATCAAAAGAATAATTTTTACTATTTTCATATAAAACGATGTTGCAGAGTCCCCGCAGGAACTTCGGATTATATTTTTTACGTTATTTTCCCGTAAAGGCAAAGTCATTTTTCCAGGCTGCCCGTTCCGGACAATTTTCCAGTACCCAGCGAATGCGTTCGCATTGATTTTTGGATACGGAAATATGCAAACCGGTAGGATCGTCCATGATATTTTCGGAACGGAAATAACAGCCTTGGGCCTGTTTATACCAACTTGTGTTGAAGGTTCTGTTCATAAAGTCGGTTCCCCAATAATTCATCGTATCGTCGCAATAGTCCGGTTTGAGCTCAACATCTATTCCCGGTGTTCCTGTTGAAAATGTACAGGTTGTGAACAGACCGAGATAACAGCCTATATAATAGGCCAGTTCGTTGTTTGCAGAGGCCAGGTAACTCTTATCGCTGAATTCTCTGCTGACGACATCCAGTTCCTGCAATTTATAGATGACGCCTGCATTTTTGGGACCGAAGGTCGTTCCGGGGGAGATTTCCTGCCAGGCGATGCCTTCCGGACGGTTGTCTGCCGGAGTTCCCGGATATACATAATGGGGATAACAGTCGGCACTTATGGTGTTGGCAAAGTCGTTGACTTTATTCTTGCGGTCGGAAATCAGCCAGATGTTCATATAACGTTCAGGGGGCCATAGCAGATGCCGGGCTGTCAGAAAATCGGCAAAACCGTTGATGGTATCGGCGGCGTTCAATTCCTGAATGGTCAACCGTTCGATGCCGGGTGTGAGCATTTTTTGGCCTTCCGGAGTATACCGGGCCATTTCAAACCGGATGTGGGTATTCACGCCAACGGGATTTACCGAAGTCGTACCTGCAAATAAATTGTTGAGTTTGGAGAGGTGCAGGGTTATTTTTTCATCACTGTACGGACCGCCGTAGGATTCGATGTCCTCCTTGGTTTGTAGGATGTGGAAAATAACCGGAATGATTATATCTGAAGTATATTTCTCTTCCAAAGGGGCGATGATTCGGCAAGAATCCGGCGATGATTCAATATCGGTTCCTTTGATTTTTACCCGTATCGTGACCGTCTTGCCGATCAGTGACGTTTCTGTGGTAGAGAAGTGGCGGGAGAGAGATATATCTTCGTCAGATGTGTATTCCAGCCATTCTTCTTTAACCCGGGTGTCCGGAATCCGGATACCTTTTTGGTCAAACATCACCGGACGCAGATCCAGTTGTGCATGTCCGTCGGCAATCAATCGACGCTGATTGGGTTCCAGGATAACTCTGGCGATTGTTGCTATATCAACCTCTTCGTTGTTATAATAAGTTATGTCTTCCGGACTGCAACTCCAAATCGATTGCAGTCCCAGGAGCAGAATCATATACAGTGCTCTTTTTTTTATCATCGTATTGTTATTTTTGATTTATGAATCATGGTATCCTTGTTGCATACCTGTTGGATTTTGGGATTAATCGTAAATCTAAAGCCGTGAATCTGAAATTATTTTAAAAGATGTGTATTCCACCTTTCATTCGTTCTTTACTAACCTTTCTGTTTTAATCCAGTTGGACGTTTTCCCATCCGGGGTTTTGCACGATATTTCTGTTCAGTTCGATCTCTTTGGCCGGAATCGGAAAGGAGTAGCGGAAATCATCGGGAGCCAGTGTATAGGTATTCCGGCCGATGGTTCGTTTTATACTGATTCCCAGTCGCTTCATGTCCAACCAGCGAAAATCGTTTTCCATATAGAATTCGCGGCTTCGTTCGTTCAGTATCTCCTGTAATATTCCGTCCGTATCGCCGGGCAGATCGAAGTTGCCGTCGTAGCGGGCTGATTTGAATTCTTCCAATGTTTTCCGGGCTTCTCCGGTCTTGCCTTGACGTAGGAGAGCTTCAGCTTTGATCAGGTACATTTCAGCCAGGCGGAATAACATCAGACTTCCGCCTCTGGCCGAAGTGATGATACCGTTTCCCAGACCCAGCAGGTTGTATTTGTCGCTTTGCAATCCGTTTGCAGTGAAATAGATGTCTTTGCGGATATCGTTGTCTTTGAAAAGGGTGTAATATTGGTTACTGGCGTTTCCGTCTACCAATTCGGCTTGGTAGTAAGCGTATGGAAAATTAAAAATTTGCCCGTTGTTGCCGTCCAGTATCCGGAAATAGAATTCATCGCTTATCATGTCGGAGGCTGTCGTAACTTCCCGGCAGTCGAACATTTGGCGCAGTATGTTTGAAGATTGAGTCAAAGAGCGGCCTTTCATGGCTATTGCTGCACATTTTTCAGCGTTATTCCAATCGGTGTCCTCGGCTGCTCCGGACATTGCTTTCCACATGTAGATACTGGCCATCATGGCGTTGATAAAATCTTCACGCCAGGCACAATTCCAGTCGGAGCTCGGAGTTTTTTCCAGTAAAATCAGGGCTTCCCGGCAATCGTTCAGTATCTGGGCAAATACTTCCTGTTGGGTTTTGCGGGGAGGCATAGCGTTTCCGATATCTTTAGCCGGGTCGAGATAAACCGGTATGCCGTATTGGTTGTTTTTGTAAGGTGAATAATATTGCAGCAGCTTGTAGAATGAAAAGGCCCGCCATACGAGCCCTTCTCCCAATATGCGGTTTCTCCAGTCTTCGTCATTTCCCTGAGCAGTACGGACACCGGAGATCAGCAGATTGAGCGAACCGATAAACCGGTAGTATCGGTTCCAGCAATAGGGGTCGGTATTCATCCAGGTGAGTAATTGCAATCCTTCGGCGGTATAAGTACCTGTATTTTTATCATAGTAAAAAAAGGAGTTGCGGTTTAACACCGTTTCGCCCGTATAGATCCCCAGGTATTTGGCCATGTCGAAATAAGGGTAGTTGAAATAGATGCCGAATACCGCATCCTGGTTCCGGTTGGGCGTTTTCAGCAGGCTCATGTAACTGGCCAGGATAGCCCGGTAATCTTCAATTGTACTCACTACTTTTTTATCCCGGGGATGCAGTTCCAGAAACTTTTCGCAGGAGCTCATAAACAATATGCCGCACAGGCAGGCAATGACAATATGGCTTCGGTTTATCATTTGTGTTTTCATTTCCGTTCGTATTTTAAAATCCGAGTGTCAGTTTAAGGTTGAATTCCCTGGAGGCAGGATAGGTGAAGGCTCCCTCAGAACCGACATCCAGCCCCCGGTAGCGGGTAAAAGTCAATAAATTACGTGCATTGAATCCCAACAACAGGTTTTTTAATTTCAGTGCTTTCAGCGATTCGGGCCGAAAGCGGTAGCTGATGGAAAGATTGGTCATACGCAGGTAGTCGCCTTTCGAATACTTGTCGGAAGTGACAAGACTGGCCCAATAGTCGGCATTCGGCGATACAAAGCGGGGTATATCAGTGATATCACCTTCTCCTTTCCAGTAGTAAAGATAACGTCTTTCTCGGTTGGTAGAGGAGGCCCGCAGGTCGCTGCCCCGGTTGGGTGCATTTTGGTAATCGTTGAAATCGGGAATCAGATGTCCGGTTTTAAATGTCCAGTCGGTGGTAAATTCCAGACCTTTGTATTTGAAATAAGTACTGAATCCTCCGACGTATTTCGGATTGGTACGTCCCAGGTATTGCATGGAAGGCATCATGCAGCCCGGTTGTATCCATTGGTCTCTGAAAAAATCGGCGACCCCCGGGATGGCATCGAAGGAAGTAATCATAACCTGATACCGTTCTCTTTCTTCCGGCGATAAGTTGTTCCAGTTGGCCAGCATTTCTCCGAATTTTGTTTTTCCGGCTTTTGTCAGGGTGTAGCGGGGATTTCCGCTCACCGGATTGACACCGGCAAACTGCCAGCCGAATATGCTGCCTGTTTCTTTCCCGATGATATTCAGTACTCCGCCTCTTACTCGTTCCGCGTTGATCACTTCCTGGTAGGAAGAATAGCTGTAACGGGATTTTTTGATTACATTTTTATTGCGGGCTATATTTACGGAAGTACTGAAAATGAAATCGTTGGTATTGATCCATCTGACGTTCAGGTACATTTCCAGCCCTGTGTTTTCGACAATACCACCATTGGCTCTGACGATTGTCCGGCCGGTGGAGGACGGTACTTCCAGATCTTCAAGTACATCTGTTGTCCGGTTGAAATAATAGTCGGCAGTGAAATTGATACGGTTGTCGAACAGTGAAATGTCAATGCCCAGATTCCGGTCTTTCTTTTTTTCCCACCGGATATCGGGATTGGGAAATGTCAGTGTCTTGACATAGTGGTCGCCCATATACAGATTGCTTCCCAGTCCCATCATTGAAAAGGGATAAGCAGAGCGGTCGATATTTCCGGTGTAGCCGAATGAAGCCCGAAGAGCCAGTTCGTTGACGATGCGATTGCGGAAGAATTTTTCTTTGTGCAGGTTGTAGCGCATGCCGACCGACCACAATGGTGCAAAACGCTGGGCGTCGCCGATCATATCGGCTCCGTCAGCCCGCCAGCTGAAACTGGCTACGTAACGGTCTTTGTAGCTGTAACGGAATGTACCCAGAAAGGAAACGCTGCGGTCCTGTCCGTCCGAAGTATTGAACAGGCTTCCCAGGCTGTTTCGCAGGGTTTCGTAATCGATCCGGGAATCGAATGAAGGTAATCCCGTAATGCGATAATCCGCATAATAGATGGGGGAGGTATAGCCGAAATTATTGAATTTTTTGGATATTACTTCGTTGGCCAGCAGTATGCTGAACAGGTGGTTTTCTTTGAGGGCTATAGAGTAGTCGATTTGATTGCGAAGCGACCAGTTGTGATTTCGTCCGGAATTCTCACTCAATTCGCCGTTGTCGTATTGATTGGGAAGAGGACCTTCCTTGAAAATATCACGGCCCAGTTTTTCATTGGCCCAGGAGGTATAGGTTCCGGCATTGACGGCTTTCATTTCAGTGTTATAACTTATACCTTTACGAATAATAGACTGGAGATTCAATCCCGGAATGACTTCGTAGCGCACATTGAAGGTAAATTCTGCATCCAGTCCGGTTTGGGTTGTCCGGGTTTCTGTCAGTTCGCGGAGTATATTGAACCGGTCGTACAGGTAGCCGGAGGCTGTTTCGGTGGTGTAATTATTGGGCAGATAACTCAGGTCGGAGGCATAGCTGCCGTCTTCGTTATAAGGTTTTTCGTAAGGATTGGCAAATACAGCATAGGTAAAGGGGTTGACGGCAGAGGCATGATCTTCGTTTTTCCGGGTGTTGGCCGATAGGTTTAAAGCAAAGATCAGTTTTTCCGTCGGGCGGTATTCGAGTTTTACCAATACTCCGGCGTTCTGATATTGATTGGAACGCAGAATACCGTTTTGTTGCTGAAAATTCACAGAAGTGTAGTAGGTCAGTTCTTCGCTGCCTCCCCGCAGACTGATGTTGTGGGATTGCGAATGAGCCGTGCGGAACAGCACGTCGAACCAGTCTGTGTTCGTGCTGGATAGTTGTTGTAATTGCTTGTTGTAGTCAGCCGAAGAGAGGTATCCCTGGGCATTTCTTTTGAAGAGGTATCCTCCTCTGCCGGCAAAATCGGCTCTGCCGAGACCGAAATTGTCGATGATGGACTGTTCGTACCACAGTTTTTCACTGCTGTTCATAAAATCCAGCCGGTTGCGTGGAGCAATACTGACGTTGTAAGTTCCGCTGTAATTGATAAGGGTTTTCGAGCGGAATCCTTTTTTGGTTGTGATGACGATCACTCCGTTGGCGGCACGGGCGCCGTAAATAGCTGCCGCAGAGGCGTCTTTCAGGATACTGATGGATTCGATATCTTCGGGCATGATGTTGCCGACGCCGTCCTGCATAATGGTGTTGGCATAATTCCCGGTATTATTTTTGGGGACACCGCTTATTAAAGGCAAGCCGTCGACAACCCATAAGGGTTCGGTGTTACCGCTCAGGTTGTTTTCTCCCCGGATGGTAATTTTGGCCCGTCTCCCCGGCGCTCCGGAAAGGGTCGTACTGTTCAGTCCTGCTATTCTTCCCTCAAATATCCGGTCGAGAGAAGTTACTCCCTGCATTTGCAAATCTTTGGCGGTAACAACGGTAGCACTTCCTGTCATACGTTCTTTCTTGATGACTTCCATACCGGTGACGATAACCTCTTCTAAGGCTTCTAAACTTTCATGCATAACGATGCGGATTTCTTTGTCATCCACGACGTTGTAACTTGTCGTTTGCATACCGACAAAGGAAAAGAGAAGCTCCGGAGTTTCTTTTGTGACGGGGATCGTCAAAAAAAACATACCTTCGCTGTCGGTAGACGTACCCAGTATCGTCCCTTTTAACTTGACCGTGACACCGGGTAAGGGAAGGCGTGATTTGTCGACAACAATACCTTGCAGTGTGCGGACTTGTTGGCCGGAGGGTGCCGGCTGTTTTTGAAGAACAATGATTTTATCTTGTATGACGTAGTTTATACCCAGCGGTTTAAGACAGGTTTGTAACGTAGTCTCGATGTCTGCATTCTGAAGAAGAAGAGAGGATATCCGGGTTTTATCGTTGATCTCCCCGGCATTGTAGAGAAAGTCAAATTGCGTTTGGGCTTTGATTTCTTTCAGAATGGTTTTGAGGTCTGTATTTTTCAGGGAAAGATTTATTCTGATGTCCGATTGTGCAGAAGCTTTGCCCCAAGTTCCGGATAATGAAAGGAGGATCAGACATAAAATAACAGAAGACAATGCTTTCCGGAAAATATAGCTTGACAATGTGGTGTTCATGTTCAAAAGTTATTTGTGTTGAGAGAATCCTGGATTCTCTCAACAATTCAGGGTTCTCGGTTATCGAATCGGAGGATTTACAGCATTTGTCGGATATTTGATATCCATGACTAAAGTCGGATTTACAGGTGTAGTAATATAAACAACTCCTGTTTCCTCGAAAGGCATTGAAATTTTATCCATCGGGGTAAAACGTTTAATGCGGATCACGCCCTGTATGCCATTTCCGGTTTCAAAAAATACGTATCCCGGTGAAAAAGTAGCCTCCGTGCCTCCGAATACGACTTTTTCATCTTTACTTTCATATGAAAATCCGGTGTCTTCGAGTTTAGCAAAATCTTCATCCGTAAAAGTGGCAGGAGCTTTTGCATAAGTTGTGTGACAGGGATAAGTAAGTGTAATGTTGTACCACAGGTAACTGCTCATTTTTATCGGAGATTCGAAAACAAAGGATTCATCGTTTTTATTCCAAATCAAGCCGATATCGATTTTATTTCTTAGTTCCTCAGCGATATTTGCGATGTAACTCTCATTGGTTGTTGTCGAATAAAATGCTTTCCCGTTTTCAGTATCTGCTATTTCTATATTCCCTAATATCATGCCGCCGAGTTCGGGTGCATGACTTAATGTCATTGTTACGCTATCCAGCAGACCGGCAATGGTTACATCTTCGTATGTTGCATAAGCCGGTTGCTCTGCCTTTGAGGTGTACAGTGTACTTTCGTATTGGCCTGTCAATTTACTTCCGTTAGCTAATGTACAGTCGAACTTAATGTACCAGCTATCGGTATTCCGTTCGATGAGCACTTCACCCGATGTAATTTCTAAAAGAGTATTGTTGCCGGCTCCCGGTTTGTACGAAATACAGCTCCAGGCCATAAAGGTATTGGCTGACTTCGCTTTTCCGAAAACATATTTCCCCGGCACAATTTTATCGATGTCGGAAGTGCTTAAGTGGAAACTGATACAGGCACCTTGTCCTGAAACTGTTTTCGTATTATTGTCGAAAGTCAGTCCCGTTCCGTAAAGCGAAAGCATAAAATTACCCGTTACGGTCATGTCACTTCCGGCTTTGAAGCCTTCGACCGTATTGGTGGCTTCTTCCCCTTGGCCTTCTTCGTTTTCAGTAATGTAATTGTATTCGTATCTGTAGGGAACAGTAGAAATGAGTACATTCCGGTTGCTTTTCCAGATAACTCCGGAAGTAAGGTCGTAATTTTGTCCCAAAAACTGGAACCGGGAAGGGTCCGGACCGTTTTCTTTGTCTGAACAGGCGTTGAAACAGAGGCATACACCGATGACTGCTGCCATCAAAAAAATAGATTTTTTCATAGATTTTAGTGTTTAGTAGGTTATAATTAAATGGGTTGACTGCTTACGATAATGGTATTCCCCTTTACCTGAAACCGTATACCTCCGGTCATTTCGACGGCCTGTAGGAATTGGTGTATGGTTTCGTATTTCCGTATACTTCCGGAGAAGACCATGTTTCTGGCCTTTTGGTCGGCGAAGAATACATGTATGTCGTACCAGCGGGATAGTCTGGTCAATATGTTTTCGATTGTTTCTTCTTCGAATACATACTGGCCTTTGTACCAAGCTGTATAGAGTTCGGTGTTTACTTCCTCGGTACTGAATTCACCATTGTTTTTATTGAACACTCCTTTTGTTCCGGGGACTAATATGATATTGCTGCTGTGTTGCCACATTTTTACAGAGCCTTGTTCGAGAACGGTTTCTATTTGGATTTCATCGGGATAGGCCCGTACATTAAAGGCTGTTCCCAATACCTGTATATTGACTTCTGTTCGTGTATTGACAATGAATGGACATTTATCATTGTGTGCAACATTGAAATAAGCTTCTCCTTCCAGATATACAAGCCGTTCTTTGCCTGTAAAGTTCACCGGATAGCGTAAAACAGTTTGAGAGTTTAACCATACCCGGGTTCCGTCAGACAGGATCAGTTTGTATTCTCCGCCTGTTGGAGTTTTCAGTATGTTGTGCTCTCCGGAAAGTCGGGATCCGGCCAGACTATCGCTTGGTACCGGAGTGTAGCGGATTTCATCTCCGGATTTCCGGAGGGTTACTCCTGCCAATTCGATGGTTTCGTTTTTTTGGGTCTCTTCCAATTCTTTGACCTGACCGTCGGCCATGATCAATATCGCTTTGGAAGTTCCGGGGTGTATATTGACAACCTGGACACGTTCCGGGTGAGTTCGTACAAGCAGATGGATGCCAATGCCGATAAGTAATAATCCGATAGCAGCAGCAGAAATCCACCGGACGGGCATACGAACGGAATGTGACCTATAGCGTTTCCGGTATTTTTGAAGTCCTTGTGTCGTTTGAATTTGCTGATATGTACGGAAAGCCGGAACCGGATTTTGTTTTTTCAGTTTTTCATATAAACTCTGGTTGACCGGATTTTCAGATAACCATAGTTTTAGTTCTTTTCTTTCAGACTCTTCCAGTGTGTTTAAACGTTCTTTTGCAATCAGGAAAGCGATGTGTTGGTATGTATGTATCGGATTCATAAACTATATTGTTTTACATTATAAACCCTTAATTTTTTGAAAAGACGACAAGTTTTTGATTTTTTTGATGGAAAATAGGATTGAATGCGTATTTTTCCGGCTCTGTTGCATAAAAAATGATTGCAGCTATAGAGGGGATAGCTGCAATCGGTTTGTTGCTCTTCAGTTTCGCTTGAAAAATGAAAATGACATCCGGCATTTAATTCACTTCAGAGCAATCCTGCCTAAGGATTTTGTTTAAAAGTATGAGAAAAATAGTTTTCCACTTTTCTATATTATAAACCCTTATTTTTTGAAAAAGTCGACAAGTTTTTGATTTTTTTTGATAAAAAAATATCCATCGATGTCTATTTTATCGATGGATATTCAGAAAATAATGTTTTGTAAAGGATTATTCTTTGTCAGACGATGCGGAATGTAGGAATATCCTTTTATCGGTTTACAATTTTGTTTTCTGTGATTCAGTTGTTTTTTATATGTACATCCATTTGCGGGAACGGAATGTTCAGATTTTCTTCGGCGAAGGTTTTGTAAACTTTTTCATTCATGCCGAAGTATACGTCCCAATAGTCACCTGCTTTTACCCAGGCACGGACAACAAGGTTTACCGAGCTTGCCCCAAGAGAATTTAGGGCAATAAAATAAGCGGGTTCTTTGAGAATACGTTCGTCAGATGCCAATAGTTTTTCAATGACTTTTTTGGCCGTATCGTAGTTGTCTCCGTAAGCGATTCCGAATTCCCAGTCGACACGTCTCATTTCTTCTTTTGAGTAGTTTTTGGTAATGCCGGTTGAAAGACCACCGTTGGGAATGATAATGATCTTATTGTCTGGGGTTGATATTATTGTATTGAAAATCTGGATTTCTTTTACCGATCCGCTTTGTCCTTGTGCTTCGATAAAATCTCCGACTTTGAACGGTTTGAAAAGTAAGATCATAACTCCTCCGGCAAAATTCTGTAAAGTACCGCTAAGAGCCATACCGATGGCAACGCCGGCAGAAGCAAAGAGGGCGATGAAGGAGCTGGTTTCAATTCCCAGTACACTGATGAGAATGATAACAAGGATAAAGTTTAACGTGATTTTAACCAGGCTGCGGGTGAAGGAGAACAAGGAAGCTTCAACCTGACGTTTTTCCATAATTTTTATCAGAAGCCTGTTGAGCTTACGGATGATCCAGCGACCGACCAGAAAAACGATCAGGGCGGTTATGAGCTTGGAGCCCAGGGAAACACTTAAATCGACCAGTTTGGTAATAAGAACATCCAAAGAAACCGTGGAGGTACTACCTAAAAATTCTTCCATAATTGTTCGTGATTATAATTATTATTGATATCGAATATTTTGTACAAAATTAATAGGAAAAAACAGCTTTTCAAACTTTTATAGTGTGTTTTGATTTCCGATTCTTCTCTTTTTTGCAGGGGAGGTTTGTGGGTAGATCTAAAATTTAAAATCATAAATCTACAATTAAGGTCTGTGTTATTTTTGAAGTTCTTTGTCTTTTTTGTTTTATTAATTGTATTTTTGTAGGTTCATAAAACAGGCGGGTGTGCGGATTGATTCCGGCGATCCGTCGGAATGATATCTGGCTTTGTAATCTTTTGATTAATAGGTTGTTGATATATTTTTATGTATCGTTAATTATTGTATTATTTAAAATAGAATAGGATATGACTATCGAGAGTTTATTGACGGCTAAAGTGATTGAAGCAGTGAAACAGTGTTATGGAGCGGAGGTGACGGAGAAGGATGTACAATTGCAAGCGACACGTAAGGATTTTGCAGGCGACCTGACGGTGGTCGTATTTCCCTTTACCCGCCATTCGCATAAATCTCCGGAAGAGACGGGTAAAGAGTTGGGTGAGTATTTGAAACGGAATATAGATGAGATACGGGATTACAATGTTATCAAGGGATTTTTGAATATTGTCATTTCTTCGGCATACTGGATCGGCGTGTTGAACAGTGTTGCGGCAGAGTTGAAATACGGATACGCTAAAGAAGCCAGCGGACGTCGTTATATGATCGAGTATTCTTCTCCGAATACCAATAAACCTTTACATTTGGGGCATATCCGGAATAATCTGCTGGGGTGGTCGGTATCTGAAATACAGAAAGCGAACGGACATGAGGTGAGGATGGTAAATCTGGTAAATGACCGGGGAATTCATATCTGTAAAAGCATGATTGCCTGGCAGAAATTTGCAGAGGGAGCCACTCCTGAATCTGCCGGAATGAAGGGTGACCATTTTGTAGGAGATTATTATGTACGTTTCGATAAGGAATATAAGGCTCAGATAAAGCAGTTGAGGGAGGAGAAAGGATTGGATGAGGAAGAAGCGAAAAAACAGGCTCCGATATTGCTCGAAGCGCAGGAGATGTTGCGGAAGTGGGAAGCCGGTGATGAGGCTACCGTGAGCCTGTGGCGGAAGATGAACGATTGGGTATTGAAAGGTTTTGACGAGACGTATAAACTGATGGGAGTCGGTTTTGATAAAATATATTTTGAATCGCAAACCTATAAAAAGGGACGGGATATCGTATTAAGAGGCTTGGCAGACGGGGTATTGTACCAAAAAGACAGCGGTAGTATATGGGCCGATCTGACGGGGGACGGACTCGATCACAAATTGTTGTTGCGGGACGACGGAACTTCTGTGTATATGACACAGGATATCGGTACGGCTTATGAACGTTTTAACGAATACGATATGGACGAGATGGTTTATGTTGTAGGGAATGAACAGAATTATCATTTTCAGGTGCTTTCTTTGATTTGCGGCAAATTGGGATTTCCCTGGGCCGGTAAGATTAAGCACCTTTCTTATGGAATGGTTGAGTTGCCGGAAGGAAAGATGAAATCCCGGGAAGGAACGGTGGTGGATGCCGACGATCTGATGCAGGAGATGATCAATACGGCTCGTGAAACTTCGCAGGAGTTAGGGAAGCTGGAAGGTTATTCGGAGGCCGAGGCCGAGGATGTATACCGGAAAGTAGCTTTGGGCGCATTGAAATATTTTATTCTGAAAGTCGATCCGAAAAAGACGATGATGTTTAATCCCAAAGAATCGATTGATTTCAATGGCAATACCGGACCTTTTATCCAATATACCTATGCCCGTATACAGTCGGTATTGAGGAAGGCTGCAGAGGCCGGTAATGCTGTCGGCGCGGCGGATGTCCATATTCCTATTTCCGATAAGGAACAGGATTTGATAAAGTTGGTGAGCAAGTTGCCGGCGGTGGTGAAAGAAGCCGGAGATACCTATAGTCCCGCTTTATTGGCTAATTTTTCGTATGAATTGTCTAAGGAGTTCAATCAGTTTTACCATGATTTTTCGATTTTAAAGGAAGAAAATGAGGCTGTCCGGAATTTCCGTTTACTATTGGCTAAAGAATGCAGTGAAGCAATAAAAAATGCAATGGGGATGCTGGGTATTGAAATGCCCGACAGAATGTAATAAAGATGTAAAAGGGTAAAATGTTTGTAAGATGGAGAATTTTGAAGAGATAAAACCGGCAGCGATAACCGAGAATTTTATCAAATTGATCGGTAGTGATTGGATGTTGGTAACGGTAGGTCAGAGGGAGCATTTTAATACTATGACGGCCAGTTGGGGAGGAGTCGGATTTTTATGGAATAAACCGGTGGTATTTGTATTTATTCGTCCGCAACGTTATACATTCGGGTTTATTGAACAAGAGCCGATGTTTACCTTGTCTTTTTTTACAGAGGCATACAGGTCTGCATTGCAATTGTGCGGGACAAAGTCCGGAAGGGATACGGATAAAGTGGCGGAAACCGGTTTGACACCGATGGCGACAGAAAAAGGGAACATTTTTTTTAAAGAAGCCCAATGTGTTTTGGAATGTAAGAAATTATACACCGACGATCTTCGGCCGGAGCATTTTCTGGATAAAAGTCTGGCGGAACAATGGTATCCGGCAAAGGATTACCATAAAATGTATGTAGCGGAGATTGTCAATGCGTGGGAGAAAAAGTGATGCCGAATCTTACGAATTATCATAGTCATTGTTCTTTTTGTGACGGTAAGGCTCCTTTGGAAGCATTTGTTGAGTCAGCAGTGGGGCTGGGGTTTACGAGTTATGGGGTTTCTTCTCATGCACCGCTTCCTTTCCCTGCCAAATGGGCATTGGAGCAGGAACGTGTAGGGGATTATCTGGCCGAAATTGAACGTTTGAAAAAGAAGTTTTGCGGACAAATAGAACTCTATGCGGCAATGGAAATCGATTATCTGAATGAAGAGCAACATCCTGCTATCGATTATTTTCAACAATTGCCTCTGGATTACCGGATCGGTTCCGTTCATATCGTATATACTCCGGAAGGGAAAATGATAGATACCGATACGAATGCAGAGAATTTCAAGCAGATTTTGGAACAGGATTTCCGTGGAGATTTAAAACAGTTGGTGGCTATTTATTTCGAATCTTCGATGCGAATGCTGGAATACGGAGGTTTTGATTTTGTAGGGCATGCAAATAAGATTTCCTATAATGTTGAGCAATGTGACCCGTTTTTGACACAAGGGGAGTGGTATAAAAAGAAGCTGACAGATTTTTTTGCTTTGGTAGCAGAAAAAGAATTAAGAGTCGAGATAAATACGAAGGCTTACTTGTCTAAAGGTTGTTTCTTTCCCCGGATTGAGAATTGGGAAATATTGAAGAAGTTTAATATTCCCATTGTCGTTAATTCGGATGCCCATCGTCCTGAACTGGTAAATGCCGGACGTATGGAGGCTCTTGAGGCTCTTCAGGAGATGGGGTTCCGTACTGTGGGGGAATTACATGCCGGGAAGTGGGTGGAAATGCCGTTGGAAGGAATGGGATATAATTTTTGATTTACGATTTACGATTATGGTGTTTTGAGAGGGGGAAGATTTTAGATGGAGCTGGAGTTTAAATCAAAAATCATCATGAATAAGAATAACGGAAAATTATATGTCAAATTAAAGATGGATTAACGATGAAGAAGACAATACATTATACGACAAACGGTGTCTGTTCGGTGTTTATCGATATTGTTGTGGAGGACGGGATTGTGGAGGATGTATATTTTGAAGGGGGATGCAACGGTAATTTGCAAGGGATTTCTTTGTTGATAAAGGGGATGAAGGTGGATGAGGTGATTGCACGTCTGGAAGGGATACATTGCGGAAGTAAGATGACTTCCTGTCCGGATCAACTGACCAAAGCCTTGCGCCAGTTGAAAGCACAAGAGTAGGTACTTTGAATTGTGGATTTACGATTTTTGATTGAAATACAAGGTCAGTGAGTAAGGGAATGGATGTCAGTTTTACGATTGGAATAGGTGATATCCTATCTTAGTTGAATTGGAATCGTCAATCGTCAATCTAAAATCTAAAATTTACAATTTACAATCTGCAATCTGTACTTAGGAAAGAATAATTAGAATATAAGAATTATGGAACACATTTACGACAATGAGATTTTTTTACAGTCTGCTATAAGCTGGGTGAAAGAAATGGGAAAAATTCATTTGAGGTATTTCCGGGGAAATGAATTGGATATACATACCAAATCGAATGTGTCGGATGTGGTGACCCGGGCGGATAAAGAAAGTGAAGCCTGGTTGCTGGAACAAATAGCGTTGTGTTTTCCGGAACATAGTGTTCTGGGAGAAGAAAGCGGGGTACATGAAGGGAAGGGAGAGTTTTGTTGGGTGGTCGATCCTTTGGACGGTACCAATAACTACAGCCAGGGACTTCCGGTTTTTACGGTGTCGATTGGTTTGCAGTATAAAGGAAAAACGGTTGTTGGAGTTGTTTATGCTCCTTATTTGAATGAGTTATATACGGCAGTGAGAGGAAAGGGAGCGTTTTTTAACGGACGACCTCTTCATGTGTCTGAAAAAACGGAATTGGATGTTTCTGTTTTGGGAACCGGATTTCCCTATGATAAAGGGACAAATCCGGCTAATAATATTGCGAATCTGGCGGCTATATTGCCGGGGTTGAGGGGTATGCGGCGTATGGGGTCGGCTGCTTATGATCTGTGTTGTGTGGCTGCCGGATTTCTGGATGGTTATTGGGAGTTGAATCTGTCTTTGTGGGATATATGTGCCGGTGCTTTAATTGTCGAAGAAGCGGGAGGAGTAGTACGTTCTTTCCGGGAAGATCGTCATATCTCGATTATTGCAGCGAATCCGGTTATGGCTGGAAAAATTGCAGCCATTATAAAATAATAAGTATCATAATTTAATAGGAATAGGATGAAGTTGAAATGTATACTCTTATTTGTCGGACTGCTTGCCGGACAAGGATTAGTTGCGCAAAGCAGTCCGGATTGGGCGAATCTGTCCCGTTTTAAGGAGGAGAATCTCCAATTGGGGCGTCCGTCCAGAAATGAATCACGTGTGGTGTTTATGGGGAATTCCATCACGGAAGGATGGATACGGAATCGTCCGGAGTTTTTTTCCGGGAATAAATACATCAACCGGGGCATCAGCGGACAGACGACACCGCAGATGCTGGTACGCTTCCGTCAGGATGTGATAGCCCTGCAGCCTGCTGTTGTTGTGATTTTGGCCGGTACGAACGATATTGCCGGGAATACCGGTCCGTCTACGTTGGAAATGATAGAGGATAATCTGGCTTCCATGACCGAGATTGCACAAGCGAACGGAATACAGGTCGTGTTGTGTTCTGTGTTGCCCGTTGCTGATTATCCGTGGGCTCCCGGTTTGGAACCTGCTGAAAAGATTGTCGAATTGAATGCCTGGATAAAAAAATATGCAGTCCGTCACGGAGCAATTTATCTTGATTATTATACGTCTGTCGTTGATGCTCAGAAAGGAATGAAGGCAGAATATTCCGAAGATGGGGTTCATCCGAATGTTGCCGGCTATAATGTGATGGAACCGCTGGCTAAAAAGGCGGTGAAAAAAGCTTTGTCAAGGGTAAAATAGTTTTGACCGGGGTATACGATTTCTGATTTAAAGAAAAGGACTAGAGCCGAACTTAAATCAGAAATCGTAAATCTCTCCATGGTTTTAATTGTTTATTCCGAGCACATCTATACCTTGTTTGAAAAAGATATCGGTCGGAATACCTGCTCCTGCGATTTTATCGAGGTCGTTTTGTAAGGTCGGTGTGACAATCCCTTTTTCTGCAATCAATTGTCCGGCCTTTTCATAAGCTCCGTCTCCTTCCAGTGTGATATATTCTCCGGCGATTGTTGCAATATCTTGTTTCATTTTTTCAAAATCTACGGTGTAATAACCGGTTTCTTCATTCCGGCTGATGGCACCGCTTTCCATGAAATGGGCGAATTGCATCATGTTGGCTTTGCCGTGGGCACTGGCAGCTCCAAAGCGGCTGGAACGGAATATGCCTGCAACGAAGGTGACATAGTTGTCCATCAGGTCTTTGTCCTGAATAATGCCCCATTCGGTCAGTTTGCCAATACAATATAACCCTAAAATATCGGCCTTTCCTTCTTCGATGGAGGTATAATTGTTTTTCAGAGCTGATCGTACGTCTTGTTTGTCGCCGATCGTATAATTTACTCCTAATCCATGGGCCACCTCATGGAACATGGTATTTTCAAAAAATGCATCGAATTTGACATGTTTTTGTTGTTCCGGAGTAATCACCAAACCGGCAATCGGAACCAAAATCTTGTCGAATTTTGCCTGCATAGCATTTTTTAACTGTAGTTTGCGGCTTCCCTTAGCTGCGTGTACCCGCGGGTCGTTGGGCAGGTTGATAGCTATGTTTTTGCTTCCGGCATTGCAGTCTCCGGCATAATAAATGACATCGTAGGCATTCATGTCCGGGTTGGCGTTTGCCTTTTCCGTTTTATAGGCTTCCGCTACCGGTAAGTTTGCCTGTAATTTCGGCAGGTATTGGGCGTAGAGTGATAATTTACGGCTCCATTCTTTGTCTTTTACCAATATTTGTCCGGAATGTGAGGCTTTGTAGCCATAGAGAGCGTCTTCGTAAGTTTCTATCGGACCGATGACGATGTCGAGCGTGTTGTTCTGCATGTCCATCCAAGCCAGATCGCTTGCCAGGTAATCATCTGTCAGCAAGGCTTCGGCGCGCAGTCCGAGGTATTTTTTCAGTCCGGCATCTTCGGCCAGTTCTGCTGCTTGCTTTAATAATTCTGAAGCTTGTTTTACTTCTTCCGGATAGGCTTCGTGGTAGGAAAGCACTTTCAGTTGACCGTTTTCGTCCCGGCGGAGGATGCTATACCAGTCGGTTTTACGTGGGTCTTGCAGGGCATTGAATTCTTCGGTTGTCATGTCCGTAGGGTAGAAGTTGGCACCCAGCGGTTTTGCACCGATACCCTTTATAAAGGGGGTATTACCGTTGAGCCGGTCCCACGGACCGTAATTGATTGCCAGGTATTTTTTCAGATAAGGATCGGTTACCGTATCCATTAGTGCCTGTTTGTTGCCGTAGGCATTCTGCCAGAAAATATTTTCCATGATATCTGCCGCTTTCATCAGAATCGGAAGCATTTTTTTCTCGTTTTCCGATAGTTTGCTGACGTCTGTCGTCAGGGTAAATTCTGCGTATTGGTCTGCCAATGGCTGATAAGGGGAAGCGGCTTGTTGTTGGGGAGTTTGTTTACATCCTCCCAGGGCCAGTGCTGCTGCCACCATAATTGTTATTTTTTTCATATTTGTTATTTGATGTTAATAATTGATTTGTTTGCTTGCGAAGATATAAAAAATAATGTAGTGGAATAAATGAATGCCCCCTGAAAGTTTGTGTCTGACTTTCAGGGGGCAGTACATAGCTGACTTCAGGGGGCACTTTTTATCGCTCTCCTTTGCGATGTGAAAGTGCGGTTATCAAAGTTTTATTCTTTTAACCACTTATCGAGCCAGGCTTTGAATGTCCGTTGCCAAAGGATGCCGTCCTGACAGCCGGTTACCCAGTGGCATTCTTCCGGGAAATATAGGAATTGTGCCGGAATACCACGCATCCGGGCCGCATTGAAGGCCGACATACCCTGTGAGACATCGATGCGGTAATCTTTTTGTCCGTGAATCACAAGTATAGGGGTATCCCAGTTGCCGACAAATTTGTGCGGAGAGTTGGCATAAGTACGTTGGGCGATTTTATTGTTTTTATCCCAGGGGGCACCGCCCATGTCCCAATTGGCAAACCACATTTCTTCTGTTTCACAGTATTGGCTTTCGAGATCGAAGATACCACAGTGTGCGATGAAGGCTTTAAAGCGTTTATTGTGATGTCCGGCCAGATAATATACGGAATATCCGCCGTAAGAAGCCCCGACACACCCCAACCGGTTTTCATCAATATACGGTTCTTTTTTGGCATCGTCTATGGCCGACAGGTAATCCCGGATGTTTTGTCCGGAGTAATCTCCGCTGATTTGTTCCAGCCATTCCTGACCGAAACCGGGAAGCCCCCGGCGGTTGGGAGCTACAATGATGTAACCGTTAGCTGCCATTTGCTGGAAATTCCAGCGATAACTCCAGAACTGGCTGACTGTGCTTTGCGGACCTCCTTCACAATACAGGATTGCCGGATATTTCTTATTGGCATCGAAATGAGGAGGATAGATCATCCATACCAGCATGTCTTTGTTGTCGGTTGTTTTCACCCAACGTTTTTCCACTTTACCCATTTCGAGTTGATCAAGTATGGATTTGTTAATGAAAGACAATTCTTCGTCTTTACCGGTAGCCGGATCGGTCCGGTAAATTTCTGCCGGCTTGCTCATAGATACCTGGGTGGTGATCAAACTACCGCCTACCGGGGCAACAGAGGTATAATTGTGGATGCCGTCCGTATGCTTTTTGATTTCTCCTGTAGCGGTATTTAATGAGTAGATTTCATCTGTGGCGTGGTGATCGGAAATAAACCAGATGGTGTTGTTGTCATTATCCCAGGCCAGATGCTCTGCATTTTGGTCGAAGTCTTTGGTATATTCTTTCTTTTCTCCTGTCGTCAGGTCCATGACAAAGAGGCGTATTTTGTCGGCTTCGTAACCGTCCCGCTCCATACTTTCCCAGGCCATGTACCGGCCGTCGGGAGAAATAACCGGATTTTTATCGTATCCCATCATACCTTCCGTCAGGTTGGTTGTTGTTCCGTCTTCCGTATTGTATGCGTAAAGATCGGTATTGGTAGAGAAAGCATAGTCAAGTCCGTATTTTTTCCGGGAAGTGTAAATCATTTTTTTCCCGTCTTTCGTCCATGCCAGTTGCTCGACGCCTCCCCAGGGACGTACCGGGGATTCCCATTTTTCACCTTCCATAATGTCTTTACCGTCGGTGATGATTCGGGCCGGTGTGTAATCTGCGATAAAGATATGGGAATAGCCTTCCACCCAATCGTTCCAATGACGATAGAACTGATCGTTGATGATCCGGGCTTTGGCTTTCGGCAGGTCCGGATATATATCTTCTACCGCAGGCTCCAGTTTGACATCCCGGAAATAGGCGATTTTACTCATATCCGGCGCGTACAGATAACCGTTGATACCTCCTTTGATATCTGTAATCTGCCGGTTATCGCTTCCGTCGGGATTGATTTCCCAAACTTGTCCTTTGGCCAGGTAAGCGATTTTCTGACCGTCCGGTCTCCAGGTCGGATCGGATTCGTTGTAATCTGTATCGGTAATCTGAACGGCACTACCGTCGGACAGATTCATAATGTATAAATCGGTATAGGACCGGTCTTCTTCCTTATTGAAGTATGTGATACTGTATACGGCTTTTGTTCCGTCGGGAGAGATTGCCGGGGTACTGACACGACCGAAAGACCAGAGTACATCCGGAGTCATGACGTCTGACGTAAGCTTGATTTCCGGTGTCTTGTAGCTTTTGGAAGCTGGCGTTTCGTTTTTATTATCACAAGCCATGAGGGATAATAAGATTAAAGTAGGATAAATTATTTTTTGCATAGCACACTTATGTGAATTTTAAATTTTAAATTTAAAAAATAACAGAGTCATGAAGCTATAGGGAATATTTTTGATTTACGATTTCAGATGAAATGAATCTGACACAGAATCGGATTGTCAGACAATTTACAATCTGATATCTGCAAGTTTTATTCGGCTTTTGCAGCAGACTCGGTTTCGTTGGTTTCATGTTGCTCCGTACCGTTCATGGCTGCCACGATTTTAGCACGCAATTCTTCTGCCAGTTCCGGATTGTCCATGACCAGTTGTTTGACGGTTTCCCGGCCTTGTCCCAGTTTGCTGTCTCCGTACGAGAACCAGCTTCCGCTTTTCTTGATCACATTATATTCTACACCGAGGTCTACGATCTCACCGGAAAGCGAAATACCTTCCCCGTACATGATGTCGAATTCTGCTTTGCGGAAAGGAGGGGCTACTTTGTTTTTCACCACTTTAACACGGGTATGGTTACCCAGGATTTCTTCGCCGTCTTTAATCGGACCGATTTTCCGGATGTCCAGACGTACGGAGGAATAGAATTTCAGAGCGTTACCTCCGGTTGTCGTTTCCGGGTTTCCGAACATTACGCCGATTTTTTCCCGCAATTGGTTGATAAAAATACAGCAAGTATTGGTTTTACTGATTGTTCCGGTTAATTTACGCAATGCCTGTGACATCAAACGCGCTTGCAGGCCCATAACACTGTCTCCCATTTCCCCTTCGATTTCTGCTTTTGGAGTCAATGCGGCAACCGAGTCGATGACAATGATGTCGATAGCTGCGGAGCGAATTAGCTGGTCTGCAATCTCCAACGCCTGTTCTCCGTTATCCGGTTGTGAGATAAATAAGTTTTCCGTGTCTACGCCCAGTTTTTCTGCATATGAACGGTCGAAGGCGTGTTCCGCGTCGATGATTGCAGCAATACCTCCTTGTTTCTGGGCTTCGGCGATAGCGTGAATAGCGATGGTCGTTTTACCCGAAGATTCCGGACCGTAGATTTCAATTACACGTCCTTTCGGGTAACCGCCGACCCCCAGTGCTTTGTCCAGGGCAATCGAACCGGAAGGTATGACCGGGATGTCTTCCACTTCGTTATCTCCCAATTTCATGATGCTTCCTTTACCGAAGTTTTTTTCAATTTTATCGAGTGTAAGTTGAAGTGCTTTTAATTTGTCTTTGTTGATTTCTTTAGCTGCCATATATTAATTTTGAAAAATTTGTAGATTTTAAAGTTTACTGATAAATTGCGGATGTATTATTCCAGAATTTGTGCCGCATGGTTTTTCGTGTCCACTTTCGTGATCACTTTTTCAATAATGCCGTTTGCATCGATAATGAAAGTCGTACGGAGTACGCCCATATATTTTCTGCCGTACATCGATTTTTCCGCCCATACGCCATAATCTTCCACTATTTTTTTGTCTGTGTCGGCGATTAGATTGAATGACAGATTATTTTTGGCAATGAATTTCAAATGAGAAGCGATACTGTCGGGACTGACACCGACTACTTCGTAGCCTTTGGCTGTCAAATCCGCGTAATTATCATTTAAATTGCAAGCTTCTGCCGTACATCCGGAAGTGTTGTCTTTCGGATAGAAATATAAAATCAGTTTTTTGCCTTTGTAATCATTTAAAGATATGTGCTGCCCGTCTTGATTTGTTCCTTCAAAATAAGGAGCTTTGTCACCTGCTTTTAATTGTATCATCGTCTATTATTTATAAGGTTACTGAATCATGCAGCCATAAAATCTCAGTGTTTTCCCGACATTTTGTGCCCCGGAGACTGTATGACATGCTATACAAAAGTAAGGATATTTTGCCGAATTGCGATGGTTTTAACCGGCTTTATTTGACGTAGAAACTGTAAAAAGATTACCTTTGTACATAAAGAATTAGGGTAGAGAGGTTAGGATTTTAAAATATAAAACGTTTGGAAAGACAGCATGAAGGGGGAAAAGCAAAACTTTGAAAAATAACAATGATATGGAATTTATAGAAAATTATAATTTAACGGGTTTATTGATAGGGATATGTACATTTTTAATTATCGGGTTATTCCATCCGGTTGTTATTAAATGTGAGTATTATTTCGGAACCCGTTGCTGGTGGGTGTTTTTGATATTGGGTGTTATCGGTGTCGGGGGTGCCCTGTGGGTTTCACAGATATTTTGGTCTTCATTGCTCGGTGTTTTTGCATTCTCTTCTTTTTGGACCATACTGGAGATTTTCGAACAACGTGACCGGGTAAAAAAAGGGTGGTTTCCGATGAATCCGAAACGAAAGGGAGAATACAATACAAAAGAGTAAAGATTAGGATGGATTATGGAAGAGGTAATCGAAAAATTGAATGAGATTTGCAGGGGTACATTAGTGGAGTGGCTGGGAATGGAATTTATAGGGGCGGGAGAGGATTGGCTGGAAGTAAAGATGCCTTTGGATCATCGTACATGCCGTCCTGACGGTGCCATGCATGGCGGAGCCAATATGGCTTTGGCAGAAACTGTAAGCGGAGCGCTCAGTTCGGTTTCCGTCTCTCCGGAACAGCAATTTAAAGTGTATGGGATTGAGATTAACGGAAATCATATAAAGCGGGCCACGGGAGGCTATGTCATCGGACGTGCCGTTTTTATCCATAAAGGAAAACGTACCCATATCGTACAGGTTGAAATCCGGGATGAAGCAGGAATTCCGGTGACGGTCAGCCGGGTAACGAATATCATCGTAAATGATTAGGGATTAGAGAGAAATTCTCTCTAATCCCAATTCATGCATTAAGATCCGAACCTTCTTTCCAGAAGCGGTTCGATTGACGGTTCCTGGCCACGGAAAGCGAGGTAAAGTTTCATCGCGTCGTCGCTGCTGCCTTTTGAAAGGATATATTCTCGGAAAGCCTTTGCTTTTTCCGGGTTAAAAATATCTCCGGTTTCTTTAAATGCTGCAAAAGCATCGGCATCCAATACTTCCGCCCAGGTGTATGCATAATATCCGGAGGCATAGGAATCGGTGCCTTCGAATATGTGGGCGAAGTAGGTGCTCCGGTAGCGCACAGTGATGGAAGGCAGGAGTCCGAGTTTTTCCAATGTTTCTTTCTCAAATTTTTCCACATCGATGGGATCGGTTGTTTTTCGGGTATGGTAAGCCATGTCCAGTAAGGCAGCCGCCATAAATTCCGTTGTAGCGAATCCCTGGTTGAAATGACTGCTTTTTTGCAATTTGTCGATCAATGCCTGCGGTATATTTGCTCCGGTTTTATAATGGCGGGCATACACTTTTAATACTTCCGGGTCTGCCGCCCAGTTTTCCATGATTTGAGAAGGGAGCTCGACAAAATCACGATATACGTTGGTGCCTGCTACACTGGGGTAAGTGCATTGGGATAATAACCCGTGAAGAGCATGTCCGAATTCATGAAACAAGGTCTGTACTTCGTCAAAAGTCAACAGGGCCGGCGTTTCTCCGGTCGGTTTGGTAAAGTTGCACACATTGGTAATGACCGGAGTAGAATTGAGTAAACCGGATTGAGGCCGGAAGGCTTCCATCCAGGCTCCCTGACTTTTACCCGGACGAGGGAAGTAATCGACATAATATATTCCGATAGGACTGCCGTCGGCATCCTTTACTTCGAATGCCAGGGCTTCGGGATGGGGAAGGGGTAAATCGTTCCGTTGCTCGAAAGTAATTCCGTATAATTTGTTGGCAGTATAGAAGGCGCCTTCTCTGACTTTATCCAGAGGAAAATATTGCCGGAGCTCGTTTTCATCCAATCCGTATTGGGCTTGTCTGACTTTTTCTGCATAATACCGCCAGTCCCAAGGGGCCAGTTTGAAATTTCCTCCTGTTTGAGTAATCATTTTTTGTAACTCTCCGGCTTCTTTTTGGGCGACGGGCAGAGCTGCCTCCCAGATTTGGTGGCATAGTTTATAAACATTTTCCGGATTTTTGGCCATATTTTCATCCAGAACATAACTGGCATAATCCGGAAAGCCTAACAGGTTGGCTTTCTGTAAACGCAAAGCAACGATTTTGGATATGATTTCCTTGTTATCGTATTCGTTGTCGTTATTGCCTCTTTGTGTATAGGCCCGGTAGATTTGTTCACGTAGATCCCGGTTATCGGCATATTGCAGGAAAGGCATGATACTTGGATTGTGCAATGTAAACATCCATTTTCCCGCTTGTCCGTTGGCTTTAGCTGTTTCGGCCGCGGCTGCAATTACTCCTTCGGGAAGTCCTGCCAGATCCTTTTCATTTTCGATCAGTAAGTGGTAGTTGTTGGTTTCCTTCAATAGATTGCTTCCGAATTTGAGGGTCAGAACCGAGAGTTCATTATTTATTTTTTTGAATTTTTCTTTGTCTTCCGGTGATAGATTGGCTCCTCCCCGTATAAATCCCTGATAGTATTTATCCAATACCTGCTTTTGTTCTGTTGTCAGATTTTCGTTTTCTTTATTATTATATATGGCTTTCACCCGTTCGAATAATTTTTCGTTCAGATTGATCGCATCTTTGTGAGATGTAAGCAGGGGCGTGACCGTTTCAGCTACTATCTGCAAAGAGTCGCTGGTATTTGCGGCTTGCAGGTTGATGAAAACCCCGGAAACTTTGTTGAGTAGTTGTCCTGATTTTTCCAATGCTTCTATTGTGTTTGCGAAGGTCGGAACTTCCGGATTATTGAGTATTGCTTCGATCTCCGCATTTTGTTGCCGCATTCCCTCGTCAAAAGCCGGTAAGTAATGTTTGTTCTGAATCAAATGAAAAGGAGGTACTCCGAAAGGAGTATCGAAATCTTTAAGAAAAGGGTTGTCTTGTTTCACCTCACTGTTACAGGCCTGCATGACAATACCTGCAAAACAGATCAGATAAGTTATTTTTTTCATAAGTATTAAGATTAAGACAGTTGTAGGCTTGCAGACTTTTTCTGTATGAGCTTTGACCGTCGTGTTAAACTGTGTTGTTGCTGTTGCAAAAATAAAATAAAAAGTGAGATGGAATGACATTCGGGAGAGGAAAGATAAAGATGTTGTGCGGGCTGTTGCCGCTAATGATTCACATTGTCGGTTCCGCTAAGGTAGTGCTGGGTAAAGTATGAAAAGGGAGGATGTTTAATGATTTTGGGAGTTGTCATAAAAAAATGTGATTTTTTTTTCGGTATATTTGATTATGTGAATAAAAAGTACTTAATTTGCAACCTGTTTGGAAAGCGTTTAAAAAAATTACTGAGAGATGTCAAGAGTTTGTCAAATAACCGGAAAGAAAGCAATGGGTGGTAATAATGTATCTCACTCAAAAAGAAGAGTGAAGAGAACATTTTCTATCAACCTGTTCAAGAGAAATTTTTATTGGCCGGAAGAAGACAGATGGATTCGTTTGAACGTATCTGCTGCTGGTCTTCGTTTGATCAATAAGAAAGGTATCAGTGCTTGTTTGAAACAAGCTGCGGCTGATGGATTAATTAAGAATGTTTAAAATCACTGAAGATGGCAAAGAAAGCTAAAGGAAATAGAGTACAGGTGATTCTTGAGTGTACAGAACATAAAGAATCCGGTATGCCGGGAACTTCACGGTATATTACCACGAAGAACAGAAAGAATACTCCGGAGAGATTGGAACTGAAAAAGTACAATCCGATATTGAAGAAAGTAACTTTACACAGAGAAATTAAATAATTTGAACTATGGCAAAGAAGGTTGTTGCAACATTGAAGACCGGAGACGGCCGGGGATACGCTAAAGTAATCAAAATGGTGAAATCTCCGAAAACAGGTGCCTATACGTTCAGAGAACAAATGGTCACCACTGATGAGGTAAAGGCTTATTTGAAAAAATAATTCTCTTTGATCTTATAAAAATCCCCTTCTCACGAAGGGGATTTTTTTATGCTTATCGGTAATGGCTATCCTTTCCGGAGGCAAAGACCGCACAAGGGACAGCCTTGGCAGAAGGAATAAGGGGGATTGTTCCGCTGCCGTGATGTTTGTATTTTTTCATTTTCTATCTTGATTTCTTTTATTTTGTCAGCCACAAGAACAATCACAGAAACGTAATCCCTGCCCTGAGTTGTCATGATCTGTCGTAGATTGGTAACAGTCCGTTGCAGGTTTTGCTCCGCTTTTCCCTGCTTGTGCATATTGGCGATCCATACGGAATCGTTGCAGGGGTTATGATCTATGTGACAAAGCAGAAGACCTGCGGCTTCGATAGAGTCGATGTAAGCACGGGAAATCCGGGTTTCACTGACGGTACCTGAAATTTGTAATGTTTTCCCTGTCAGAGAATGCTCGAAACGAGCCGACGAATCGGATAAAATGATTTTGACAATTTGGCGGTTGCGGCCTGATAATTTCATTTTTTTACCGTCTACAGGGCATACGTGGATGATTTTGCCCTCAACCGTTACTTTTTTGCCTGAAAATTGAGTAATGTGTGTTGCCAGACTGTCGGCTGTTATCAATGGCGGCATATCAGTATTTGATTGAGAACGGCAGGATAGAAATAAAATCCCGCAAAGGATAAAAACAATATTTTTCATAGCTGTTATATGATTTAAATGTAAATATAGGATTGATGAGGGGAAGGTATAATTTATTACGATATAAATGAATAAAATACTTTTTAAAGTTTAGACGGTAAGCAAAAATATCAATAAATCGAATTTTAAATTTTGAATAAATGGATTTTTCGACTGATGATTCTAAGATTTAGCTGAGAAGTGTTTCTTTTTTGAATGCTGTACCTCAGAAATTTTTCAGTTTTTTCCTTATTGACAGGTCTGAATTTGGGTGGTGGTGGCCTTTTTTATAAAAAAATGAAATTTTATTGTATTGATTATCAATAGCATAAAATAAAAATGAAAGATTTTTGAAAAAAATAATCGGATATTGTAACCCTCCTATTCGTTTTCCCGTTAAATCAGGTGTAAATGATGATTGAAATTTATGATTTTATTTAGCTGTTATTTAGATTAAATTATTTAGCACACACCACGGGGGAGGGGATAGCTTATAAACAAGCTGGTTTTCAAAGTAGTTCTTTAAATGTTTGAAGTATAATCTACGGGGCAAATTACACCACGCACATACACACACCACACACACAGACGCACGCACACACATACAACATCTTTTCATAGCCCCATATGCTTAAACTTTAAAGAACCTTAGGGATGCCTCCCTTTTATTTTAGAAACACAATGATTTTTTTCATACATCTCCCGGGAAACCGGGAGATTTTTTATATCCGGGCTTCAATCGTTAATTCAATCTAAAAATTACAATTTAAAATCTATGATTGTCTTTGATCTCTCCGATTTGTTGTAAATTTGCAGGTTAATTGATTTTTGGTTATGGAAGAGGATGAAGTTATTAAGATATACGGTGCCCGTGAACACAATCTGAAAAACGTGGATTTGACGATTCCGCGGAATCGTCTGACGGTGATTACCGGTTTGAGCGGAAGCGGAAAATCTTCGTTGGCATTCGATACGATTTATGCCGAAGGGCAACGCCGTTATATGGAAACTTTTTCGGCATATGCCCGTCAGTTTTTGGGAGGTATGGAACGTCCGGATGTGGATAAGATTACCGGTTTGAGTCCTGTCATTTCGATCGAGCAAAAAACGACGAATAAAAATCCGCGTTCGACAGTGGGGACGACGACGGAGGTGTATGATTTCCTGCGTTTGCTTTTTGCCCGGGCGGGTGAAGCTTATTCGTATGTGACGGGGAAACGGATGGTGAAATATACGGATGAGCAAATCATCGACCTGATTCAAAAGGATTTTGCCGGTAAGAAAATAATGTTGTTAGCGCCGGTGGTAAAGGGAAGAAAAGGGCATTATAAGGATTTGTTTGAAAGTCTGCAGAAAAAAGGATTTCTGTCGGCACGTATCGACGGTGAGATCCGGGAGATTGTGCCGGGAATGGCAGTAGACCGTTATAAGATACATGATATCGAGATTGTTGTCGATAAGCTGGTGGTGGATGATGTGGACGAGAAACGCCTGAAAGGATCGGTAGCTACCGCTATGAAGCACGGTGACGGGGTGATGATGGTGCAGGAGTACGGCGGGAACGAATTGAAATATTACAGTCGTCACCTGATGTGTCCCGATACCGGTATTTCTTATAAGGAACCCGCTCCGCATTCATTTTCTTTTAATTCGCCTCACGGGGCTTGTCCGAAGTGTAAAGGCTTGGGGTATGTGACGGCGGTAGATATGAATAAAATCGTGCCGGATGATTCGCTTTCGATTTACGACGGCGGAATTTTGCCTTTGGGAAAGTATAAAAACGGTATACTTTTCTGGCAGATTGATACCGTATTGAAAAAACACGGTACGACTTTACATACGGCGATCCGGGATTTACCGGAGGAGGCTTTAACGGACGTACTTTACGGTTATCCGGGGCAGCTCCGGCTGGAAAATAAAGAGTTGGGGGTGTCTTCCAATTCTCTTTATACTTTCGAAGGGATTATCAAATACATTACCATGCAGGAGGAGAATGCAACCTCCAAGAAAGCCAATAAATGGGCGGAACAGTTTGTTTCTGTCGTTAAATGTGATGTTTGCGACGGACAACGGCTGAACCGGGAATCGCTGCATTTCCGGATTGCGGGAAAAAATATTTCCGAGTTGGCTCAAATGGAGCTGACGGATCTTTACGAGTGGGTGTGCCGGACGGAACAGGAGCTTGGAGAAAAACAGAAACAGATTGCCGGAGAAATATTCAAAGAAATCCGTACCCGTCTGAAGTTTTTATTGGACGTTGGTTTGGAATACCTTTCCCTCGACCGTCAGTCGATGACGCTGAGCGGTGGTGAATCGCAGCGTATCCGGTTGGCAACTCAGATCGGTTCCCAATTGGTGAATGTGTTGTATATATTGGACGAGCCCAGTATCGGTTTGCATCAGAAGGATAACCGCAAGCTGATTCATTCTTTGCAGCAGTTGAGAGATGCCGGTAACTCGGTAATCGTCGTGGAGCACGATAAGGAAATGATGGAAAAAGCGGATTATATTGTGGATATGGGACCGAAGGCAGGACGGAAAGGCGGAGAAGTGATGGCTGTCGGAACAATAGACGATATTCGCAGGAGTGACAGCCTGACGGCACAATATCTGAATGGGGTTAAAGCCATCCGGGTTCCGGAAGAAAGACGGAAAGGAAACGGAAAATATTTAAAGTTGTCCGGATGTACCGGAAATAATCTGAAAAATGTGGATGTTGAGATTCCGCTCGGGATGCTGGTAGGTGTTACCGGTGTGAGCGGAAGCGGTAAATCTTCATTGATTAACGGAACTTTACGTCCGATATTGAGTGAGAAATTCTACCGGGCGATAGAAACTCCTTTGCCTTACCGTTCAATTGAAGGTATAGAGCACGTCGATAAAGTTGTCGTGGTAGATCAGAGCCCGCTGGGACGTACTCCCCGTTCGAATCCGGCTACCTATACCGGAATCTTTGCGGATATACGGAAGATTTTCGAGAAGTTGCCGGAGTCGCAGATACGGGGATATGCTGCCGGACGTTTTTCTTTCAATATGGCCGGGGGCCGGTGTGAGGAATGTAAGGGGGCCGGTGTAAAGACGATCGAGATGAATTTCCTGCCGGATGTCTACGTACATTGTGAATCCTGCGACGGTAAACGATACAACAAAGAAACGCTGGAGATACGTTATAAGGGAAAATCAATCGGAGATGTGTTGAATATGACCATTAATCAGGCCGTAGAGTTTTTCGAAAATGTCTCTTATCTACAGCAGAAATTGAAGGTGTTGCAGGAGGTCGGGTTGGGATATATCAAATTGGGACAGCAATGTACTACGCTTAGCGGCGGTGAGTCACAACGGATCAAGCTTGCCACGGAACTTTCGAAAAAAGATACCGGAAAAACCCTCTATATCCTTGATGAACCTACTACCGGACTGCATTTCGAAGATATCAATATTCTGTTGGAAGTGATCCAGCGTTTAGTGAATAAAGGCAATAGTGTCATTGTGATCGAGCATAATCTGGATGTAATCAAAGTGGCCGATTACCTGATCGATATGGGCCCCGGAGGTGGTAAGGACGGCGGAAAGATCATAGCTACGGGTACCCCGGAAGACGTTGCCCGGGTAAAGATTTCGGAAACCGGAAAGTTTTTGAAAGAAGAATTGGGGGAGTGCCTTTGATTTATGATTTACGATTTACGATTTATGATTTACGATTTACGATTTTGGATGGAACCTGCAGATTTCAAATTACACACTGGGACGGACTCATTTGTGTAATTTCTGATGCTGATCCGGTTCATTGTCAGTCATTTCGGTTTTTTATGTTTCAGAGTGAAGAGGTATTGATGGGAAACTAAAGGTTGCAGGTTATAATTTGATATATCTTGGGGAGAAATAGAAGAATCATTTCAGATTAGTCCGATCAATCTGAAATGGTTCATATGGATTGTAAATTTTGAATTGCCCGGTAACCTGATTTTTTATCAGATTTTTAATCTAAAATCGTAAATCTGCATTAAAACGTTTTTTATGTAGATTGTCTTTTAATTTCCGGCGGTTTATTTCAGGATTCCCATCGAGTTCAGAAGTATTACAAAGATACAGATGGGAGCGACGTATTTCAGAATAAAAGCATATAGTCTGAAAAATTTAAATTTAAGACGGCCTTCGTTACTGATTTCGTCGTAGAGTATGGATTTATCCAGTCGCCAGCCGGCAAAAATACAGATCAATATACCTCCCAGGGGCAGTAATATATTGGAACTGACAAAATCGAACGTATCGAAGATCGATAGTCCGAAAAAACGGATGTTTTGCAACGGTCCGAATGAAAGAGTACAAAAGATTCCGAGCAGCCCGATGCCTGAAGTGGTGGTAATCGTCGCTTTCAGACGGCTCATTTTTTTCTCTTCAACCAGATAGGCTACGACAACTTCCATCAGAGAGATTGCCGAAGTCAGAGCGGCGAAAGTCAGCAGTATAAAAAACAGAATGGCCCAGAAATAACCCAGCGGCATACTTTGAAATACTTGGGGAAGAGTCAGGAATACAAGTCCGGGTCCGGCCTGTGGATCGATACCGAATGAAAATACCGCAGGCAGAATAGCTATTCCGGATAAAATTGCCACTAAGGTGTCTGTGGTAATAACCTGTAATGAAATGTGTGCCAGATTTTCTGTTTTCCGGATGTATGAGGCATACGTCAGCAGTACTCCCATACCGAGGGATAAGGAAAAGAAAGCCTGTCCCAATGCAGAAAGTACCGATTGTCCGGTGAGTTTACTGAAATCCGGATAGAAAAGGAATTTGAGCCCTTCGCCGGCGCCCGGTAATGTGGAAGCCCGGATGCCTAATAATACGACGATGACGAACAGTACGGGCATCATCATTTTGGTATACCGTTCTATGCCTTTTTTGACTCCGGCAACAATGATCGCACCGGTAATCACCATGAAACTTACTTGCCAGATAACGGCTTTGTAAGGGTGACTGATGAACGTATTGAACGTGTCATGGATACCTTCCGCCGTTTGGTGGTGAAAGGCTCCTGAAATGGCCAGCCAGACGTATTCCAGTGTCCAGCCGGAGACCGTACCGTAAAAAGAAAGAATGAAAGCAGCGGCTATGATCGAAAGCAATCCGAAAAGATACCATTTTGATCCCGGAGCCAAAGTTTTGAAAGTGCCGAACGCATTTTGCTGTCCCCGGCGTCCGAGGGCAAATTCACTGAGCATAATCGGCAGTCCGATAGCCAATGTAAAAAAGATGTAAATGATCAGAAAGGCACCGCCTCCGTTATTTCCTGCTTCATAAGGAAATTTCCAGATATTTCCCAACCCTACTGCTGAACCGGCTAAGGCAGCTATGGCCCCGAATTTGGAACCGAAACTATCGCGTGTTTTGTGCATGCTCAATGTCTGAATTTTTAGTTTAAGAATCTTTCAGTTGATTTTACTTTGTATGCAAAAGTAATGTTTTTGCATGAAAATGAAAATCGTTTTGTGATTTAAAATGTTATTTTTCAAATTGTTATATGATTTGTTGCAGTACTTTCAATTTGAAACTAAAATGGTAATATTACTTTCTTTTTATCGAATATAGGAAAGTTTAAAAGTGAATATAAAACATGTAATTCCAATTTTATTATCTTTGCCGGAAATAATATAACTGATTATTATGCAGGAAAAGATACTGATATTGGATTTCGGCTCTCAGTATACGCAGTTAATTGCGAGGAGGGTTCGTGAACTGAATGTATATTGTGAAATTTATCCTTATAACAACCATCCGGCACTGGATACTTCGGTAAAGGGAGTCATCCTTTCGGGGAGTCCTTTTTCGGTGCGGGATGAGAAAGCGCCGAAACCTGATTTATCGGCTATGAAGGGGAAGTTACCTTTGCTCGGGGTTTGTTTCGGGGCTCAGTATCTGGCTCACAATTTCGGAGGGGAGGTGAAAGCATCGAATAAGCGGGAGTACGGCCGTGCCAATTTAGCTTATATCGATCAGGAGAGTCTGCTTTTTAAAGGTATGAGCATGAATTCTCAGGTGTGGATGTCACATGGAGATACGATTGAGAAATTACCGGCGGATTGCAAGGTGATAGCCAGTACGGCAGATGTAAAGAATGCTGCTTTTAAAGTAGGACAAGAGACGACATACGGCATACAGTTTCATCCGGAAGTATATCACAGTACGGAAGGTAAATGCCTGCTGTATAATTTTGTGGTGAATATATGCGGATGTGCGCAGGATTGGACACCGGATTCGTTTGTAGAAACTACGGTAGCCGAATTGAAGCAAAAATTGGGAAATGACCGTGTCATTCTGGGATTGTCGGGAGGTGTCGATTCTACGGTAGCGGCGATGTTGTTGCACCGGGCCATCGGTAAAAACCTGACTTGTATTTTTGTGGATAACGGTTTGCTGCGGAAAGATGAATACAAGAATGTACTGGAAAATTATAAGGAACTGGGGCTGAATGTCGTGGGCTCGGAATCCGCGGATTTATTTCTCGGCCGTTTGGCCGGAGTTGCCGAACCGGAAAAGAAACGGAAAATTATCGGTAATACGTTTATAGATGTGTTCGATCAGGAGGCTTCTAAAATTAAAGATGCAAAATGGTTGGGACAGGGGACGATTTACCCGGATGTCATTGAATCTTTGTCGGTGAACGGACCGTCACAAACGATTAAGTCACACCATAATGTAGGCGGATTGCCTGATTATATGAAGTTGCAATTGGTTGAGCCTTTGCGTTTGTTATTCAAGGATGAGGTGCGCCGTGTCGGGAGAAGTCTGGGTTTGGCGGATAAATTTTTGCAGCGTCATCCGTTCCCGGGACCGGGTTTGGCGATTCGTATTTTAGGGGAGGTTACCAGGGAGAAGGTGGCTTTGTTGCAGGAAGCCGATCATGTTTTTATTTCGATGTTGCAGGAAGAAGGCTTATATGACAAGGTATGGCAGGCCGGTGTTATGTTACTGCCGGTGCAGAGTGTGGGAGTGATGGGGGATGAGCGTACCTATGAAAGTGTGGTGGCTTTACGTGCGGTGGAATCGACGGACGGGATGACTGCCGATTGGTGTCATTTGCCTTATGAATTTCTGGCCCGGGTATCTAACCGGATTATCAATAATGTCAGAGGCATCAACCGGGTTGTTTACGATATCAGCTCGAAACCGCCCGCCACAATCGAGTGGGAGTAATAATCGATGTACGATAGATAGACTTTTGAAACCAGCCGTTTGTTTTTCAGACGGCTGGTTTTAATTTATTCCGTAAAATTTTATAGTAAAAGGAGGCTTTATCATATCTTTGCACATTCAAAATAAATGTATCCGAAATATGGAAACGATAGATATAGAGATAGGAAGATTGCGGGAGCGCATACAGGGACAGGAGTTGAAGACGGTGATTATTCCGCATATTTCAGCTGACGGGGATGCTGTCGGGGCTTGTTCTGCTTTTTCAGAAGCCTTGCTGAAAGCCGGGTTTGACTGTCATATTCTTACCTGTGATTATTTTCCGGAGTATCTGGTTTGGTTGAAAAATATCAAGAGAGCGATTTCTTACCAGAATAAGCCGGAGGAATGTGCGCGGCTTATCGGGGATGCGGATTTGATTTTTATGCTCGATCATAATACGACAAAGCGGGAAGGTGACCTGGAGGGTTTGGTAAAGGCTGCCAAAGCGGAGAAAGTGATTATCGATCACCATCCGGGTCCGGAAGCCGTAGACTATGTTATTTCGGATGTGCGGGTTTCTTCAACTTGTGAATTGCTTTATAAAGTAATTACGGAAATATGGGGTGTGGACGTGATTGATACGGATGTTGCGAATGCGTTGTATACGGGAATTAATACGGATACAGGAGGATTGAGTCATAATTCTTCCCGTCCGCAGACGTATCGGGTGATTGCCGATTTACTGGAGCGGGGATTGGATAAGGAATCAGTGCATCATTATCTGTATCAGATGAACAAACTTTCCCGTTTGCGTCTGATCGGGAATGCCTTGCTGAATAAATTGACGGTGCATCCGGATTATCCCGTGGCACTTATTCCGATTACGCTGGAAGAATTGAATACATACAATTACCAGGACGGTGATTTGGAAGGCTTGGTGAATATTCCGCTTTCCGTAGAGAATATATATGTTTCGGTACAGATAACCCAGCGTAAAGAAAGGGTGAAATTGTCTTTCCGTTCCAAAGGGGCTATTCCTGTCAATGAATGGGCAAAGGCTCATTTTAACGGAGGCGGACATTTGAATGCTGCCGGCGGGCAGATGGATTTGCCGCTGGACGAAGTCGTAAAGCGGGTAAATGAAACGGCTGCCTGGTTTTTCGAGACTTTTGTAGGGGCTTGAATTAATTGGCAATAGCTACCGCAGGGGCCGTGACTTTCTGAAAGTCTTTCAGAATTTCCCGGGCCGTCGAATAGCCTTGTTCGTATATTTCCCGGATATGGCTCAAATCAAACATGCTGTATCTGATCATATCGTCGGGGGCTATAAAAATATCTGCCAATTTTTTGTCGATATGGGTGTTGGCTGCCAGTCCTAAATGGAAAGAACGGACGGCCATGTGTATCATATTACCTACTTTTTGCCGGCTTTCGTTTGAATTAATCTCAACGGCAATTACTTTTTCACATAAGTCCCGAATCGGTCTGACCGGTAAGTTCATAAATATACCGCCGTCAACATAAATAACTCCGTCGATTTCTATCGGAATGAAAACAATGGGAACGGAGCAGGAGGCCAGGATGCGGGGAATCAATTCTCCGCTGTTGAAGTGTACGGATTTGGCATTACTGATATCGGTTGCTGTAACTACTAACGGTGTTTGCAAGTCTTCGAAGGTTTTTGCCTTTAAGAATTTACGTAAGCCGTTTTCCATACCGTTCATGGACATCAATCCTATTTTTGACATGGTAAACCGGGCAAAATTCAAGACTTTTTTATGAGTAAAAAATTCGATGCATTCGTCAGGGGTTTTGCCTGCAGCAATCATGGCACCGGCTAGTGCACCGGCACTGGTACCGGAAATGATATCCGGACGGATTCCGTATTCCTGCATGGCTTTGATTACCCCGAAATGTGCAAATCCCCGGGCCCCACCTCCGCTTAATGCTAATCCCAATTTGTATTTTTTGCGGTTATATTCGTTGTTTGTCTCCATAAATGCTTGTCTATTCGAGGTTTCTTTACGTAATGTGCTTACTGTTTACGGATTCGGGTATCCAATGTTAACCCCAACTTCACCGGACATTTGTAAAAATAGTTATTAATAATGGAAATGTAAAAAAAAATGCAATATTGCTGTAAAAGCCGTGGAATTTATGTCAGGTGAGATCGGATAAGTTATTTATAAAAAATAAGGACTGATTTTTCAGTCCTTATTCCTTTTAGCGAATTTCTGCCTGAAGCAGATGTTTATATGTGCCGATCAGTTTATTCATGATCTTATCGATCTGCTTGTCTGTGAGTGTTTTTTCATCATCCTGCAGGGTAAAGCTGACTGCATAGGACTTTTTGTCTGCACCCAGTTTTTCACCTTCATAGACATCGAATAAGCTTACATTTTTCAATAAATGTTTTTCCGTACGTAAAGCGATCTCTTTCACTTCTTTGAATGAGATTTTTTTGTCCAGTAGCAATGCCAGGTCACGTTTTACAGCCGGGAATTTGGGTAACGGCCGGAAGGTGATCGTATGGTTTTTCAATGTTTTCAATATATTTTCCCAGGAGAAATCGGCATAATATACGTCCTGGCCGATATCGAACGCTTTCAGTAATTTGGAACTGACAACTCCTATCGACAATAAGTGTTTGCCGTTTTGTGAATAATCCAGACCTTCCCGGAAAATATCCTGATTGTTTTCTTCCGTCGTCAGATAATCGGATTGAAGTCCCAAACGTGATAATACCATTTCACCGTATGCTTTCAGGGTAAAGAAGTCCGAAGATACCTCCCTGCTATTCCAGGAGGCGGTATTCTTATGGCCGGAAATAAACAAGGCGAGCCGGTTTTCTTCCTGATATTGCTTTAAATGGTTGTCTCCTTCTTTTTTATGGAAGGTATACACTTTTCCGAATTCGAATAAGCGCAAGTTATGACTTTTCCGGTTGATGTTATATGCGATGGTTTCTAAGCCCCCGAGCAACAGGCTTTGCCGCATAGCGTTCAGATCGGAGCTGAGCGGGTTGAATAACATGACCGTATTTTCGGGTTTATATGTTTCTAAGCCTTCGAAATAGGCGGCCTTGGTCAGCGAGTTATTCATGATTTCATTAAAACCGTTTGCTGCCAGTAGATCTCCGATTACATTTTTAAGGCGATAATCATCCGGCTTTTCCGAATAGCTCAAGGTCGAATTTACTTTGGCCGGCACTTCGATATTGTTGAAACCGTAGATACGAAGAATGTCTTCAATGACATCCGCTTCCCGGCGTACGTCTACCCGATAGGGAGGGATAAGCAGCATTAATTTTTCGTCGTCTTCCCGTACTATTTTTATTTCAAGGGATTTCAGTATTTTTTTGATGTTTTCTTTGCCGATTTGTTTTCCGATTAACCGGTCGATGTGGGCGTATTTAACTTCCACTTCAAAATCCTGTACCGGATTGGGATAAATGTCGATGATGTCCGAAGTAATTTTACCTCCGGCCAATTCCTTGATCAGCAGAGCTGCCCTTTTCAGTGCATAGATGACCAGATTGGGGTCGGTACCTCTTTCAAAGCGAAAAGACGCATCGGTGTTGATTCCGTGCCGGCGAGCGGTTTTGCGGACGAAAACGGGATCGAAGCAGGCACTTTCCAAAAAGACGTTGGTTGTCTGTTCTGTAATGCCGCTTTCAAGTCCGCCGAATACACCTGCTATACACATCGGTTCTTCGGCATTGCATACCATCAGATCGTTTTCATCCAGTTTGCGTTCTATGCCGTCCAATGTGACAAACGGAGTGCCGGTCGGGAAACTGCGTATAACAACCTTATTACCTTTTACCTTGTCCTTATCGAAGGAGTGGAGCGGTTGGCCCAGTTCGAAGAGGATAAAATTTGTAATGTCTACGATGTTGTTGATCGGATTGAGGCCGATGGCTTTGAGTCGGGTGCGCAACCATTCCGGTGATTCTTTAACCTCCACACCTTCTATACATACTCCGGCATATCTCGGACAGGCTTCCGGCCTTAATACTTCTATCGTAAGACCGGCAGTGTTGCTGTCGGGAGCAAAAGCTTCCACTGAAGGCAGGCTGTAATCGATGTCCCGGCTCTGTTTCAGATAAGCTGCCAGGTCACGGGCAACACCCAGGTGGGAAGCTCCGTCGACCCTGTTCGGGGTAATATCTATTTCGATGGCGTAGTCGGAGGTTATACCGTAGTATTCGGCAGCGGGCATACCTGTTTCGGCCGATTGAGGCAGTACGATGATGCCCTTATGATCATGGCCGATTCCGATTTCATCTTCGGCACAGATCATGCCTTCGGATTCCTGTCCCCTGATTTTGGATTTTTTGATGACAAATTCTTTATCACCATCATACAGTACCGTACCGATTGTTGCAACGACTACTTTCTGTCCGGCAGCAACATTCGGCGCTCCGCATACGATCGGAGTCAGCCGACCGTCGCCTAAATCTACGGTTGTAATATGCAAATGGTCGGAGTCGGGGTGGGCTTCACAGGTTTTTACTTCACCGATAACCAAACCTTTCAGTCCGCCTTTTATGGATTCTATTTGTTCATATCCGGCTACTTCCAGTCCTATACTTGTCAGTATTTGGCAGATTTCTTCAACATCCAAGTCGATTTTCAGGTATTCTTTCAGCCAGTTTAAAGAAATTTTCATTTTTCAGTGGATTAATGGTTGCTTTGTTTCCGCTATGCCGGCTTGTTCCCGGTTGACGGTCGCTGCTTCCAGATTTAATGTTTATCGTGTGTTATTATTACGTGTATTTATTCAATGTATTTTCAACATTCTTTCAATGGGTAACCAGGCCCTTTGGCGGATATCTTCCGGAACTTTTACCACATATTGTTCTTTTTCGAGCGCTTCCAGGACATTTTCCAGAGTTACTTTTTTCATCTGTCCACAGATGGTTTTCGGATGAATCGGAATAAATTCCTTGTCCGGATTGTCTTTCTGTAATTTGTGAATGGTTTCTATTTCTGTGGCAATGATAAATTGTTTCTTCGGAGAAGCGGCTGCATGCCGGATCATTCCTGCCGTAGAATACATATAGGCTTGCGGAAGATTGAGAATACGGTCGTCGTGTGAACAATTGGATTCGGGATGAATCAGAATATCGGCTTCCGGATATTCCTGACTTTTGGCCAGTATCATTTCTGTGGTGATTTTTTCATGTACACAACAGTCGCCGCTCCATAGTTCCATTTGGCGTCCTGTCTTTTTCTGGATCCAGGCCCCGAGGTTTTTATCCGGTACGAATAAAATCTTTTTGTCCTGCGGCAGACTTTCAACTACCTTTAAGGCATTGGCAGAGGTACAGCATATATCGGTCCAGGCTTTTACTTCAGCCGTTGTATTGACATAGCTGACGACAATACCGTCCGGATTGGCTTTTTTCCATTCCCGCAGCTCATATCCCGTCAGACTTTCTGCCAGTGAACAGCCGGCATGTTGTGCCGGAATCAGTACCGTCTTTCCGGGGGAGATGATCGAGGCTGTTTCTGCCATGAAGTGTACTCCGCAAAAGACGATGATATCTGCCGATGTTTTTCCGGCTTCCTGTGATAATCCCAGGGAGTCGCCCAGGTAGTCGGCAATGTCCTGAACTTCGGGACGGGTATAATAATGTGCCAGGATAACGGCATTCTTTTCTTTTTTCAATTGCCCGATCTTGTCGATGATCTCATTGTGTGTCATAAATCCTCCGTTTTCACCCCCAAAGATAGCAAAGAAAGGGGAAAGGTAAAAGTGTTAATTGTTTTTAATGTTCATGCTGATATCCAGTGCTGTAACAGAGTGGGTGAGGGCCCCGACACTGATAAAATCGACACCGGTGGCTGCAACTTCTTTCAGCCGTGGGATACTCATGTTTCCGGAAGCTTCCGTTTTGGCTTTTCCGGCAATGATTTTTACGGCTTCCGTCATATCGGCTGTACTCATATTGTCGAGCATAATGATGTCGGCATGAGCAGCCAGTGCTTCACGTACTTCATCCAGATTGGTCGTTTCGACTTCGATTTTTATGCCCGGAGCCAGTTTGGGTCTTACTGCGTTGACGGCATTGGTGATACCTCCGGCCACTTTGATGTGGTTGTCTTTGATCATCGACATGTCGTATAATCCCATCCGGTGGTTCGTACCGCCTCCCTGCTTTACAGCAAGTTTGTCGAGCACCCGTAGTCCCGGGGCTGTTTTGCGGGTATCCAGCAATTGGGTATGTGTTCCGGCCAGTTCTTTTACATATTTGGCTGTTTCAGTGGCAATACCGCTCATGCGTTGCAGTATGTTGAGCGAAAGGCGTTCTCCGAGCAGCAGGCAGCGGTAACTGGCTTCGATACGTAGAATAATGTCTCCTTTGCGTACTGTGTCTCCGTCTTTTACCAGAGGTTGCCATACGATATCCTTTTCAAACCGTTCGTATACACGACGAATGATTTCCAAACCGGAAATAACGCCGTCGGCTTTCATTTTCATTTCAGCAACGGCACGTGAATGGGCCGGTATAATTGCTTCTGTTGTGACGTCTCCGCTGGCGATATCTTCTTCTATAGCCAGGTCGATCAGACGATCAATCAGTTTATTATATTCCATAATTGTAATTATTTCTAAGGTTATAATTCAGGCTTTACAATGGGTTTCTACGGGAAGAGTACGTATCTCTTTACCGGTTTGCTGGACAATGTGGCAGATATAAGAATCGTCGCTTTGCGGAAAATCCTCCCGGTAATGTCCGCCACGGCTTTCTTTCCGATAGATAGCAGAACGGATAATCAACTCCGCAACCGTAATAAGATTCTGACTGGTCAGGGTGTAATATTCGTTTTGTTCTTCCGGAATTTCCCGTTTCAATTTTTCCAGTTTGTCCAATCCTTCCCGAAGCAGGGTTTCATTGCGGATGATACCGGCATGTTCGGTCATAATAATGGCAATTTCTCTTTTCAGCCGGATGTAATTTTCTGCTAAATTATCGTTGCAGTGATATACGGTCCTGAAATCGGGTACTTTCGAGGCCACAACATCCTGGCGGGCCTTTTCCACAGCCCGTTTTCCGAAAACAAGGCATTCGATCAGAGAATTGGAGGCCAGTCGATTGGCACCCATGATGCCGGAGGAAGCCAGTTCCCCGCATACGAACAGGTTTTTAATATTCGTTTGTCCGTTGATATCGGTCCGTACGCCCCCGACCGTATAATGAGCAGCCGGAGCAACCGGTATACGGTCGCACATATCGATCCCGAGTTCTTTACACTTTTCGTAGATGTTAGGGAAACGGCGTTTTACCATTTCCGGGTCCAGGTGTTTGAGTGATAACCAGACAAAGTCCTGTTTGTGTATTTGCAATTGCCGGTAAATGGATTGGGCAACGATGTCCCGCGGGGCCAATTCTGCCAGTTCGTGTATGGCCGGCATAAAACGTTCCCCCTGTTGGTTAATGAGGTGGGCACCTTCGCCTCGTACAGCCTCGCTGACAAGAAACGCCTCTTCCGAATCGGTAGAGATAGCCGAAGGATGGAATTGAATAAATTCCATGTCGGCAATTTCACATCCCGCATTGTAGGCCAAGGCTAAGCCGTCGCCGATAGTGGTATGGGGGTTGGTTGTACGTTTATAGATGGCTGAAGTGCCTCCTAAAGTCAGGAAGGTATGTTTTGATAAAAACAATTCTTCTTTTTCTGTCGTCAGGTTCCAGGAACGTACCCCGTAGCAGGATTCACCGTCTTTTAACAATCCGATTACCGAATGATTTTCGTAAATATCGATGTTCGGATTGTTGATGACCTTTCCGATCATAAAGCTGGTGACCATTCTGCCGGTTGCGTCTCCGCCTGCATGTAAGATCCGTTTTTTATGATGCCCGCCTTCCAGGCCCAAAGCCAGACTCCCGTCTTCCATATCGAAATGCATACCGGCATTGATCAGGTCCTGTATCCGTTGCGGTCCCTCATTGACCAGAATATTGACGGAGGGATGATCGCACAAGCCTCGGCCGGCAATAATCGTATCTTCGAAATGCAGAGCCGGGGCGTCGTCTTCGTCTGTAACCGCTGCAATACCGCCTTGGGCAAAATAGGAGTTACTCTCCGTGATACCGCATTTGGTAATCAAGGCAACTTTCCCATAAGCAGCAGCCAGATAAGCCGTGTATAAGCCCGCTAATCCGCTTCCTGCTATAATATAATCGTAATGACGCATTTTCTGAAATATGTAAATTAGTGCGAAAGTACCATTTTTTTATAAATTGCGGACGAATTCAGGTGTTTTTTTTGAAAGAGTGCTTTCGGAAAAGGGTTATTCCATTATTTTATCGTACTTTTGCAGTAAATTAATTTAAAACAGTAAGAATGATAACAAAGAATAAGGTAGTATCGGTAAGCTACGAGCTGAGAACAGAGCCGGACGGAGAGCTTCTGGAGGCTGCAGATGCCCAGAACCCCCTGGAATTTATCTGTGGACAAGGGCAGACACTGGAGTATTTTGAAATGAATCTGCTGGATAAAAAGGTAGGAGATAAGTTTGATTTCAAGATCCCCGCAGAGAATGCTTATGGTGATGTAAATGAGGATATGGTGGTGGATTTGCCGAAGGATATTTTTAAGGATGTTGAGCCGGAAGATATGGTTGTAGGTAATACTTTGCCGATGATGGATAGTATCGGTCGTCGTTTACAAGGACAAATTGTTTCCATCGGTGAAGAGGACGTACGGATCGATTTCAATCATCAGTTGGCAGGCAAAGATCTTTATTTCAGAGGAGAAGTGTTGGCTGTGAGGGAGGCTACCGAAGAAGAGCTTGAAGCCCTGAAATCACACGGTTGTAGTGGCTGTAGTGGTTGCGGATCCGAAGGGGGATGCGATTCTCACGAAGATAGTTGCGGTTGCGGAGGATGTCATTGATATTCCCGGCTATTTTCAATCTAATCGAAAATTAAAAAACGGTTGCCTGAAGCAGCCGTTTTTATTTTTGTTTCCAAATACCAATGAAGTAGGTATTGAGTAAGTTGCAGCAGATTTGGTGATTTTATTTATTATTTATCGTGAAAAGCTTGTATATATAAATATATGTTTATATATTTGTGTCGAAAATGAAATAAAGAAATGGGAACACGTTGTTTTACAAAAGAAGAGTTGGAGCGGATCGCTTATGGGTTGAAGGCTGTTGCTCATCCGAACCGATTGGCGATTATCTGTTTGTTGTCCAGAAATGAGGAGTTGAGCGTATCGGATATTTGTGAGCAAACCGGATGCAGTCAGGCATTGATTTCTCATCATCTGACGGATATGTATGCAAAAGGTATTCTGCAAATCCGGCGGGAGGGCAGAAATGCTTTCTATCGTCTGGCCGACGACCGGGTGACGAATGTCATGCGTTGTATGATGAAATGTGAGGCTGAATAGAATATAACCGGTGTAATAGGCACCGTATTTTAATGTCTTTATATATAAATGTATGTTTGAATATTAATTTAAAAAATCGATAGTTATGGAAAAATTTGAAGAATTAATCAGCAGTGAAGTTCCGGTATTGGTGGATTATTATGCTACCTGGTGCGGACCGTGTAAAATGATGCATCCGGTTCTGGAAGATTTGAAGGCCCGGTTGGGAGATAAAGTGAAAATCGTCAAGCTGGATGTGGATGTTCCGGCTAACCGGCAAAGTGTTTATACGTATCAGATACAGTCGGTGCCGACATTGATGTTGTTCAGGAAGGGGCAGATGTTATGGCGGCAGAGCGGGGTGGTCCGGCTGAATGAATTACAGGGTATTGTTGAAAAGTATATTAATAATTGACAGGTATAGTTTATGAAGTATGTTATTGTCGGTGGAGTTGCCGGTGGAGCTTCTGCCGCAGCCCGTTTGAGACGGCTGGATGAAACAGCGGAAATCGTATTGTTTGAAAAAGGAGAGTATATTTCTTATGCGAATTGCGGTTTGCCTTATTATATCGGAGGGGTTATCGAAGAGCGGGAACGTTTGTTCGTACAGACTCCGGAAAGTTTTTATGCCCGTTTCCGGGTGGAAGTGAGAGTCAAGTCGGAAGTGAAACGGATTGATGCAGAAGCCAAAAGGGTAACGGTTTCGGATTTGAATTCGGGTAAAACGTATGAGGAATCATACGATAAACTGATATTGTCTCCCGGAGCGGAGCCTGTAAGACCTCCTTTGGAAGGTATCGGTGAAGAAGGTATTTTTACGTTGAGAAATGTTGCGGATACGGACCGGATAAAATCGTGGGCGGATAGCCGGAATGTTCGTCGGGCTGTGGTTGTCGGAGCTGGTTTTATCGGTTTGGAAATGGCAGAAAATCTACACCGGCGGGGTATACAGGTGACTGTTGTTGAAATGGCCGACCAGGTGATGACCCCTGTTGATTTCGAAGTAGCGGCGGTTGTACACCAGCATTTTAAGGTGAAAGGGGTCGGTTTGCTTTTACAGGAGGCTGTAGCGGCTTTTCGCCGGGAGAAGGAAGGGTTGGAGGTCGTTCTGAAAAGCGGGAAGAGTTTGACGGCTGATTTGGTTATCCTTTCTATCGGGGTGCGTCCGGATGTGAGATTGGCAAAGGAGGCCGGATTGAAAATCGGAGAGTTGGGAGGTATACAGGTGAATGAATATCTACAGACTTCCCATCCGGATATATATGCTGTCGGGGATGCTGTTGAATTCCGGAATCCGGTAAGCGGGCGTTCCGGATTGTCTTTTCTGGCAGGACCGGCCAATAAACAGGGACGTATCTGTGCCGATAATGTCGTAAGCGGTAATCATCGGAAATATACAGGTTCTATCGGTACAGCCATTGCAAAAGTGTTTGATCTGACGGTCGGGACTACCGGTTTGTCGGCAAAATTACTCAGTCGGTTCGAAATACCTTTTCAGGAAGCCATCGTACATGCCGGTTCACATGCCGGATATTATCCCGGGGCCATTCCGATGACTCTGAAAATTAATTTTTCTCCCGAAAACGGCCGTTTGCTGGGGGCTCAGGTCGTCGGTTATGAAGGAGCAGACAAGCGTTTGGAAATGATGGCAGCCGTGCTTCGTTCCGGCGGGACGATATACGATCTGGCCGAACTGGAGCATGCTTATGCGCCTCCTTTTTCTTCGGCGAAGGATCCGGTAAATATGATCGGGTTTGTTGCCGATAATTTATTGTCGGGTATTGTAAAGAGTATAGGCTGGAAGGAGTTGCAGACTATGGATAAAAGCCGGATCACCCTGATTAATGTGTGTTCCGAAGAAGAGTGTGCCCTAAATACAATTGAAGGGGCTGTCAATATTCCTTTACCTGAGTTAAGGGAACGGTTGGGTGGAGTTCCGGCTGATAAACCGGTCGTGGTGTTTTGTGCCGTCGGTTTACGGGGATATATTGCTTCCCGGATTTTGAAGCAGCGGGGATATGAGGTATATAATCTGACAGGTGGCTTGAAGACTTATGAAGCGGTAACGGCGATACAGAACAATGTGATTTCGGAACAGGGAGCGGAAGAAAAAGACAGTTTATCTCCTGAAAATGTAAAAGGTGAACGAAAGATGGTGTTGGATGCCTGCGGATTACAATGTCCGGGGCCGGTTATGAGGTTGAAGAGCAGCATGGAGCAATTGGTTGCCGGAGAGCAATTGGAAATTACGGCTACGGATGCCGGTTTTGCCAAAGATGTGCAATCCTGGGCCCGGATGACAGGAAACCGCTTGGTGGAACTGAGACAGGACAAAGGTGTGATAACGGCTTTGCTGGAGAAGAAAGGGGGAGAGTCTCCGGTAATTTCTCCGTCTGGCGGAGACGGTAAAACGATTGTCGTTTTCAGTGATAGCCTGGACAAGGCGCTGGCCTCTTTTGTCATTGCGAACGGTGCGGCTGCAACCGGCCGTAAAGTAACTATGTTTTTTACGTTCTGGGGATTGAATGTGATTAAACGAAAACCCGATGTCCCGGTGAAAAAAGATAGTTTGGGAAAGATGTTCGGTATGATGTTGCCGTCGGGCAGCCGGAAGTTGAAGCTTTCTAAAATGAATATGGGAGGATTGGGATCGCGGATGATGCGGAATATTATGGGGCGGAAAAATATAGACTCTCTGGAAAGTCTGATACAGCAGGCTCAAAAGAATGGCATTGAATTTATTGCCTGTCAGATGTCGATGGATGTGATGGGGATAAAAGCAGAGGAATTGTTGGAAGGTGTACGGATTGGCGGTGTGGCGACCTATTTGGAACGGGCGGAGAAGTCTAACGTGAATCTTTTCATTTGATCGAAATAATATCGGGGTGCAACTTTACGCCGGAAGGGGCGTAAAATAGAGTCAGTAATTGACTCTAAACCCCGAAATTATGATACATGAACTTCATCCTGTTACCGATACGTTCGATTTGGTTATCCGGATTGTGATCATTGTCGCAGGAGCTATTCTTATTTATTTTTTAATCAATAAATGTCTGGCCTGGCTGATCTGGAAAATAGCAGGAAAGACCAAAAATAAATGGGAGAATATCATCTACGAACAACGTTCTTTCAGTAAGCTGGCCTATCTTGTACCTCCGATTGCCGCCTATGTTCTTTTGAACTATGTTACCTGGGAATATACCTATGTATTGCGGCGGTTGATCGATATCTGGATGGTGGTGGCCGCCATGCTTATTTTTAATACTTTGCTGAATACGATCAATAAGATATACGAGAGTTATCCCATAGCTAAAAATCGTCCGATTACCGTATTTATCCAGGTATTGAAGATTTTTGTTTATTCTGTCGTTGCTGTGGTGGTTATCAGTATTATGGTCAATAAGTCGCCCGAGCATTTGATAGTCGGGTTAGGTGCTTTTGCGGCAGTATTGATGTTGATATTCAAAGACTCGATCCTGGGGTTTGTTGCAGGCGTACAATTGTTAGCGAATAAAATGGTCCGGATCGGGGACTGGATCGTGATGCCCAGTAACAATGCCAACGGGGAAGTGCTCGAAATCAATCTGTATACCGTAAAAGTACAGAACTGGGATATGACGATATCGACTATTCCGACTTATCAATTGGTTTCCCAGTCTTTTATCAATTGGCGAGGAATGCAGGAATCGAACGGGCGCCGTATTGAACGTTATATCAGTATAGATATCAGTACGGTACATTTTTTGTCTAAAGAGGAAGTCGACACTTTTCGTACTTCCGATTATTTGAAAGAGTATATCGAGAAGATGCTTGCAACATTGCAGCAGGTGAATAAGGATAAAGGGACGGTGCTCGACGAACGTAAACTGACGAATCTGGGCATATTCAGACAATATATGGAACTATGGCTGGAGGCCAATCCGGATATCAATAACGATATGACGCATATGGTGCGGCAATTACAGCCTACGGCTACCGGTATTCCGGTTGAGATTTATTGTTTTTCACTTAAGCAGGAGTGGGTGGCGTATGAAAAGGTACAATCGGATATTTTTGACCATGTATTGGCGGTTATTCCTCATTTTAATCTGAAAGTATTTCAATATCCTACAAATATATATACGCCGGTAAATAATTAATATACAGTGTTGTGTCTGATTTCGGGTTTTGGGTTTCTGATTTCCGTTTAGAAAGTCGCAGGGCTGTGAAGCTGGTCTGATTTTAGATTTTAAAATGTAAATTTTAAATTGTTTTATTGTGAAATGACCGGCAGAAAGGAATTTCTTGTTTGAAATTGAAAATAGTAAATACGATTGTGGAAAATTATTTCCGGTTTTCAATTTGTTGTGCTAATTTTGAAGGCTAAAATAATTAGGATGGCTCAGGAAAAGGTAAGATTGTGGGATAGGTTGAAATACAAATACAAGCTTTCTATCCAAAACGAAACTTCTTATGAAGAAGTTTTCAGAATGCGTTTGTCTCAGTTACATGTGTTGATGGCTTTGAGTGTATTAGCCGTCGTGTTGGTTACTTTAACGACCTTACTGATTGCTTTTACCGGTTTGAAAGAATTTATTCCCGGATATCCGAGCGGGAATATGCGTAGGATGATTACGGAAAATGCTTTGCGGGTTGATTCACTGGAGACGGAATTGGGAAAGCGGGAGCGGTTTTTAAAGTCCCTGCAATCGGTGCTGAAAGGGGAAGAAATAGCTTATACGGAAGCAAAAAACGATACGTTGAAAATGAATTACGATACCATCCAGTTCAATATCAGTCAGGAAGAGCATAATTTCAGGACAGAAATAGAGGAACGGGAGCGGTTTAATCTGACAGTAGGAAAGACTAAGACAGACAATCACGAGTATTATCATTTTTTTCCGCCGGTGGAAGGCATCGTCAGCAGGGGGTTTGATGAAAAAAGCAGGCATTTTGGAACGGATATTGTTGCAAAGGCAAATTCGAAAGTTTCTACGATTGCGGATGGAGTTGTTATTTTGACGGATTGGACGATAAAAACGGGAAATGTGATACAGGTACAACATTCCAATAACCTGGTATCGGTGTACAAGCATAATTCGACTTTACTGAAAAAGCAGGGAGATTATGTGCGTGCGGGAGAAGTTATCGCTATTGTCGGAAATACCGGGGAAGAGACGACCGGTCCGCATTTGCATTTTGAGTTGTGGCGTGCCGGTAATCCTCTGAATCCGGAGAATTTTATCCAATTTAAATAGGTGTTTCCGTTTGATATTGATGAATATGAAAAGAATAGCAATATTAGGGTCTACCGGATCTATAGGGACTCAAACTTTACAGGTCATCGGGGCGAATCCGGAATTATTCTGTGCGGAAGTATTGACGGCCAATGAGAATGTCGGTTTATTGATCGAACAGGCGTTAAAATTCAAACCGAATATGGTGGTTATCGCCAATGAGGCTAAGTATTCGGAACTGAAAGAGGCATTGAAGGAGGAAGATATCAAGGTTTATGCCGGTAAAGATGCACTGGCCCAGGTGGTTGCTGCGGGAACCGTGGATATGGTTGTAACGGCTACGGTCGGTTATAGCGGCTTGTTACCGACGGTAAATGCGATTAAGGCCGGGAAGGTTATCGCTTTGGCCAATAAGGAAACTCTGGTGGTTGCCGGGGAATTGATAAATGATTTGATACGGCAGTACAGAACGTCGATTATTCCGGTAGATTCGGAACATTCCGCAATTTTTCAATGCTTGGCCGGAGAAGGTAATAATCCGTTGGAAAAGATTATTTTGACGGCTTCCGGGGGGCCGTTCCGGGGATGGTCTTACGAGGCTTTGAAAGATGTGACTCCGGCAGATGCTTTAAAACATCCGAATTGGAATATGGGAGCCAAGGTTACTATCGATTCCGCATCCATGATGAATAAGGGATTCGAGGTGATTGAAGCCAAATGGTTGTTCGGTGTTGATCCGGACCGGATAGAGGTGGTTGTACATCCGCAATCCATTGTACATTCGATGGTACAGTTCGGTGACGGTAGTATAAAGGCTCAACTCGGGGTGCCGGATATGCGCTTGCCTATCCAGTATGCATTAACCTATCCCGATCGCATTCATTCGGATTTTGGCCGGGTAGATTTTACCCGATGTCATTCGTTGACATTTGAAGAACCCGACCGAAAAACGTTCCGTAATCTTGATTTGGCTTACCGGGCGATGCAAAAGGGAGGAAATATGCCGTGTATATTGAATGCTGCCAACGAAATTGCCGTAAATGCTTTTTTACACGGGCATCTGTCTTTTACGGGCATGTCCGATCTGATCGAATATGTTATGGAGAGAGGAAATTATATGGTAAAACCTGTATTGGACGATTATGTAGCTACAGACCGGGAAATCCGGATTGTGGCCGAAGAGTGGGTGAGGACTAACGGAAAGTAATCAGAAAGAGGGAATATTATGGATATATTTATAAAGATATTGCAGTTTGTTTTAAGCTTGTCGATTTTGGTTTTATTTCACGAATTCGGACATTTCATGTTCGCAAAGTTATTTAAGACCCGGGTCGAAAAGTTTTATATGTTTTTCAACCCCTGGTTTTCTTTGTTTAAATTTAAGAAGGGGGGGACGGAATACGGTATGGGGTGGCTTCCCTTGGGGGGATATGTCAAAATTGCGGGTATGATCGATGAGTCGATGGATACGGAACAGATGAAGAAACCGGCTCAACCCTGGGAATTCCGTTCCAAACCGGCCTGGCAGCGTTTGCTGATTATGCTGGGAGGGGTAATCGTGAATGTGGTGTTGGCATTTGTGATTTATAGTATGGTTTTATTTACCTGGGGAGAAACGTATCTGCCTGCGGAGAATGTCAAATACGGGGTCGTGTGTGATACTGTTTTTTACGATATGGGGATGCGTAACGGAGATATTGTGGTTGCGATGGATGGAAAGAAAGTGGAACGTTTTTCCGATATTGTTCCGGATATGTTGCTCAATACCCCGAAAACCGTTCAGGTGAAACGGGATGGCGAACTGATCGATCTGCAAGTGCCTGAATCTTTTGTAGCCCAGCTGTTGGCTATGTCTACGCAAAATTATAAAACCCGTTTTTTGGAGCCCCGGAAATTGATGGACAGTACTTATGTGGGTGATTTTGCAGACTATTCCGTGGCCTATGACGCCGGGATACGCAAAGGAGATAAGATATTGGCTGTGAACGACCAGAGTTTCCGGTTTTATGACGAATTCACCAACTATCTGGCGGCTCATTCCGATAGCAAGGTAAAGACAACCGTCTTACGGGGGAAAGATACCTTGAATTTTGCCTTCGATCTGGGATACGAGGGAAAATTCGGTATTTATTTCGGATCGACGGAGGTACCGGAACTGGCCGTTCATGAGTATTCTTTTTTAGAGGCTATACCTGCCGGAATCGACCGGGGAACGGAGACGCTGGGTTCTTATCTGAAGCAACTCAAGCTATTGTTTTCGCCCCATGTAGAAGCTTATAAATCGGTCGGTGGGATGATGATGCTCGGTAGTATATTTCCCGGGGTGTGGAATTGGCAGATATTTTGGGAATTGACAGCCTTAATTTCCATTATGTTGGCTGTTGTAAATGTGTTGCCTATACCGGCACTGGACGGAGGTCATGTTTTGTTTTTGTTATATGAGATGGTCACAAGGCGTAAGCCGGGAGAAAAATTTATGGAGTATGCTCAACTTGCGGGTATGGCTGTTTTGCTCGGACTTTTTATTTTGGCGAATGTGAACGATTTTGTAAGGTTTTTCGGATAACGGTTATATAAAAATGAATAAGAAAGTAAAAGAATTCAGGGAATACCGGGAGAAAATGAATGAAAAAATCCTGGCTGCTGATAATAAGGTGATTAAACGGATTTATAATATCGATACGAATACGTATGTGGACGGAGCTTTGCCGGCGAAGGTGAAGGAGATGCTGGGGCTGGCGACCTCCATGGTGTTGCGTTGTGATGATTGTATCAAATATCATTTGGAAAAATGTTTTGAGTTAGGGGTGACGACCCCCGAGCTGTTTGAGATATTCTCGGTAGCTAATTTAGTCGGAGGAACTATTGTTATTCCTCATACCCGTCGGGCTGTGGAATATTGGGAAGCATTATCGGAAGATAAGACGGAAGAAAACTGATGTGACATGAGATTGTTTGTATTGATAGGATTTTGCTGGCTGGCAACGTCTGTTTTTGCTCAGGAAGAAAAAATAAAATGGCTGACGCTGGAAGAGGCTGAAAGGCAGTATGCGAAAGAGCCCAGGCCGATGATTATCGATATTTATACCGATTGGTGCGGATGGTGTAAGCATATGGACAAGACGACTTATGGCCAGCCGACCATTGTTTCGTTTATCAACCGGTATTTTTATCCTGTGAAAATAAATGCAGAATCGGCGGATACGATGCAATTCCGGGGGAAAATATATCCGCCTTTGAAAAACGGTGAACGTTACATCAGCAGTTTGGCTGCCGAAATGTTAAAAGGAAAGATGTCTTATCCGACGACGGTTTTTTTGTATGATAAGGAAAATGTCAATATTGTTGTACCGGGGTACCTGGATGTTGCCAAAATGGAGGCTTTCCTGATTTATTTTACAGAGAATGCTTATTTTTCTACGAATATCAATGATTTCATCGTTGATTTCGAGCAGGTTTTCACACCGGGAAAAGAGATGCAGGAGAACCGGCCGGAACCCTATTGGACTTCCTTTCAGGATTTAGAGAATAAACAGAAAGCAGAAAATAAGAAAGTGTTGCTTTATTTGTCTGCTCCCTGGAGTAATTCTTCGAAAATGATGGAGCAACTGGTTTTTCCCGATTCGACTTTTTCCTCTATTGCTCAAAAATATTATTATTGTTTGCATCTGGATGTGTTGTCGCAGGATACCCTGACATTTATGACTCATCGTTTTGCCAATGCCGGTAAGGAAAATAATAATTTGCACCAGTTAGCGATAGCTTTGAGTGATAAAATATTGCGGGTGCCGAGTATCTATATTTTCGATGAGGAGGGAAAATTGATGGAAAGTCTGTATTTTTATCTGGACAGGGGGAAGGGGGATATGATATTGGATTATATCGGGAGCGATACTTATAAAAATATGACATGGACCGATTATGTAAAGATGAAAAGTAAAGAAGGTTTTTAATCGGTTTTCAATTCAGACTCTTGTTTTACGATCGGTGTTTTTTTGTTTGGATCAGATTTATCGGTTTAATTTATAGGGTGTTAGAGTATGTTGTTACGGTTTGTTTTGACATTCATTTGTCTGTGGGGACTATCCGGATTTGCCGAAGGACAGCAACATTATCGGATTGTTTCTTACAATGTGGAAAATTTATTCGATATTCAGGATGATCCGGATACACGGGATGAAGATTTTACTCCTTTCGGGAGGTTGCATTGGAATCAGGAAAAATATACGGATAAACTGTTGAAGCTGGCTGAAGTTGTAAAGGCCGTCGGAGAAGGTGAGTTTCCGGTTTTTATCGGTTTGTGTGAAGTGGAGAACCGGCGTGTGCTGGAAGATCTGACTCAAAAGACCGGACTGACTGAAGGCGGATATGGAATTGTACACCGGGATTCCCCCGATGCAAGGGGAATAGATGTGGCTTTTCTATATCGGAAAGCACTGTTCCGGGTGATAGACGAGGAATTTTTGCCGATTCCTTTTTCGCCGGAGGAAGAAGTATTTACCCGTGATATTTTGTATGTTTCCGGGATATTGGAGCAGGATACCTTGCATTTTATGGTTTGTCATTTCCCTTCGATGTCCGGAGGGGAAGCCGGGAGCGAATGGAAAAGGAAACGGGCGGCAGCCGTAGTAAAGGAAAAAGTCGGTGAATTACAGTCGAAGAATCCGGAAGCTGCTATTGTTATTATGGGAGATTTGAATGGTAAAGCCGATCGGCCGGCTCAAACGGTTGTATTGGATACAAAGGATTCCGGGACGGAGCATATTCAATCCGGACATTTGTATAATACCGGTTATTATTTATTGAATCAGGGATACGGCAGTTATAAATACAAGGGAATCTGGCAAACGATAGATCATATTATTGTTTCCGGGGCGTTGCTGAATGGAAATCATGTTTTACGAACCGACCCGAAATTGCAGGTATTTAATCCCCGTTTTTTGTTGGAGGAAGATAAAACCTATTATGGTTTCAAGCCTTTCCGGACTTATCTGGGGCCCCGTTATCACGGAGGATATAGCGATCATCTGCCGATTTATCTCGATTTGAAACGGGAATAAATAACCATTTTTTCACTGGATCGGATTTTTATTTTATCGGTTTAAAATAAGGAGAGTTGTCCGTCTGCCAAAGGTTGATAGAATTGCATTTGAGTAGCTATCCCTAATTTTCCACAGAAGTCGAAAAAAACATCGGATAGTTCTCTGTAATGGGAACTGTAACAGGCATATTGATCACCGAAATGTTTTTGATATTCGGCTTTCACTCCGGGAAAATTTTTGTCCAGAGCCGAATAAAAATATTCCCGGGAACCTTTTCGGAGAGTTACGCCGAACATCGGCAGGATGTACGATGCTCCGGAATCTTTTGCCCGGTGAATGATTGTCTGGATATTTTCTTTTGTGTCGTTGATAAAGGGGAGTATCGGCATCAGTGTTACACCGGTGTAAATGCCTTTATGGGCTAAGAGTTCCATCGCCTTAAAACGTTCCGACGTTTTCGGTGCCAGCGGTTCTATCTGTGAGGAAAGGATGTCGGTTGCAGAGGTAATTGTAAAGCTTGCTGCAACATATATTTTTGCGATCTCTTGCAATATATCCGAATCCCGTTCTACCAGACTACTTTTGGTTAGGATATGGACCGGAAATTTTTCGGTTGCTATGAGTTGAAGTGCTTTGCGTACAAATTGTAATTCTTTTTCAACCGGCATGTAGGGATCGTTCATCGATCCGGTGCCTATTGTAGCTTTGTTTTTCCGTTTGGCATATAACTCTTTTTTTAATAGTTCCAGTGCATTTTGCTTAACGGATATTTGTGATATGTCTCCTATTTTGTAACAGTCACTCCGGGTATCACAATATATACACCCATGCTGGCATCCCCTATATAGATTCATGTTATAGGTGATGCCAAACCAGGTATCCGGTCCTTTTAACCTGGACAGGATGGATTTTGCTTCAATGTATTGCATCGTATTCTATTGTCCGGACCAACGCTTTAAGGTCGGGAAATAGGTTTTCATGTTGGCAATGGCCTCTTCTTTGGTATAGGAAACACCGGCATTTTTGTTAAATTCAGCTACAAACTGTGCGCAATGTTCGATCATTTGTTCCAGGGTACAATCCTGGGTAAAGGCTCCGTCTTTATAACAATAGCAACAAAATTCTTCGTTTTTACTTCCATCCCTGTTGCTACCCAGCTCTTCCTGTTTTTGCAGGGGCATACCGCAGCTTTGGCAATACTTTGTTTCCATACTTGTTTTTGCTTTAATAATCAATAATTCGTTTAACCGTTATATTCGTTTTCGTTTGAAAATGAATGGAATGGGGATATTTTATCAGTATATAAATTTTTGTTATTTTTTTCTTTCCCTTCCGGGGTGTTTATATACTCCTCGAATGACATCTTTGCGTACAAAATTACACAATTTGGAAGGATTAATGGTTGTCCGGTCCAGTCAAATTTTATATCTTTTAAAAGTTTGCTTTCTACCTTTTATTTTGTTTTTACAGATGTTTAATATTTCAGATGAGGGATTAAACAAGTCATTGTTTTCAGTGAAAGAGAAAAACGGTTCTATTTTTTGACATGAATACTCTTTCCTTTGGATTTTAAAAGCTATTTTTGCGGCGTAAAATTCATAATGAAAACTATGGACGATTATCATCAACAGTATTAACCAGAGCAAAGGTTTATTCTCAGGACCTTTGTTCACAATGAATGGAGGGTATTATTATGAGAAGATTCCTTTGGGCAGATCAGGGCTTTCAGGAAAAAGAAGCATGGCAGGCTGATTGTTGGATAAATGTTGAAGCGCCGACTCCGGCAGATATCAAGTATCTTATCGAAAAATTAAATGTTCCCGAATCTTTTTTGTCGGATATCGAAGATGCCGATGAGCGTCCCCGTATAGAGGAAGAAGACGGCTGGACTTTGATTATTCTGCGCATACCGTTCCGGCATAAAGGGAATGATATCCCGTATGTTACGGTGCCTTTAGGGTTTATCATGAAAGAACATTATTTTGTGACGGTATGCCATTTTAATACGGATATGTTGCCGGATTTCATACGCTATGTAAACCGGAAGCGGTTGACGTTTACCGGAAACTGGGACTTGTTGTTCAGGCTTTTTCTGTCTTCTTCCGTATGGTATTTGAAGTACCTGAAGCAAATCAATAACCAGAGCCGGCAAGTGGAAAAAGAACTGGAACGCTCTATTGAAAATGAAGAATTACAACGTTTATTGAAAATCGAAAAATCTTTGGTTTTCTTCATAACGTCTATGCGGGGAAATGATAATTTGTTGGTTAAATTGAAGAATCTGCGTTCTCAGCGGAAATTTTTCGATGAGGATCTGGTGGAAGATGTTGAGATCGAGCTCCGGCAGGCTTTGGATTCGGCGCGTATATACAGTGATATTCTCAGTGGAACTATGGATGCTTATGCTTCGGTTATTTCCAATAATTTGAATGTGATTATGAAGCGCATGACATCTATTTCTTTATTGCTGATGATACCGACTTTAATTGCCAGTTTATACGGCATGAACGTACCCAACTCTTTATCTGATAAAACGTATGGTTTTCTTTTGATTTTCAGTGTTTCGGTTTTGTTTTCCGGAATTGCATTTCTGGGGTTGAAAAGACGAAATTGGTTTTGACGTTAAAAAAAGACGATTTTTAATAAAATATTAACAAAATGCAGATAAACTTTGTGTTATCTTCATTGTCCAATAATAAATCGGTCACATTGTGGCCGGTTTGTTTCTGTATGTCGATTTGTAATAAATTGAAAATCAAATGAATAAACGGATAAAAAGGGGATTAGTCATTATTATTGTATTGGTGGTGTTGGGAATTATTTTTATTCCTCGTCTGGGATGGTTTTCGGTAAAGTCGGAAATACCGGATGCTGTGCCTCGTAAAGGAAGTGGAGTACTGACAGTGGAAGGTGTCGTTGCCCAAAATTCGCATTCCTCCAACGGTATACAGGTTGTGGGTACGATGTTAGCGAATGAGGAGGTAGAATTGGTGGCAGAAATTGTCGGTAAGGTAAGGCGTATCTATTTTCAGGAAGGCAGTTATGTCCGGAAAGGGGATTTGTTGTTGAAGGTCGACGATGCCGATTTGCAGGCCCAGTTGTCCCGGGCAGAATTTCAGCGTAAGTTGTTAAGTGAGAAGTTAGAGCGTCAGCGTATTTTATTGAAACGGGAATCCATCAGCCGGGAGGCTTTCGATCAGTTACAGACGGATTATAATGTGCTGGAGGCAGATATCGAATTATTGAAAGTGAAAATCAGCCGGACGGAGATTCGGGCTCCTTTTGACGGAGTGATGGGATTCCGGTATGTCAGTGAAGGTAGTTATGTACAGCCTAGTTCTAAGATTGCCACGATTGTGGACAATTCTGTCCTGAAATTTGAATTTTCGATTTCCGAAAAATATGCGGCCCGGGATTTGAACGGCCGTAGAATCGATTTCCGGGTAACCGGTAGTGACAGGTTGTATGCGGCACAGGTATATGCAGTGGATCCTTTGATTGATATCAAGACCCGTATGATTTTATTAAGGGCCCGTTACGATAACCGGAGAAACGAATTGATGCCCGGAATGTTTGCCAAAGGTACGCTGATGGTGGGAGGTGAAAATGAATATATCGCTATTCCGACGGAAGCTGTTGTACCGGAAATGGAAGGAAAACGGATGTGGGTGGTGAAAAACGGGAAGGCTGCGAGTGTGCCTGTGCAGACAGAGAGCCGTGACGAGAAAAATGTAGAAGTGATTTCCGGTATTCAAGTCGGAGATACAGTCTTAACAGGTGGTTTGATGCAGTTGCGGGAAGGTATGAATGTGTCTGTGAGCCTGAAAAGATAGAAATTGAGAACGAGTAGAAGAGGTGTAATTTTGTAACTGGAAAAAAATGAGTTTATCGTCTACCTGTATAAAACGACCGGTATTTGCCACGGTCATGAATATAATTCTGATGCTGGTGGGATGTGTCGGGATGGTGTTTTTAGGGGTGAGGGATTATCCGAGTGTGGACCCGCCTATTATTTCTGTATCGACGAGTTTTCCCGGGGCTAATGCCGATGTTATCGAAACTCAGATAACGGAACCTTTGGAGGCTGCTGTAAATGGAATTCCGGGTATTCGTTCGTTGACGAGTACGAGCCGGGACGGGCGAAGCTATATTACAGTGGAGTTCCAATTGGAAGTTGATCTGGAGACGGCTGCGAACGATGTGCGTGATAAGGTATCCGGGGCTATGCGGCGTTTACCGAAAGATGTGGATCCGCCGACGGTAACAAAAGCCGATGCCGATGCCCAGCCGATTTTCGGGGTGTCTTTGCGAAGCGATCAGCGTTCGTTGATAGATTTGAGCATGTATGCCGAACAGTATTACAAAGAACGTTTGCAGACAATCAATGGTGTGAGTAGTGTTTCTATCTGGGGAGAAAAACGGTATTCGGTGCGTTTGCGGATGAATCCGGCTCTGTTGGCTGCTTACGGAGTAACACCGATGGATGTCAGGGATGCTGTGAGTCGTGAAAATGTGGAATTACCTTCGGGGCGTATTGAAGGTGAGAATACGGAGTTGACCATTCGTACTCTTGGACGTTTGATGACGATTGAAGATTTCAACAATCTGGTTATCCGGGAAACGGATAGTAAGGTTGTACGTTTCCGGGATATCGGTGTTGCAGAGGTGGATGCCGAGGATGTGCGTTCCATTATGAAGCGTAACGGCATACCTATGGTTGCTTGTGTGATTATTCCTCAGCCGGGAGCAAATTACATTGATATTGTGGACCGTGCTTACGATGTGATGCAGGATCTGGAGAAGGATTTACCTGCCGATGTCGAAGCCGGGATTGCCTTCGATAATACGGTCTTTATCCGGAATTCGATTGATGAAGTGAAGAGTACGATTGTCGAGGCTTTTATATTGGTGGTATTGATTATTTTCTTGTTTTTACGAAACTGGCGTACCACTTTAATACCGGTATTGGCGATTCCTATTTCTTTGGTGGGAGCATTTTTCATTATGTATCTGGCTGGTTTTACCATTAATATCCTGACTTTATTGGCGGTGGTACTGGCCATTGGGTTGGTGGTCGACGATGCCATTGTGGTCATGGAAAATATTTATACGAAGATCGAGCAGGGGATGTCTCCGAGAGAAGCCGGGTTTAAGGGATCGGAAGAAATATTTTTTGCTGTAATCGCTACGACGGTCGCTTTGGTGGCTGTATTTTTTCCTATCGTTTTTTTGCAGGGAACAACGGGGAGGCTGTTCCGGGAATTCAGTATTGTAATTACCGGGGCGGTGATTATATCTTCTTTTGTCGCTTTGACATTTACGCCTATGATTTCGACCAAATTGCTGACCAGAAATGTCACCGATAATTGGTTTTACCGGAAAACAGAACCTTTTTTCAATGGCTTGACGGAGTATTACCGGCGTTGGTTGGATAGTTTTATGAGACGTCGTTTCTTGGCTCCCGTGATATTGAGTGTTACAGCTGTTGTGATTTATTTTTTGTGGACGGTGACACCTTCTGAAATGGCTCCTCTGGAAGACCGTTCCAATATTCGGGTGATGTCAACGGCACCGGAAGGAGCGACATTCGATTACATGAACCGTTATACGACCGAATTGTCTTCTTATGTGGAGCAGGAAGTGCCGGAGCAGGATATGATCATCGAAATGATCGGCGGAGGCAATACGAATCGTTCGACTTTGAATCTGTGGTTGGTGAAACCGGAACAGCGGGAGAGAACCCAACAGGAAATTGCCGACGAACTGGGAGTTAAGGTAAGACAGTTTACGGGAGCCCGTACGATGGTATCGCAACAGCAGACTTTCGGAGGGCGCCGGGGAGGATTACCGGTAGAATATGTTATACAGGCCAAAAATCTGGAAGATTTGAAGCGTGTATTACCTCGTTTTATGGAAGAAGTTAACAAGAGTCCCGTATTTTCAGTGGCAGATTTGAACCTGAAATTTACCAAACCGGAATTAACCATTAATATAGACCGGGATAAGGCTGCCGTGATGGGAGTTTCTATGCAGAATATAGCTCAGACATTACAGTTGACGATGAGTGAGCAACGGGTTGGTTATTTTATATTGAATGGAAAGCAGTATCAGATATTGAGCCAGATCGACCGGGAGAATAGGAACAAACCTTCTGATTTACAGACGATATATGTCAGAAATGACAAGGGAGATTTGATTGCATTGGATAATTTAGTGACGACCTCTGAAAGTTCGATGCCTCCTCAGTTATATCGTTATGACCGTTTTGTTGCAGCTACTGTTTCGGCCGGACTTGCCCGTAAAAAAACCTTGTCACAGGGTTTGGAGGAAATGGACCGGATAGCCCAAGAAGTATTGGACGATAACTTTAAAACGACTTTGTCGGGAAGTTCTAAGGATTTTGTGGAAAGTTCTTCCAGTTTGATGTTTGCTTTTATTTTGGCATTGGTATTTATTTACCTGGTGTTGGCAGCACAGTTCGAAAGTTTCCGGGATCCGCTGATTATCATGCTGACTGTGCCGTTGGCATTGATCGGAGCTATGCTGTCCCTTTGGTACTTCGAGCAGACGATGAATATATTCAGTCAGATCGGTATTATCATGCTGATCGGGTTAGTGTCTAAGAACGGTATTTTGATTGTCGAGTTTGCCAATCAGCGTAAAGCGATGGGAGAATCGATGCTGGAGGCTGTGAAAAATGCGGCTGTCGCCCGTTTCCGGCCGATATTGATGACCAGCTTGTCTACGGTATTGGGAATATTGCCGATGGCAATTGCTACCGGTGCGGGTGCTGAAAGCCGAGTTGCAATGGGTATAGCTGTAGTAGGTGGAATGGTATGTGCTACGTTTCTTTCTCTGTTTGTAATTCCTGCTATTTATTCTTATTTGTCAGCAGGTAAAATGCAGGTGGTAGATGAAGGGAAAGAGTAATGAAGCGTAGGTTTACGATAAAATGAGGTGTTATAGGGGAAATGTTTGGATCAGGATTGAATAGTGTTGAGAGAGACCTTTTGAAAGATAAAAAGGAAAAATGATGAAAAAGGGAAAAAGGATTAGAGTATTGTGTACGTTTTTTTGTTTTCAGTTTTTTATGGGTACGGTTCTTTCTGCGCAGGAAAGCCGTGTTACGCTGGAACAATGCATACAACAGGCGTTAGAGGCTAACTATTCCATAAAGATTGTACGTAATCAGGAGTATATCGCAGATAATAATGCCAATTACGCGCCTTTTCTGCCTTCGGTCGGGATTGATGCACAGCAGACTCAGCGACTTAACGATACAAAGACGACTGTAAGCGGGGAAGACCGTAAAGTGAACGGAGCGACGAGCGATGTACTTTCAGCCGGTGTTTCTTTAAACTGGCGTATGTTTGATGGTATGGCCATGTTTACGACCTATGCCAAATATCAGGAGATGTTGGCAATCGGAGAGTTGAATACACAGATGGCTTTGGAAAATCTGACGGTGAATGTGAGTGAGGCATATTACAATGTCATTGTACAACATAGCAAATTGGATGCTTCGAAGCACTCTCTGGAATTGTCAACAGAACGTTTTAATGAAGCCAGGGACAAGTATGTATTGGGGGTGTTGTCCGGTTTGGAGTTACAGCAGGCAAAAATAGACCTGAATGCCGATAGTTCGAAGTATATGAAACAAAAAGAACTGTTGAAGAGTGCTTATATATCCCTGAATATGATTATGAATGCCGATTTACAACGGGCGATGTATGTACATGATACAATAATGTTACGGGAACCGTTGATATATGGTGAATTGTATAATAATACACTGGCTATGAACACACTGCTTCAGATTGCCCGTAAGGATCAGAAGATATCGGCTATGGATGTAAAGCTGGCCCGTTCGGCTCTTTTTCCGACACTCGATTTTAATTCCGGTTATAACTACAGCCGGACGAAAACGCCTTCGGCGACGACGTCCTTGAACCGGACCAACGGTTTTTATTGGGGCTTTAATTTGAAGATGAATATTTTTGATCGTCTGGAAAATCGCCGTAAAATCAAGAATGCGGAATTGGAAGTCGAAAATGCGGAATGGAGTTATAAAGAGACGGAATTGCAGACATTGGCCGATTTGGCCCAATTGTATAATACTTATGAAAATAATCTGCAGATTGTCAGCTTTGAAAATGAAAGTGCAGATGTGGCTTTTGAGAATCTGGACGCCGCTTTGGAAAAATATAAGTTGGGCTCTTTGTCCGGTATCGAGTTCCGGGAATTTCAACGAAGCTATATCGATGCGGTGGATCGTAAACTGTCGGCTATCTATCAGGCAAAGGTTTCCGAACTTTCATTGATGTTAATCAGCGGTCAGGTAAAAGTGACCAATTGATGAAAAACTATTTTTATTTTAGATTTACGATTGGGAGGAGGATGGATGTGTTTATGTGTTTTGAAGAAAATGCTGATGTTTGACAAACTGATTCATTGTCAGACATTTAATCTAAAATCAAGATGTCGTTTCATGCACGGATTAACGCTATGCTGTGAGTTATGAAATCAACTTTTCAGGATGAATTAATTAAAAATCGTAAATCTGCAATCTGCAATTATAATTTATCTTTCACTGGTATAATTCCGCCATTTTTCAATAAGCTGCAGCATATCTGGGGGGATTGGGGATTCGAAAGAAAGACGTTCTCCCGTTGCCGGGTGTGTAAATCCCAGTGTTTGCGCATGTAAAGCCTGGCGGGGGCATACAGCAAAGCAGTTGTTGACGAATTGTTTGTATTTACTGAATGTCGTACCCTTGAGAATGGCATTTCCACCGTATTCCGCATCATTGAAAAGCGGGTGTCCGATGTATTTGAAATGTGCCCTGATCTGATGGGTTCTGCCGGTTTCCAATATACATTCGACCAGGTTTACATATCCCAGTCTTTCGATGACCTTATAATGGGTGATGGCATGTTTGCCGTGGCTGCCGTCCGGGTAGACGGACATAACTTTGCGGTTTACCGGATGACGACCGATATGTCCGGTAATGGTGCCCGTTTCACTTTCCAGGTTTCCCCAGCATACAGCCAGATATTTCCGGTCGGATGTCTTGTTGAAAAATTGCAGAGCCAGGTGGCTTTTGGCTTCTTCTGTTTTGGCAATTACCAATAGACCGGAGGTATCTTTATCGATACGGTGGACCAATCCCGGCCGGATATCGTTACCTGTAAACAGTGGGTTGTCTTTGAGATGCCAGAGAAGAGCGTTGACTAAGGTACCGCTGAAATGACCGAAAGCCGGATGTACAACCATACCTGCCGGTTTGTTTACAACGAGTAAGTAATCGTCTTCATATACGATGTCCAACGGGATATTTTCGGGTGTGATTTCAATCTCTCTTTTGGGATATGAAAGTACAACAGAGACGACATCATTCGGTTTTACTTTATAATTGGATTTTACCGGTTTATCGTTGACACGAATACATCCGGACTCTGCTGCATCCTGAATTTTTGTCCGGGAGGCATGGGGAAGTCGTACCAGTAAGAATTTATCGACACGCAAAGGCATTTGCCCTTTATCGGCTTCGAAACGATGGTGTTCGAACATCTCCCGGCCTTGAATTTCTTCCTCGCTTTCCGTTATTTCTTCTTCAAAGTCTTCGATTTCTTCTGTATATTCCACCATCTCGTTTTCCGGTAAAATTATTCTGTTACGATCAATGAGTCCAATGCTGCAATCCGGGCTTTATTTTGAGAAACTTCCAGGTCGATATAGCTACCTGCCGGCACATTCGTATTCGGTTGGAAAGCCGGTTGTTGGAAGCAGACGACAGCCGAGTTGATATCCGAATTATTTTTTAAACTGTTATCCGGAATAATTTGTCCGACGTTCAGATAGTTTTCCTGTAAAAGCCGGATTGCATCTCTGACTTTCAGACCACATAGTTGCGGAAGGGCGACATAATTGATCTCATTTCCTCCGTTTCCGAGAACGATATCTATTTTGACACCTTTGCGCAGCAGTGAGCCGGCTTCGATATCGTTGTCCTTGTATTTCAGATGCAATACCAGATTCTTAAATTCAGAAGGGGCATATTCTATATTTCCGATCTGAAATCCTTTTGCCTGCAATGTTTGTAAGGTCTGACGATAAGAAGAGTTGTTCAGTTGGGGAAATATGACCTGTTCGGGATTCTGGGCACATACCGTCAGTTGGATCATCCGGTTGGCCTTTACTTTGGCTCCGTTTATCGGATATTGTTCCTGAATTGTACCGGGGAGGGCTTTTTCATCGTATATCGAATCGACAATGATGACCCGCAAATTGTTTTTTTTCGCCAATTGCTGAGCCTCTTCCCAGGTCAAATCCTGAAAAGCCGGAACGGATATTGAATGACCGTGCATTGTGTATTTATCGAGTGCACCCAACACAAAATATCCGATGACTACAGTAATGATTACGGCAGCTAATGTATTCAGCAAAAGAAGTGTCAGTTTAGGATATTTGGAAAATAACATAAATCCGGTCGCATTTTATCGTTATGATTCTGTTTTACCATCTTTGTATTGTGAAGATGGCTATGCAAAATTAGCGTAGATTTTTAAATTATCTACTACTTTTTCGTATTTTTGCCCTTCCGGGGGTAAGAAAGACGTTCCGGTGTTCTTAAATACAGGCGCAAAGAGGTTTGTTTATGATGAAATTTGTAATTGTTCTTTTCGTATTACTGGCTTGCGGCCGGCTTTCGGCACAGCATGTCGAGGTACATAAATCGACGGATATCGTTGTCATAAAAGGTAAGAGTTATTACTTACATGTGGTGGAAGACGGACAGACGCTTTATTCCATCTGTAAGGCGTACGGTGTGGATATCAATGCGGTAAAGGAGCTGAATGGCAAGCAAGACAATGCAATCAGTATGTTTGAAGTGCTGAAAATACCTTATGTAGAGCCTTATGTGGAAAAAGACGGTAAATATTATTACCATAAAGTTGAAAAAGGGGAGACATTGTATTCGATATCCAGAAAGTTCGGTATTAAGGTAAGGCAGATATTGAAAGAAAATAAACAATATGAGAATACTCCTTTATCAATCGGGGCGATTGTAAGACTCCCGATAAAAGAAATTGATGTCGCCCAGATCGGTACGTCGGTCGATATGCCGGTAAAAGAAACGGAAGAGAAGGTGATCGGACTGGAACAGACAATCCCGCTGGAAGAGAAGAAACATGAACCGGAAGAGGTGCGGAAAAATTATTACCCGCTGGTAGGGGATACACTGGCCGGCCGGCCGGAGTTTATGGATGATATGGCAATTCCGGATAATAAGTATGTAAAGGTAGCTTTATTATTGCCCTTATTTGTACAGGAAAATATAGAGTCAAATTTGGGGGCCGTGTTGGTAGATACCCTGACTTTACGGAAACATCCTGTACAGATATTGCATAAATCCGAACAATTCCTTTATTTCTATGAAGGAATGCTATTGGCTTTGGATAGTTTGAAAAACGAAGGCTATAAAATAGACCTGCACATTTTCGATACCCAGAAAAGCAGTGAACGGATGTATGGAATTGCAGCAGAAATAAATGAGTTGAATCCGGATTTGGTGATCGGTCCGGTCTATGGTTCGGAGTTTAAAATATTGACGGAAAGCCTTATGAGCCGCCAGATTCCGATTGTTTATCCGCTATCTTCAAGAAGTGAAGATTTCGGGAAATATCCCAATTTTATACAGGTGAATCCTTCGTTTCAGGCTTTGGCGGAAGACATGGCAGCCTGGATTGCTGCCCGGCATGAAACCGCTAATATTATATGTATCAATTTGTCGAAGGGGGGAGAAACGGAAGAACAGATGCTGACGGATATAACAGAGAAAAATTTGTTTACGGAGCAATTGAATCGGTTGACGGATATCGGTTTCTACAAATGGAATTTCGGAGAAGAGCATCTGGAGGCTTTGAAATTGCTGTTGAATCCGGATCAGGAGAATATAGTGGTGTTGCCGACATCCAAAGAAGCTGATGTAAGCAAAATACTGCCGACTCTTGCAGCCTTGGCGGAGCAATACCGGATTACGGTTATCGGTTTTCCGGATTGGCAGAATTTTACTTCGGTAGACCATGAAATGTATTATAAACTGAATGTGAAATTATTCACATACAGTTATGTCGATAATTATTCGGATAATGCCAAATATTTTGCAGATCAGTACCGGACTTATTTTTATACGGAACCGCATACCCTGTCGGCTAAGGCGTACGATATGGGGTTGTATTTTATTCCTTTGGTGGCGAAATATGGAACGAGGACGTTGGAAGCTATCGGATATACCGGTAAAACCGGACTTTTTTCCGCTTTTAATTTCAGACGTCTCTGTCCGGAGTGCGGCTGGGAGAACCGGGGACTGTATATTGTAAATTACGGATCCGATTATAGAATTAAAATGGAATTGGTGAAATAAGAAAAGTCCGGAAAAACTTCCGGACTTTTTATTTATCAATCGATTAGTTCAAAGCCAAAGGGAGAAGATAACGTCTTATCTTTTTCCTCTTTCTTTTCTTCCTTTGGGGAAACCGTACTGTCATCTGCCGGAGTATATTGTTCTTCTGTCTTTTCTGCGGTATCTTTTTCCCGTAAAGACTGGCTATTATCTTCGGGAAGGATATTGTCTTTCCGAATTTCGGAAATTTCTTCGGATGTCAAGGTATTTTCAGCAACAATTGCTGTTTCTTCCGGCATGTCTGCCTCTTGTTCCGGTATCTTTTCCTGTTCCGGATCTTGTCCTTCCTGTTCCGGTAATTTTTCTTCTTCTTCCGGGAGAACGGCTGACGGTTCTTCCGGAGCCGGAGCCGTTAAAATATCACCTTCTATCGGTGTGTTTTCGATACTTTCAATATCTGCGGGGGCCAGTGTGTGCTGTTGTACCGATAACTTTTCGTCTTCTATCAAAGTTCCGTTTTCACAACGTAGTACCCGTCCCGGATATTTTTGGAGCAGGTCGTATTGATGTGTGGCAATGATTACGGTTTTACCGTTTTCACAAAGATCTTTCAATAATTCGGCTAATCGGTAAGAAGTTTCTGGATCGATATTCCCGGTAGGTTCGTCGGCTAAAATAAGGGGAGGGGCATTGAGTAATGCCCGGGCCAATACGATACGTTGCTGTTCTCCTCCCGATAGCTCGTGAGGCATTTTGAATTTTTTATCCGGCATTTCTACTTTCTCCAGGACCGTATCGATCCGTTCTTCTATGGCTTTTCTATTTTTCCATCCCGTTGCTTTCAGTACGAATGCAAGATTATCGTGTACATTCCGGTCAGTAAGAAGTCTGAAATCCTGGAAAACGATGCCGCATTTTCTGCGTAATAAAGGGATCTGCGATTTTTTTATCTTTTTCAACTGGAATCCGGCTACCTCAATATTTCCGTATTCCAGTGGTAATTCTGCGTACAGTGTTTTGAGAAAAGAACTCTTCCCACTTCCTACTTTACCGATAATATAGATAAATTCGCCGCTCTTGATTTCCAAAGAGACGTCTTTTAATATCGTTATTTTTTGTTGCCGGATGACGGCTTTATCAGTTTTGATGATTGTTTCAGACATGATATAAATAAGCTGCTTGTTTGATTATAGTTGTTTCAGGGCCTGGATGGTTGCCGGTGGATTTTCGGAACCAAAGACAAAACTGCCTGCTACCAATGCGTCGGCACCGGCTTCTGTCAATTCTTTTCCTGTTTTCAGATTAACGCCTCCGTCTACTTCTATCCATGTCTTTGCGCTTGTTTCCCGGATCAGTTGTTTGAGTTTTTTTACTTTGTGAAGTGAATTTTCAATAAAAGACTGACCACCGAATCCCGGATTTACGCTCATGATGAGTACAATATCAATATCCTGGATGATATCTTCGAGAACATTTACGGGTGTATGCGGATTCAGTGCAACACCGGCTTTCATACCGTATGATTTGATACATTGCAGAGTCCGGTGAAGGTGGGTGCTTGCTTCCCAGTGTACAGTCAGAATATCGGCTCCTGCTTTATGGAATTGTTCGATATATCTTTCCGGCTGCACAATCATCAGGTGAACATCCAGAGGTTTACGGGCCATCGATTTGATTTGAGAAATAATCGACATACCGTAGGAAATATTGGGTACGAATACCCCATCCATAACGTCTATATGAAACCAGTCTGCCGAACTTTCGTTGACCATTTCGATGTCTTTTCCCAGATTCAGAAAGTTTGCAGATAAAAGGGAGGGTGAAATAATTACACTCATAAATCAATAGTTGGATTCTGAAAATATAAGCCATCAGGCTGTTTTCAGAAATATGATACAAAAATAAATTTTTTCCTTGTCTTCTCAGTTTTCTGTCTTCCGTCATTTATACCAGCCGGCATACATGGAATAGGCATTGACGATTCTTTCTACTTCGCCTTTCAGCAATTCGGGTCCCATTTGCTTTATTTTTTTGGCAGGGATACCGGCATATACCCAACCGGATTCCACGACGGTTCCTTTGGTTACGACACTGCCGGCAGCAACGATGGAGTTGCTTTCGACAACGGCATCATCCAAAACGATGGCCCCCATACCGATCAATACGTTGTCATGAATCGTGCAGCCATGTATTACTGCATTGTGAGCGATAGACACATTGTTGCCGATGTTGGTCGGGGATTTTTGATAGGTAGCGTGTATGGTTGCATTGTCCTGTATGTTTACCTTATTACCGATTTTAATGTAATGTACATCGCCTCGTAATACAGCACCGAACCAGATACTGCAATCATCTCCCATCTCTACGTCTCCGATGATAGCGGCATTGTCTGCCAGAAAACAGTTTTTGCCGAATTTCGGAGTATGTCCGTTTAATTCTTTTATAATGGCCATGATCTGAATAGTTATGTGTTTTTTGGTTTTTCGTTTTATCAGCTTCGAAGGTACGAAATAAGCGATAAATCACAATAAAATATATTAATTTTCAGTTTTTCATTTTCTATTTTCATTTATTTAATGGATGTACTGAAACTGTCTTTTTAAACCTGTCGTACAATCTTCAGAATTTTGGAATAAATATAAAATGAAATTGTCATGAGCATAGTAAAGAAAAACAATGAATTGCGGCCTTTTTATTCCACATTGCTGGATGAGTTTTTTAATACAGGAATGATGCCTTATATGAGTCCCGGTGAGAAAAACGGTGTTCCTGCATTGAATGTAAAGGAAGATGATAAGACCCTGACACTGGATGTACGGGTACCCGGAATGAAAAAAGAAAATATCAAATTGGAATATAAAGATGGATTTTTAAGTATTTCAGGGGAAAGTAAAGAAGAAAAAGAGGAGGAAGAAGGGAAGGGAAAAGGAAAGTATCTCCGGAAGGAATTTTCTTCTTATTCGTTTCATAGAACAATCGAACTACCGGAAGAGAAGTACAATGTAGCTGAAGCACAGGCTTCCTACAAAGACGGAATTCTTGAGATTACAATGCCCAAGAACGCGGAGACAGAAAAATTGCAAAAAACAATTGAGGTTAAGTAGGTAGTTTGATTTTAGTGGTCGGTCGGTTTTTCGGAACCGGCCGATTTTTTTTTGAAAATTATTTGGAAGTTTCTGAAAAAACGTATTATATTTGCACCGCAATCGCGAGAGAGCAGTTATTTGAAATAATGCGAAAATAGCTCAGTTGGTAGAGCACGACCTTGTCCCCAGTGGATAATAAATCCGACCTTGGCAGGGTGTCTTTTCCGCGAGTAAATGCATTTGAATTGCGAAAATAGCTCAGTTGGTAGAGCACGACCTTGCCAAGGTCGGGGTCGCGGGTTCGAGTCCCGTTTTTCGCTCTGGAAACCGGATGTTGAATTCGGTTTTACTTTTTTAAAAAACAATGCGATAATAGCTCAGTTGGTAGAGCGTTGGCTTCCCAAGCCGAAGGTCGCGGGTTCGAGTCCCGTTTATCGCTCCTCGGAATCAGTCACTTAACAGAGTGGCTGATTTTTGTTTTTACTGCATTTTAGAGAAAAGTCAACCCTCGGCGTCACCCCATTAATGCGGATAATCGGTTTCCATCTGGTCGTATTTTAGTTTTACGGGTTTTGAATCGAGAAAAGAAAAATCGACGCTGCTGACAGCTTTGGTTTGTCCACCGCTGTCGGAATGATATTTCCAACAAGCATTGAGAAAGGTTTTCCGGTCGGTTTTGACATATTTTGGACGTGAATAGTATCCGAAATAAATCGGACGCTCGGAACGGTTTATGCCTGTCAGTTCGAACTGATATAATCCTGCCGTATCGGCAACGGCAACGATCAGCCCGGGAAGTCCTGCAAATTTCCAGGGGCCGTTGTCTATCGGTATTTCAGGGGTAAACCAGGCTTCGTATTTTCTTCCGCGGAACTCACAATCGGCTTTTTGACAGGAAAATCCCAGTATTTCTTTTGTCTCAGGTTGGATTTGCCAGTTTTGTTTTTCCAAATCTTCAGTGAACTTATAGTGGGAAAGGTTGTTTTGGTCGGCAACCGTAATTTGATTTTCCGGATAGTTTTTATGAATGTAACTAAGTGTGCGGGAGTGTGGAAAATTTCCGGTTGCAAACCCGGCTTCGAAAAGTTGTCTCCAAACTTTCATCCCTCCAGGGGTAGCAAGGAGGGAGTCGCTTTCATGGGTATATTGACTGTAGAATTTTGAACAATTTTTTCCGATTTGCAGTACCATGAGGTCTTCTCCCATCGTTTCCAATTTAAGCTTGATGTAAGAAAACTTATACCAACATTCCATGTAAGCGGTATCTATGACCTGTGCACGGACACAAAGAGAAAATAAAAAAATTCCGAAAAATAGACAAATGGTTCTCATCGTCATACTGATTAAGAGTACATACTACCTAAAGCAGATATAAGATTGGCCGAAAAATAAATGCAGAATAGGGATTCGGGTGTATTTCTTATATCGTTTTATATTTGCTAATATAGCTTTAAAATTTTAATTTTAGTTTATTTTTCAATTTTTTTCGCATCGGTTTCATTGTTTAATCTGATAAGTTCATAGGGCTTTGAGGGGATAGGTTTAAGATTTACCATACTTTTCAGTGTCCGTTTTATTTTTTAAAAAGTGCCTGTATCGGTTCTGTCAGGTTGTGGATTAACCGTTTATTTCGGATGATAATTTCACCTTCTCCCTGCATTTCCTCAATGGGGTGAAGACATTTGTTGCCTGTGGTTGTCAGGCCGGAAGGAAATTCGATGTCAGCCAGATACTGGTTGTTTTGCAGATGGGTATGTATATGGGTAATTTTTCCTTTTAGTTTACCGAATTCCATTGCGGGGAAGCAGTCCAGACTGACATATACGGTTTGGTTTACGGCGACTTTTCCAAAACCTTTGGAGGGTAAGTAAATCCGGCCTTTAATTTTGAATTTTTTCCCGTTTAACAAAAGTAAGCTATCGTTTTCATGTATTGAAGTCAGGGTAAGGTTTACCCGGCCTTTCATGGTTTCGGGATATTCGATCAGGCTGGAAGCAATGATAATGCCCGTAAAAATGAGAAAGATAACGGTGATGCCCCAACGGATGAGACGGGGTGGGATCGTATTCATGATTTCATGAGCTTCTTCGCTATAAAAATTTTCATTATTCGGCATAAAGCAGTACTTTCTAAAAGTGGACGATACCTGTAAATTTTAATTTTTATTTAGACCGGATTGTAAGTTGCCTGGTTTAATTTCCGAGTTCGAGCTGGTTTTTGACTAGTTCGTAATAATACCCTTTGGCAGCAATCAGACTGGTATGTGAACCTTCTTCCTTGATTTGCCCTTTGTCCAGTACGATGATGTGATCTGCTTTTTTGACCGTACTCAGCCGGTGGGCAACAATAATGACCGTTTTATTTTTGAATAGTAATTGTAATTTTTCCATAATGTATTTTTCATTGTTGGCATCCAGTGAATTGGTTGCTTCGTCCAGGATCAGAAATTTGGCGTTTTTATAGGCCGCACGGGCAATTAGTAGCCGTTGTTTCTGTCCGGTACTCAGTCCGTGTCCGTCTGCTCCGATTTTGGTGTTGTAATTCAGGGGCATGGAGTCGATAAAATCTTCGATATGAGCGATTCTTGCCGCCTCGATAACGCGTGCCATATCCGGAGTAGTGTCGGATACGCCGATGTTATTGGCGATGGTGTCAGAAAAAATATAACCTTCCTGCATCACTACTCCGCATTGATTCCGCCAGCAGCTTTCACTGTAACAAGTCAGCGGTTTATTGCCTAAAAGAAGCTGTCCTTCTCCGGGGGTATAAAATCCCAGAATAAGTTTCAGCAGTGTCGTTTTACCGCTCCCGCTTGTACCGACAATGGCGGTTACTTTATCGGAAGGAATTTTCAGACTGATGTTGTCTAATACTTTATCAGAATGTGGCCCATCGTATTGGAAGGTGACGTTTTGAAATTCAATATCGGCATTTTCGGGAATTTCGTGTATTTTTTTTACCTCTTCGGGTTCTTCATCCGGACGTTCCTGTATTTCACTCAGACGTTCCATGCTGAGCTTGGCATCCTGACTGATCTGTACGAACTGTATAAACTGGGAAAGAGGAGCGTTTAGCTGACCGATGATATACTGAAGGGCTACCATCATACCCAGGGTCATGTTTCCTGTGATAACGGCTTTCGCAGCCAGAAAGGAAATAATAACATTTTTAGTTTGATCGATAAAAATTCCGCCTATTTCCTGACTTTGTCCGAGTGTCAGGTTTTTTATGCTGATTTTATATAATTTGGCCTGAATGCGTTCCCATTCCCAGCGTTTTTGCTTTTCGCAATTGTTCAGTTTTATATCCTGCATTCCGTTAATTAGCTGGACAATACTGTTTTGGTTGGCGGAGGCTTCCTGAAAACGCATGTAATCTAATTTTCGTCTTCTTTTCATGAATAACAGAATCCACCAGATATTGAGAATACTTCCGCATAGAAATATACCCAGAATAACAGGGTCGTAACCGGCCATAATAATACCGTATACAATAAATGAGATAAGGGCCATCAGCATGCTCAGCAGTGTACCGGAAATAAATACCTGAATACGGTTATAGTCACCGATGCGTTGTATAATATCACCGACCATTTTGGAGTCGAAAAAAGCGATGGGCAGGCGCATCAGCTTACAGAGGAAATCGGAGATAAGAGATATGCCGATACGGGTTGTCATATGCAACATTAGCCAACTGCGAATCAGGTTGTTGGCCGTTTGCCCGACCACCAACATGACCTGGGCGATCAGGATAATGGCGATAAAATGAAGGTTTTCCAGCCCGATACCCTTGTCTACCATCGCCTGGGTCAGGAATGGAAGAATCAGGCTGATAACACTGGCTGTAAGAACGGATAAGCCCAGTTGTATCAGGTATTTGTAATATGGATGGAAATATTTGAACAGATAGGTGAATTTCAGACGATTGTCTTCTTCTCCTTTTTCCTGGTAAAAGCGGGGAGTCGGTTCAAGAAGTAAAGCAATACCTTTGTCATCCCGGGGAATCTCGGTAATAAATTCTTTCAGTTTCTCCGGGATTGTTTTTATTTGCAGCCAGGCTTGTAAAAATTGTTTTTCTGAATATCGGAGCAGGCCTTCGCCCGGGTCGGAAACATATATCCACCGGTGGCCTCTTTTTTTGCGGATCCGGTAAACAACGATAAAATGTTGTTGGTGCCAATGAATAATGCAAGGAAGTTTTACTTCGTTTTTTAACTGTTCCCAGGTAATTTTTACTCCGGTGGTCCTGAATCCGATCGATTCGGCTGCGTCGCTGATTCCCAGTAAGGATACACCCTGACGAGAGATGTGACATTTTTCACGTAGCCCTTGCAGCGAATAGTTTTTGCCGTAATAAGCGGCAATGATTCGCAGACAGGTCGGACCGCAATCCATTTTGTCCAGTTGTTTAAAAAAAGGAAACTTCATCGTTCTTAAAAAGTAAGGGTTGCCTGTAGCATATAATTCCGGGGACGGATCATATACCGGTAGTCGTAATTGGTCAGTTGGTCGTATAATGTATAGGAATATACCTTTTTATCCAGAATATTGCTGATAATTCCGCCGATTTCAAAGGACGGGGAAATCCGGTATGTGAAACTGGCATCGGCCATGAATAATGTTTTGGATTGTTTGGCGTTCAGTTCGTTGTAGTAATGTTCCCCTTTCAGTTTTATATCCAGTTGCTGGGTTGGGACAAAAACGATTTCCAGGGATTGTGTAAACCGGTTGCTCGAAGAGGATGTTGTCGGAAGTTCCAGGATGTTACGTCCGAAGGTGCATTTGTATACGATGTTGCTCCAGGAAACCGGACGGAAATTGAATTGGGGGGAAATCGTAAACCAGTCGCTGGTGTAAGGCGTTTGAATGCCGTCTTGCATCATAGAGGTTCGGTTATTGATATACATCAGGTCGATGGCTATCATGCCGTGTAGTTTGTCAATTCCTTTACTGAAACGTCCCGTTAAAATCCAGCTTTTACGGTCGTTTTTTTGTGCGAACCGGGTATTGACGATGTAATCTCCTTCGAAATTTCGTCCGTTGATATAGGCATTTTCAGTCCACATACGGGTCATATTGAAGTTATAAAAGCAGGATTTCAGACTATTGCGGTATACGATGCCGGCAGATACTGATTTTACTTTGTCCGTAGTAAAATCGATCAGTCCTTGTTGTAAATTGCGATAATTTTGTAAGATGTATCCCCGGAAAAACAGACTTTCGTCTAAGGGTTTGTTTCCGATACTTCCCTGTGCTTTAATTGTCAGCAAAGGGGTAATAAAATAATTTATGTTAATAGATGGAGCCGATATAAAGCGGTTTTTATATCGTTTATCGTGAAATACCCAATCCTGGAACCGATAGCGGAAATAATGGAAGGGAACGTTCAGGGTAACTTTTACACTGGAACTGTTATATTCCAGGGAAGGAGTGATATATGGGTTGAGATAGGAAGAAACCGTGTTGTTTTTCAAGAGCGTTGAAATCGGGTTTATCCCTTTTAGATCGCTGTTGAAATCTCTGTAAAGGAATTTGAAGCCTCCCCTTAATGTGAGAATGAAACGTGAGAAGGCAGAGACGTAGGCAAAAGCGGTGTTGGAAAATAAAACGGAATTATCTGCTTTTTGGTATTCGTGTTGAGCTTCCCGGTTAACTTTCAGTTGTTGCGGCTCGTAAAGCCATTTGTTATAGGAAGTAAATGTGACGGACTGTTGTCCGAAGCGTTTTATTAATTCCAGGTTGTTGGTCAGTTGATAACGGGGTGTTTCAGCCGACTGACGGTTTGCGAAATCCCCGAAGGTGTTTATATCCGTATCATTCCAGCGGAGATTTGTCTGTAATTCGTTTTTCAGGTAATATCCGGTGGTGTTGGCAAAGAGGGTCAGGCGTCCCGATAATTCGTTTTGCAGGTCGCGGCTTGCTTCGCTTTCATTTACAATCCGTGTTGAATCTTCGAAGAAATAAGTTGTCCGGCTGGCATTGTCCGAGCGGAGCCGGTTCCAGAGGTAAGTTACTTGTGCATTCAATTGGTAATTGTCATTGAGCTTCCAGCCGTTGCTTGTCGTAAACAGGTGACTTTTATTGAACAGGTAACGTTTTTCTTCCAGATCCGGTGCCGATTCCGGATTTACTTGAATATAATCGTTTGTTTTATACCGGTTTTCTTTGGCATTCAGGAGGTCTGCCAGCTCGAATTCTTGAATTTCATTGCTTATATTGGTACCGCAGTTATTGGTTTTGTATGTATTGAGGCTTTGCCATTTGGGTACGATACGCATGGCGAAAAGCCGTCCGTCCCAGATAAAAGGATCTCCTCCCGCTCCGGCTTGTAGATTACCGATCCATTGGGCTTTCGCTTCGTCTTTCAGTTTGATATTGATAGCGGCGTTTTCGGGGAAGGAGAGACCTTTAAAGGCTTTGATAGGCTGATGGTGTTCCAGTACTTCCACACTTTTTACATTCTTATGCGGTAAGTTGTTGGTTGCGATGCCGTATTTGTTTTCGAGCAGGTCGATTCCTTCGATGTAAAATTTACTGATGGGCAGTCCCTGGTATCTGATTTCTCCTTTTTCAGATACTTCTATACCGGGCATTTTCTTTAATACATCTCCGATAGTCCGGTCCTGAACTTCGGAGAAATTCGATACAATATAGGTCAGGGTATCTTCGCGTTGGATGATACGGGTGGCTTTGACGGATACTTCCCGCAGATTATACGGTTTGACGTTCATTTTTATTTGAAACCGGAGTTTATCCGGAGAAAGCGGGAAGGTTTGCGTTTCATATCCTAATCCCGAAAAAGAAATATGCAGGGAATCCTGGAATAAGACGGATAGTGAGAATTTCCCCTGATTGTCAGTCAAAGCATAAGCTATGATCTGTTTTTTACAGCCTTTTAAAACGGTAACCATTGTGTTTTCCAGAGGTTCGTTTTTTTCTCCTTCGATAACCGTACCGGAAAGTGTCGTTTTTTGAGCTGACAGATTTCCATAGAATAGTACGGATAATAGACTCAGAGCTATGAGATAGGCTATTCTTTTCATAGTAATATGCTGTATATTATTCGTCAGTTATCTTTTTTAAAAATTCTTCCTCCGGAAAGAAATAAGCTAAATCGTTTATTGTATATGTTACCGGCAGAGCACGCTTTCCAATTGCAATATAGGGTATTTTTTCGATTTTATCTTTTTGATTCCGGTAAATATGTGCTTTCAGACGGGTTATTGTGTCCGGGCTGATTTCAGGAACCGGATAGTGACGTGTAAAGAAATCCGGTAAGGGATGGGTAAACCAGGCTTTCAGAACCGATAAGAATTTCGAACTGTCATTTATCTTTTGGTAGAGTTCCAAAAGATGTAATTGAATGCTGTTGACCGGGGAGTTTTCCGGTTTATCCGTACCGTCGAAACGGATGAGCCATTTTACTTTTCCGGGATATGTTTCGAGCAGATGAATGATATCGTTTGCTGCTTTCCGGCAGGGTTTGCACGATGGATTGAGTACTGTAATGAGAGTGTGAGGTGCATTTTTTTCACCGATTAACATATCGGAGAAGGTTTGGGTATTTAAACAGGGTTGTTGCTGAAATGAAGTATAGGCGATCGCCGGATTTCGTTTCAATTTCAGGAATTCGATATTATCATGTTTCGACTTTTGTTTTGCTTGTGCGTATATTTCGATGAGGGTGGCTATCCCGGCAGCTGTAATTCCGGAAAATGCCAAGATCAGAACGGAAGAAAACAGATTGTTACTAAAGACCGTTTTTATGGGATAGAAATAAAAGAGGATGTTTTCAATCAGTATGATACTACAGGTTGCCAGACATAAAGGACACCATTTTTTTAAAATTGTTCCCTGATAGATAAAAGAGAAAAGGATAAAAGGCAGGCCTGTGACTGAAATATAATATAACAATGTTGTAATTGTTGTTGCGCAATGTGCCAGATAGCCGTTGATGAGAGCAAGAATTCCCATACAAAAGTAAGCCAGGCCCACGGCTGAAAGAGGAATTTTCCCCATAAGGCGGGAAGCCGGAGATTGTAAAACCCTGTCACAATCGAAAACCGAAGATGTTTTACATAATGAATATGTGGTAGCAGACCCGGGAGACAGGTAATGACTGATAAATCCAAGGCATACGATAAATCCGGACATTTTCAGTAATAGAAGAGAGATACCGTTTACCGGAAAAAGAACATATAAAATGATACAGCTTCCCACAATCAGCAGGTAACAGAATAGATACAGGTGTGGAATATGAAAACGGAACCGGGAGGGATACGCGGTTTTTGGACTTTGCTCGGTGATGTATAAGATGTATCCGCTCCAACGGTTCCGAAAGTCTTCTGCCGGACCGGTGATATATTTGTTTGTGACGGCATCGTAATAGGTTGTCTGAGATGTATCGGCTTTTAGTAAAAGTATAAAACGATTATCTTTTAAATGTGCAAGTGCCGGAGAGTTTGCTTTTAATACTCCGGTATAATCTGCCCGGTAAACTTTATTGTTTATACCGAGATAAGTAAGGGTTTGCGAAATAGAGGAAATGGCAGGATAGAAGGGATGTGACAATAATGCTACTGTCAATTCCTTTTTTTTAAAAGGGCGATTTACTCTTTTCAGGAATTTACTTATCAGGAGGAGGATATAGTCGTTATCGGAATACATGAAAAACGCTTTTAATGTGGGTAATCGGTTTCCATTTGATCGTATTTCAGTTTTTTGGGCTTTGAGTCGGGGAATGGCAAATCTATGCCGGAGACGGCTTTGGTTTGTCTGCTGCTGTCTGAAAAGAATTTCCAACAGGCATTGAGAAACGTTTTTCTGTCGGTTGTGACATAGCGGGGACGGGAATAGCGTCCGAAACGGATCGGACGGTCAGAACGGCTTATGCCTGTCAGTTCGAAACGGTATAGACCTGCCGTATCGGCAATAGCAACGATAAGTCCGGGAAGTCCTGTAAATTTCCAGGGACCGTCGCTTACCGGTATTTCCGGTGTGAACCAGGCTTCGTATTTTCTGCCTCGGAATTCACAATCGGCTTTTTGGCAGGAAAATCCCAATATTTCCTGTGTTTCAGGTTGAATTTGCCACGTTTGTCTTTCGAAATCTTCGGTGAATTTGTAATGTGTCAGGTTATTAAAATCAGTGACCGTTATCCGGTTGAGAGGATAATTTTTGTGTATGTAACTGTGAGTGCGGGCATACGGGAAATTATTGGTCGCAGCTCCGGACAAAAAAAGTTGCCTCCAGAGTTTCCGGCCTTCGGGGGTGGCATTGAGAGAATCGCACTCCTGGGTATATTGACTGTAAAATTTTGAGCAGTTTTTACCGATTTGTAATACCATCAGGTCTTCTCCCATCGTTTCCAAAGGAAGATTGATATAAGAAAATTTATACCAACATTCCATATATGCGGTATCTATTGTCTGTGCCCGGATAAACAGCGAAAATAGGAGGCTTCCGAAAAAAAGAAAAATTGTTTTCATCGTTTATAGGATAAAGAAGATACGTATTTAGGATCGGTAAAAAAGTTGCCCGAAGAGCTGTAAAAGCTCTCCGGTAACTTTTAAAAATTGTTTAGCAATGCTTTGAATAGGCATCGGAGGCTGATTTCCTTTCATCTTCACTCCATCTGCCCCAATTGTTTTCAATCAGCATACTAAGAGTTGCACAATATTCTTTTGCAGATACATTTTGACCACCGGTAATTTGGTTCATTTCCTTATAGTTTAATTCTTCCAACATGACTTTAAATTTTAATGATCGCCTACTCGTTGAGCTTTTCGGCATCTGCTCCGGTTGAATCATACAGGCCGGATTCTGCAGACGAATTACCGTCTCGGCTGTTTCGTCAAATTGACCTATCTTTGTCGTGCCTTCTTTCGATTTGTTAGACATATAGCCTGACAGCTGTGTTTATCCTTATCCGGAAGGAGGTTTTTGGGTTTATACGGATGGCAGGTCCGTAAAGCCAAAATTCAATTACACGTAATTGTAAACCTTTCTGTTTTAAAAATCATTTTTTTATGTTGTATATAGATAGCTATTTGTAATCTCGTTCGATAAAGTCATAAGCTTTTCGGGGCTTGGGTTTGGAACTTGTTCCCAGATCAATGCCTACCATGGCATTTACCTGATCGGAGGACGAGTTGAAATATATTTCAGCATTGCGCTGCAGGAACTTCCGGCGTGTCGTTTTTGCAGAACGACGGTTCCGGATAAAATCGAGTTCTTCCAAAGGGGCGATGTTTTCTGTTTTTAATCCGACCAGTGTGTACTGATAATCGTGTGTCGTATCATATATTTCCAGGATCAGACCCGGTAATCCGCAAAATTTCCACGGTCCTTCCGGAACCGGAATTTCCGGGGTATACCAGGCTTCGTACTGCCGCCCTCTGAATGAGGTCCGGGCACAATGACAGGTGTAGCCCTGAATCATTTTGCTAGAATCGTAAAGCTGCCAATTCTGGCTTTCATAAGGTTCGGAAAATTTCACTTCGGTAACGAGCAGTCTCGTCAGGGTCGTCAATTGTCCGGCCGGATCGTTCTTGAATAAGTAATCGTCTGTCGTTCTGGATCCCGGCCGGCTGCTGATATTACCATTTGTAATGGCTGTCTCCATCAGGTTTTCCCATACTTTTTTCCCCTCTTTTGTTTGTAATAACGAATCTGCGAAGTATCTGTAATGACTGTAAAAAACACTGTATGTTTTACCTATTCTCAATACCATCAAATCTTCTTCACTACGACGGGTAATGGTATCCCGTATTTCTATATACTGATAACTGCACTCTAAAATCGTATTATTCGTTATGTCGGGTGCGGTGAAGGTTGAAAATTCCGGTAAGGGACTCCCTAGTATGAAAAAAAGTAAAAGCCGGTATATCATAACGGTTTTGTTTAAAATAGATAAACGTCATCCTCTCTATAAATCAGAGGATGACGTTTGGAATAGATTTTTATTTACAGTGTTTGCTATATGCATTCCATGCATTGGTCCACTGTTCAGCCGTCCATTCTGTTTTAGCATATTCACCATCCATCATATTGGTGAGTGTTGCACAATACTCCTCTACAGATACGCCACCGGTAATTTGGTTCATTTCCTTATAGTTTAATTCTTCCAACATGACATTAAGTTTTAATGATCGCCTACTCGTTGAGCTTTTCGGCATCCGCTCCGGTTGAATCATACAGGCCGGATTCTGCAAACGAATTACCGTCTTGGTTGTTTCGCCAAATAGACCTATCTTTGTCGTGCCTTCTTTCGATTTGTTAGACATATAGCCTGACAGCTGTGTTTATCCTTATCCGGAAGGAGGTTTTTTGTTTTATACGGATGGCAGGTCCGTAAAATTAAAGTTCAATTACACGTAATTGGAAACTTTTCTATTTTAAAATGATTTCGTTTTGGATAATACTTCTATTATACAAGACTTCTGTTCTAGGGTACGATTGGAATTATTTTGTAAAAGAGCCCTGATAACATAGTTTATGGTAATCAGGCATATAAAATTTCAGGATGTATTCACCTTCATTTAATCCGCTTACGTCGATGCTGTAAGTGTTGTTTTCGGCGGTAAAATACAGGGATTTGGCAACAGTCAGACCTGCCCGGTTGATAACCGACACTTCGACTGGACCTACGGACATATTGATCGAAAAGTCGACGATGTCTTCACAATAGGACGCTTTTATTTCAGGGTAGGAAATAACTGACACTGGGACAGGTAAATCTGGTATGGAAATAATTATAAGTATTTCGAACGGAATTTTGTCTTTGCCTTTTATTTCTGCAGAAGAGAAAAACGGAGAAAATACCAAAGAACTGATCAGAAGAGTTAAAAATAAATTTTTCATTTGTACATATTTTAAAGTTATTTAATACTTAAATATAAAATGAAAATATATCCTTTGTCTTGTTTTGTATTTCCCGATTTTGTTAAAAGGAGGTTTGAAAATCAGGCGTTTGAAAAATAACATTTCCCATATCTGTAAAAATATCATCCCGAAGTCCGGTTTTATCCGCAGGAATTTAAAAAATCGTTTTGAATTTTATTCAGAATTTGCTCCAATGAGTTCGTCCGTTCCGGAACCAGTGTTTTACAAATTTTATACCGGGAATTGTATACTGTTTTTTCGGATATTCGCAAATAAGTGGCAATTTCCTGAATCGAAAAATTACAATAGGTCAGGATGCAGATTTTTATTTCGCTTTCCGATAAGTATTTTTTGTAATGTTCTTCGAAATAATCGGCCAGGCCGTTATATAAGCCGTTTATTCCGGTTTTTACTGCCTCCCAGTCTTCTCCGAGCATATATTTTTCCCGTATCGTCTGGATTTCTGCATTTCTTTTCTTTTCATTATGTATGTTTCGGGTATTTGCTGCGGCCAGTTCTTTCAACATTTGTATTTGCTGAATGAATAGTTTCTGCGATCCGTTTTTAGGAGTTTGATTCAGGTGGTGAAGCAATTCCTGAAGTTTCGTTATGCGTTTCTCTGTTTCCAGTACGCGCATTTGTGATTCGGCCATTTCCCGGCTGCGTTTGTTCAACCGGTTTTTATAAATAAAATAAAGCAACAGGGAAGAAATCAATAGAAATAGCAGACCTCCCAATAAAAGGTGATTGCGAAGCGCAAGTTTCTGGTTTTCGGTTTCTGCCGTTTTTTTATTGTACAGTTGCGCATAACGGTATACGGAATGGGCTATATTGTTTTTGTACAGGGAATCTTGTAATATATAACCTTTTTTTAGGGTTTCGAAGGCTTTTTCCGGTTTATGGTCCTGTTGCTCGATATTGGCCAGTGTAAAGTAAAACCCGGGTTCTGTTGTAGGGTATTCGTTTGATAAATGGGAAAGGGCCAAACGTGCCGAATCCAGTTTATTTTCATAGCTGTAGATTAAGGCAAGCATTAATGATTGTTTGAGGTTAGGCGTGTTTTTGTAAAAACCGTTTGCTTTAAGAAGTAATGTTTTGGCCTTGGACAGATTGTTGTGGGATAAATAAATACCTCCTTCCAATATTAACGAATGCACATAATCTAAAGTATCTTGTATTTTTAAAAAACCTTCCTGGGCTTTTTGCAAATAATTTTGACAGGAATCAAGCTGGGTATTACATATAAATGTTTGTGCCAGGTTTAAATATCCCAGATACATGTTTTTTATATTTTGGCACTTCCCGAAATAGTGGATAGATAATTTGTTCATTTTTAATGCATTGTCCCAGTCCTGTTGTTTTTGGTATTCCTTGTTCAAACGTGCGTAAATCAGTCCTAACAGATTCCATTCTTTCAGGTCGAGGGCGATTTTTTCCGCTCGCAGAAAAGTATGGATGGCTTCCTGTGTCATTGAATTTTCTACAAAATAATAGCCGAGATAAAAGTATGTTTCGGCGAGTTCCCTTGATTTTCCGCGGGACTTATAATAACTCAGGGCTATATGAATCAGAGAGTCGGATTCGATCGGAAAATTGTTTTTATCCAAGGCCTGAATATAGAGAAGGTTGAATAAAGCTTTGTTTTTCCGGTTGAGGTCAGCCGGATCTGGTATAGATTGCAGTAATTCCAAGGCTTCGGCCGGTGCTGTTTCCATTTTCTCCCGGACTTCTGTCAATCGGATATCGGTTGTTTGTGTGCATGAAAGGCACAACAATAAACTTATTGTATATAATAATCTGTACATGGTTTTGTTTTAGATTTTGAAAGATACGTGATATATGTAAAATATGCAATTCTTTTTAAAAACTATATTCGGTTGAATTGAAAAATAAAATAAGAAAAATGTTTGCATTGATTTTCACTATTTTATGTTTTTCAAAGCTCTGAGAGGTATCTTGTATGGAATAATTTTTTTAGGGTTTTTGGGTGCTGAACCATCTTAGGAATAGGAACGCAAAAAGAATTATTTACCTTTAAAATTATCTTACTATGAAAACTTGGTTTAAATATACGTTGAGTTGCGTAGCCACAGGGATGTTGTTGCTTTACGTAACGGGAATTTTGGCCCAGGACAGCGTCGGTTTTTATACCGTCAGCGGAGTGGTCAAAGATCAGAAAACGGGGAAAAAACTGGAATGTGTGAATATTTCTGTTCCCGGAACGAATATCGGGACTGTGACAAATAAGGATGGAAAGTTTGTACTGAAGCTTAAAAAATCTTTATCGGCAAATGTTATTGAAATATCTCATATCGGTTATCTGAACTGCCGTCGGGCTCTCGAGGGGAAAAATGAGTTAGTGACTTTCAAGCTTATTCCGTGTTCGGTTTTATTGAATGAAGTGATCGTGGGGAGTCAGGAGGCAAAAAATATTGTGGCAGCGGCTATGGACCGGATCGGAATGAATTATGCCGGTAAAAATACCATGCTTACCGCTTTCTATCGGGAAACCACTCAAAAAGAACGGAGGTATATCCATATCTCGGAAGCGGTTATTCACGCTTTTAAGACTCCCTATACTGAAAATACATACAATGACCGCGTACAAGTGTATAAAGGACGTAAGTTGTTAAGTCAGAAGGCAAACGATACTCTGGCTGTCAAATTAATGGGAGGGCCGACACTTGCTGTTTACGGGGATGTCGTGAAAAATCCAGATTTGTTATTGGATAAAAATACGCTTTCCCTTTTTACCTATGAAATGGGAGAACCGACCATCATTGATGACCGTCCCCAGTATGTCATTTATTTTGCACCTTTGGCTAAATTGCCTTATCCTTTGTATTACGGTGTTTTTTATATCGACAAAGAAAACCTGGCTTTTACCCGGGCCGAATTCTCTTTGGACATGACAAACAGAGCCGAAGTGACGAAAGTAATATTGAAAAAGAAGCCGTTGGGTCTTCGTTTTAAACCGATTACTTTATCGTTTCTGGTTACTTATAAACAACGGGAAGGAAAAAGTTATTTGAATTACATTCGGAATGAGCTTAGGTTCAAATGTGATTGGAAACGTAAACTTTTTTCAACTCATTATAGCATTGTGAGTGAGATGGTGGTTACTGAAAGTCAGGAACAGAATGTCACGGCTATACCATACAAGGTATCTTTCAAAAGAGGGCAGGTCCTTTCGGATAAAGTGACTGATTTTTTCGACAAAGATTTTTGGGGTGGTTACAATATTATCGAACCGACGGAATCCCTGGAGTCCGCTGTCAAGAAATTAAAAAAGCAGTATAATTGATTGGGAGTGATGCGAATATGTATTATATTTAGGAATCACTATGTATGTTGTATATGACTGTAAATGATGTATCGGCTTTAAGGAAAATCAGGGGAGGTGATATCCGGGCTTTCGAAAAGCTTTTCCGGTACTATTACGAACCCCTGTGCCGCTATGCAGTTTCTTTTACTAAGGATATTGAAGCCGCAGAGGAGATTGTACAGGAATTATTTTATATGTTGTGGAAGGAACGGGAGCATCTCTGCATTCATTCCCTTAAGTCTTATCTTTACGGAGCTGTCCGGAATAATGGACTTCAATATCTGAAGCATTTGGAAGTTCGGGATAAATACAGGGAAAAATTAACCCGGGAGACGGTGAGCGAAAATTATAACCTCACGCCTTTGGATAAACTGGAGTATCAGGAACTGGAGGAAAGGGTAGCAGGGATATTGGATACCTTTCCGGAGCGCAGGCAGCGCATATTCCGGATGCACCGTTTTGAAGGGAAAAAATATGCGGAGATTGCCCGGGAATTGTCGGTTTCTGTAAAGACGGTAGAAGCAGAGATAAGTGAAGCGTTAAAAATCTTACGAAAAAGAATAGGAGAAAGGGCCTGTTGATTGTTTTTATCAGAAATTACCGAGTTTTTATAATGTGTTTATAATTGTTTTAGATTGCTGGAAGGATATGAAAGAAAAAAATAAGATAGTAGATGTCGATCGGGCCTGGGAGGCTTTGCATGTACGGCTACAAAATGATGGTTTAATGAATATCCGGAAACCCCGGTTGACGAGAAAGCGCAGATATATGCAGTTTGCTGCTCTTTTTGGGGGAATCGTAGTTGTCTGCGGAGCGATTTTTCTTTCCTGGGATTCTGAAGAAGTGTTCGAACTTTCGTTTGCCTCTGAAAATGCCGGAGAAAATATGACTTTGGTTTCAACATTGGCCGACGGATCAACCGTTTATCTCACTGACGGCGGAACACTCACCTATCCCGGAAGTTTCGAAAAGAACAAACGGGAAGTTTCGATGACCGGTGATGCTTTATTCGAAGTGGTTTCCAATCCGCGACGTCCTTTTATTATAGAGACACCGAATGTGGTTATTGAAGTTACCGGAACGGTTTTTAACGTTCGTTCTTTTCCGTCCCGGGAAGCTTTCGAACTCTATGTTCAGGAAGGAACTGTAGAGGTTGTTTGCAAAGCGAATGAGGCCCGGATGGCCGTTCAGGCGGGAGAGATGGTCCGGTTGCAGGCAGGGGAATGGCAGAAAGGTACGGCTTCCGGCGTTGATTTGTACGCTTTGTATACCGCTAAAATGAGATTTAAAGATGAATTTCTGTCTGTTATGTTGCCGATACTCAATCGTATCGGTGACCGACCGATTGTGTTGCGTGATCCGGAAATAGGCGAAAGAAAAATGACCGTTGCTTTTTCCGATAATGATTCGGAAGTTATGGCTGAGCTGATTTGCGCTGCCTTGAATTTGCGGCAAACGATAAAGCAAGATACGATTTATATTTTCAAACCCTGAGAGCATGGTAAAATGTATTTCAATCGGGATATGGTTGGTATTGCCGTTCTGCAACATAGTCGTGCAGGCTCAGCAGACAGACGTGTTTGCTCGTGAAATACGTTTTTCATCTTCCCGGGGTACCGTTTATGAAATGCTCAATCAAATTACCGAACAATCCGGTTTTTGGTTTGTATACGACAGCGATTTAATCGATAATGAGAAAAAGGTAACGGTTTCCAAAGGTATTTATCCGCTCCGGGAGGCGATCCTGCAAATTACCGGAAATAATACGTTGGAAATGAAATTAATCGGCCGGCACATTCTTTTATATAAGGAAAAAGCCGTACCGACTCGTGTTGCTGTTTCAGAGCAGATGCCTTCTTTTTTGATGGTCCGGGGAACTGTCCGGGACCGGGAGACGGGGGAGCCTTTGGCTTATAGTTCGATTGGAATAGACGGAACGGGAAAAGGAGTGGTTGCAAATCAAAACGGGAGTTTTTTGCTTAAGCTGCCCGATTCTTTGCTTTATTCTTCTCTTTATATCTCTCATCTGGGGTATGAACCTCAAAAAATAGCTACAGAATTATTGGCAGGCAACACTACGGATATCCGGTTACAGGTTCGTCCCATTCCCCTGGAAGAAGTAATTGTCAGATTGGTAAATCCCGTTAAGATTTTGAAAGAAATGTTGGAAAAGCGGGGAGAGAATTATGCAGAGACTCCTGTTAATTTAACTACTTTTTACCGGGAGGGGGTGGAGAAGGGAAAAGAACTCCTTGCTTTGACGGAAGCTGTTTTTAAAGTTTATAAAACAGGTTATTGTTCGCTCGAGAATGATCGGGTAAAGTTGTTGAAGATGCGGCGTATCGATAACGAGAGATGGAAAGATACGCTTGTCATGAAAATAAAAGCCGGCATCAAGGCTTCGTTTACGTTGGATTTAACAAAGAATCTTCCTGATTTTCTGACTTTTAATGAATCGAATCTTTATAATTATTATAAGGTAGACATGAGTGTCGTCGATTCGCATTTGGTACATGTTATTGCTTTTGAACAGCGCAAAGATGTCCGTTTGGCTTTATACAAGGGAGAGCTTTATGTAGATGCGGAGAATTCTGCTTTGTTACGTGTACGTATGGAAATAAATCCGGATTATATACGAAAAGCGACAAATGCCTTGATTGTCAAAAAGAGTAAAAGAATCGATATAACCCCGAAAAAGGTGGTGTATACCGTCAGTTATAAACCTTGGGGCGGGAAATATTATATCGGACATGTGCGGGGAGATCTTGATTTCCGGATAAAGAAAAGAGGAAAATTGTTTGCTTCGTCGGTACATACCTGGTTCGAGATGGCTACTTGTAATATTGACACATTACAAGTCAGGCGATTTGCGCGAAGGGAAACTTTACCCATCAATAAGGTATTTTCGGAAACCCGTTTTATGTATGATGAGAATTTCTGGGGGGACTTGAATATTATTCTTCCGGAGGAAAAGTTGGATCAGGCCATTTCTAAAATCAATTCCCGGATCATTGAGACGGAATGACAAAACTTCTCATTGGGGATGTGGAAGACAGGGGGTTGTACATTTTCTCCGCTTTTACAGATACTTTATGCTTTCGGGTTTAAGGGCGTTTATTTCCCAGTAATTTTTCAAGCCGGAACATTTCGTCGCGTAAACGGGCAGCTTCCATAAAATCGAGTTCTTTGGCTGCTTTTTGCATGGCAGCTTTGGTTTTTTGATGCATTTTTTCCAGCTCGTTTTTGCTCATATAGGCGGTTACGGGATCGGCGGCCGTATTGATATGCTCTTCTTCTACGTAAGCGCGGGTGGTTTGCTGGGTAAGTACGGAATCCGTGGATTTCTTGATTTGGCGGGGGGTAATATGATGCTCTTCGTTGTATTTCAGTTGTTTTTCCCGCCGGTAATTCGTTTCATCGATGGTTTCCTGCATGGACCGGGTAATGGTGTCGGCATACATAATGACTTTGCCTTCTACGTTGCGGGCGGCCCGTCCGGCAGTTTGTACCAGAGAACGGGTAGAGCGCAAGAAACCTTCCTTATCGGCATCGAGGATAGCGACTAAAGAGACTTCCGGCAGGTCCAAACCTTCGCGTAACAGGTTGACCCCGACAATGACATCGATAATGCCCTTGCGTAAATTTTCCAGAATTTTAACTCTCTCCAAGGTATCTACATCCGAATGGATGTATTGACATTTTATGCCCATCCGGTCCAGGTATTTACTGAGTTCTTCCGCCATTTTTTTAGTCAGGGTGGTAACGAGTGTCCTTTCATGAAGATCGATACGTTTTTGAATTTCATTGACGAGGTGGTCGATCTGGTTGAGGGTGGGGACTATTTCAATTACCGGATCGGGGATACCGGTCGGGCGTATGATTTGTTCGACAATTACTCCCTGACTTTTTTCCAGTTCGTAATCTGCCGGGGTGGCGCTGATATAGATTGTTTGACCGGTTTTGGCTTCAAATTCCGAAAATGTCAGGGGACGGTTGTCAAAAGCTGCCGGTAAACGGAAACCGTATTCGATAAGGGTTTGTTTGCGGGCATGATCTCCTCCGTACATGGCTCGTATCTGAGGAACGGTGACATGCGATTCGTCGATTACCATCAGAAAATCTTCCGGAAAATAATCCAAAAGGCAGAAGGGGCGTACACCTGCCTGACGACCGTCGAAATAACGGGAATAGTTTTCGATACCGGGACAATATCCCAGTTCCTTAATCATTTCCAGGTCGTATCTGACTCTTTCCTCCAGGCGTTTGGCTTCTAGGTGTTTTCCGATTTCTTTTAAGTAAGCTACCTGCAGATGCATGTCTTTTTCGATTTCAACAATGGCATGAGCGATCGTTCCCTTATCGGTGACGAATAAATTAGCCGGATAGATATCCAATTCTTCAAAAGCATCGATTGTCCGTCCGCTTGACGGTTCGAAGGAATGGATACAATCAATTTCGTCGTCCCAGAATTCAATGCGATAGGCTATACCTTCGTACGTTTCTATAGCAGGGAATACATCTACGATTTCTCCTTTGGCACGGAAACTGCCTCTTTTGAATTCTACTTCATTATTGGCATACAGGGCATCTACCAGTTGGCGTAAGAGTTGGTTGCGGCTGATTCGCATTCCCTTCTTGAGGTGGATGACATTGGAACCGAATGCCCGGGGATCAGCCATACCGTAAAGGCAGGATACGGAAGAAACGACAACGATGTCTTTACGTCCGGATAATAAAGATGCCGTTGTACGTAAACGTAATTTGTCGATTTCGTCGTTGATCGCTAAATCTTTTTCAATATAAGTGTCTGTTGTCGGAAGGTATGCTTCCGGTTGATAATAGTCATAATAAGAAACGAAGTATTCTACGGCATTTTCGGGGAAAAAAGCTTTGAATTCGCCGTATAGCTGGGCGGCCAGTGTTTTATTGTGACTAAGAATCAGGGTAGGCCGATTGACGGCATTGATGACATTGGCTACGGTAAACGTTTTTCCGGATCCCGTTACTCCCAGCAATACCTGATCATCGGTTCCCTGAAGGATACCTTTTGTCAGTTGCTCGATCGCTTCCGGTTGATCACCGGTGGGACGAAATTCCGAAGTCAGTTTAAAGGCCATGGCTATGAAAGATACTTATCTAATGTTTCGATCAAAACTTTTAATCTGATTGGTTTTAACAAATAATCGTTGCATCCTTCGTCTGCCATTTGCTCCCGTTTTATATTGAGATTATGGGCTGTCTGGGCGATGATTATTTTATCCGGAAACTTTTCTTTTATCAGGTGCGTCGCTTCAATTCCATCCATATCCGGCATACTGATATCCATTAAGATAACATCTATATCCGGGTGATTGTCAATGGTTTTAATTGCTTCCGCTCCATTATGAGCCCGATATATCGTAATTTGCGTATTTTTTAATAAAGCGGATAATACGATGAAATTAGTTTCATTGTCTTCTGCAATCAGCAGTGTTTTATCCGACCAATTCGGAAGAACAGATTGTTTTTTCATAAAGGGTAAGACTAAAGTTTAGCCATGAATTTTACCGGGTCAATGATGAAACGGTCATGGATGGCATATCCGATTTGCCCTTTTTCGTCCTCTGCCTCTATTTCAAAACGTATTCTGCGTCCTTCGATTTCCGTTACTTTCGCTTTGCAATTTACTTTGTCTCCTACGGGCGTTGCTTTAATATGTTTTACATTTATTTCAATTCCGACGGTGTCCTGGCCTTCTTCCAGATGTCCTTTGAGGCAATGAACCGCCGTATTTTCCATAAGGGCAACCATCGCCGGAGTGGCGAAAACTTCCAGACTACCTGATCCGTATACGGCGGCAGTGTCTTTGGGTTGCACAGTTATCGATTGTTTGTATGTGATTCCGGTTTCCAGCATATTTCATGATTTTATATATATTCTTATTCTTAAAATTCAGAGGTAAAATGGAATATCAGTTTTTTATAATTGTTCTGAGCCATTTGCAGCATATATTGTGAATCGGCCAGAAATACATCCCTGCCGTGTTTGTCTTTAGCCATGTATTGGGCTTTGTGCTTTTTGAAGTCGGTTAACTCACTTTCATCCAAGGCTTCGATCCAGCATGCTTTGTACAGATTGATGCCTTCCCAGCGGCAGGATGCCCCGTATTCGTGCAGCAAACGATATTCGATAACTTCAAATTGCAATGCTCCGACAGTACCGATGATTTTGCGGCCGTTGAATTGGTTGACAAACAACTGGGCAACCCCTTCGTCCATCAATTGATCGATACCTTTAGCCAATTGTTTGGATTTCATCGGATCGGCATTTTCTATGTATTTGAATAATTCCGGAGAAAAGCTCGGTATTCCTTTGAAATGTAATTTTTCACCTTCGGTTAAAGAATCTCCGATCTTGAATGTTCCTGTATCGTGTAAACCTACAATATCTCCGGGATAAGCTTCGTCGATAATCGATTTTTTGGAAGCCATAAAAGCTGTCGGAGTTGAAAATTTCAGCATTTTCCCGTTTCTCACATGCAAATAATTGGTATTTCGCTTGAAAATTCCGGAACAGACCTTTACGAATGCAATACGGTCGCGGTGGTTCGGATCCATATTGGCATGTATCTTAAATACGAAACCAGTGAATTTTTCTTCGTCCGACAGTACGGTACGTTCTTCCGTTTCCCGGGGAAGCGGGGAAGGAGCCAGTTCGATGAAACAATCCAATAGTTCTCTGATGCCGAAATTATTCAGTGCCGAACCGAAGAATACGGGGGCAACTTCTGCATTCAGGTAATCCTGACGGTCGAGTTGAGGGTAGACGCCCTGAATCAATTCCAGATTTTCACACAAGGCGTGAGCTTCCCGTTCTCCGATATGTTCGATCAATGTTGCCGAATGCAAATCGTTTATTTCAATTCCTTCAGGCAAAGTTTGAACTGTAGGGTTGTATAAGAGCAGGTTTTTCTGGTAAATGTTGTATACGCCTCTGAACGTATCTCCGCTGCCGATCGGCCAGCTAAGCGGATTTACCTTTATCTGCAATTCTTTTTCGATTTCATCCAATAAATCAAAAGGATCATGGGCAGGCCGGTCCAGTTTGTTGATAAAGACGATTACCGGGGTTTTGCGCATCCGGCACACCTGCATAAGCTTGCGGGTCTGGGACTCAACCCCTTTGGCGGCATCTACGACGATAATGACACTGTCGCACGCTGTCAGGGTACGGAACGTATCTTCAGCGAAGTCCTGGTGACCGGGGGTATCCAGAATATTGATTTTTACGTCATTGTATTCGAATCCCATCACGGATGTGGCCACAGAGATACCTCTTTGACGTTCGATTTCCATAAAGTCGGACGTCGCCGTCTTTTTTATCTTATTCGATTTTACAGCACCTGCAATGTGAATAGCGCCTCCGAATAGTAATAATTTTTCCGTAAGCGTGGTTTTCCCTGCGTCCGGGTGACTGATAATACCGAATGTCCTTCTGCGTGCAATTTCTTCTTTAAATCCCATGGGTTAAATCTATTCCTGACCATTAAAACGGGCACAAAGATAATAAAATTTTACTATGATACAGGTAAAATCTCTCGTTATCCACAAGTCCGGAAAATGGATTTTGGGGAAAATCGATCCGTATTTTGCAGTAAATTCTGTATGTGTCCTTTATTCTGTTATTGTAAAGGAAAAAATAACGTTATTTTCAGATGTTATGATAAAATTATGAACGATGAAATTGGCCGGGGTTGTATATAAATCAAAAATAAACATACCTTTGTATACCTTATTTGCGTAAAACAGGGAAAAAAGTATGAAATATATCGGAGCACATGTACATATTACCGGCGGTGTTGAGAATGCCCCGGAGGAGGCTCGGGCGTTGAAGGCCGGAGCTTTTGCTTTGTTTACAAAAAATCAAAGGCAATGGGTCGCTGCCCCTTTGACGGTAGAGAGTATTGATCGTTTTCGCCAACGTTGCGACGAATACGGCTATGCTGCCAGACATATCCTGCCTCACGACAGCTATTTGATCAATCTGGGAAATCCGGATCGGGAAGGATTGGAGAAATCCCGGACTGCTTTTCTGGACGAGATGAAACGTTGTGAGCAATTGGGTTTGAGTTTGTTGAATTTTCATCCGGGAAGCAGTTTAAAGAAAATCAGTGATGAAGCCTGCCTTTCTTTGATTGCCGAATCGGTAAATCTGGCTTTAGCACAAACCCGGGGAGTATGTGCCGTGTTGGAGAATACGGCCGGTCAGGGTTCTAATCTCGGTTATACTTTCGAGCAGTTGGCTTATATTATCGATAAGGTAGAAGATAAAAGTCGGGTGGGCGTGTGTATCGATACCTGCCATACTTTTGCTGCGGGATACGATATCAAGTCGGAGTCCGGTTTTACGGAAACTTTTGAGCATTTTGATGAGGTTGTCGGTTTTAAGTATCTGAAAGGAATGCATTTGAACGATTCCAAAAAAGAATTGGGATCACATGTCGACCGGCATGAAAATATCGGGAAAGGAGAGTTGGGAATGGACGTATTCCGCAGAATTATGCAGGATTCCCGTTTCGATGACATCCCTTTGGTATTGGAAACACCGGACGAAACGTTATGGGCTGAAGAGATCAGTCTGTTGTACGGATTTGCTGAAAGGCATTGACCATAGCCCCGGAACAATTAATTTTGAACTATGAGAATCGGTTTATTGTCGGATACGCACGGGTGGTTAGATCCGAAGTTGCTGGAATTCTTTGAAGGATGTGATGAGGTTTGGCATTGCGGAGATATCGGAACTATGGAGGTTGCGGAAGAATTGGAGCGGCATTTTATTGTCAGAGCCGTATATGGAAATATAGACGGGGGAATGATGAGGAGAGTATATCCGGAAACCGACGTTTTTACCTGTGAAGGTGTAAAGGTGCTGATGACTCATATCGGAGGATATCCGGGACATTATGATATGCGGATTAAATCGCGTTTGTTGCAGGAACGCCCCAAACTGTTCGTATGCGGGCATTCGCATATCGCCAAGGTTATGTATGACCGTAAACTGGCATGTTTGCATATCAATCCGGGGGCAGCCGGACGTTACGGTTTTCATAAAGTGAGAACGGCTGTGCGTTTTGTAATAGGGGCTGGAGAGATCAAAGACCTGGAATTGATTGAATATGAAAGAAATTGAAAAAATAAAATAGATCAGATATGATGAAAAGACTGTTTATCGGAATTATCTTATGTTTGGGAATATGCCTGACTGGTTTTGCACAACGGAATAATAATCAGGCAAGGGAACAGAGTTTGAAATACCAGCGTTTGATGGCTTTAATCGATGCTTTTTATGTCGATACGGTAAATTTGCCGAAATTGACGGAAGAGGCAATTGTTAAGGTCTTGTCGGATTTGGACCCGCATTCCGTTTATATTACCAAAGAGGAGGTTGAGGAAATGAACGAACCTCTGGAAGGCGGATTTTTCGGAATAGGAATACAGTTTACGATTTATCAGGATACCCTGATGGTCGTTTCGGTTGTGCCCGGCGGTCCTTCCGAAAAGGTAGGATTGCTGGCAGGGGACAGAATCGTGTCTGTGGACGGGGAAAATATCGCCGGAGTAAAACTGACCAATACCCAGGTAAGGAAGCGGTTGAAGGGGGAGAAGGGAACAGTGGTGCAGGTAAGCGTGGTGCGTGGCTCGGAACCTATGGATTTCCGTATTGTCCGGGGAATGATACCGCTTCATAGTGTTGATGCGGCTTATATGCTGGATAAAACGACGGGATATATTAAAATTTCCCGTTTTGCAGCCAATACGATTGATGAATTCGAGGAAGCTGTGAAAAAGATGCAGGCAGAAGGAATGAAAGACCTGATTCTGGATTTGCAGGCCAATGTCGGAGGATATATGGGGGCAGCTATCGGCATCAGTGATAATATGCTCGGAGATAAGAAAATGATTGTTTATACGGATGGACTTTCTTCCGGCCGCCGGGAGGAATATTCGACTTCCAAAGGCTTGCTGAAAGACGGGAGAATTGTGTTGTTGATAGACGGTAATTCGGCTTCTGCCAGTGAAATTGTTTCCGGAGCTGTACAGGATTGGGACAGAGGCCTTATTGTAGGACGCCGTTCTTTCGGGAAAGGCTTGGTACAAAGACAATATCCCCTGACAGACGGTTCGATGATACGTCTGACAATAGCTCATTATTATACCCCTTCCGGACGTTGTATTCAAAAGCCGTACAAAGGAGAAGATTACCGGGCGGAATTATATAACCGCTATGAAAGCGGAGAATTGTTGAGTGCGGATAGTATAACGGTTAACGATAGCCTGAAATATTATACCAAGCTGAAAAAGAGAATTGTTTACGGAGGAGGCGGTATCATTCCTGATGTTTTTGTTCCGATCGATACGAATATCAATTATTCTTATTTTAATCGTCTGAATGCTAAGAATGTAGTAGGTGAATTTGTCGTCGGTTATGTAGATAAAAACCGGGAAGACCTGAAGAAAAAATATCCGACTTTCGAGAAATTTCAGAAGTCGTTTGAGGTTACTCCGGAAATGATCGACCAGATTGTAAAAATGGGAGAAAAAGCAGGCGTTCCTAAAGATGAAAAATTACTGGAGCCGGTCATTCCTGCCATGAAACTGTCGATAAAAGCTTTGATTGCGCGGGATACCTGGGATATGAACGAGATGTATCAAATCTTTAATGAAGATAATAAGGTTTTAAAAGAAGGATATAAGGCCCTGAAAGACGGGACGTATGAACGGATTTTAAAATAAACCAGCGGAATTTTGGATGAGATAAAGAATTGAAGTTTTTTTGATTTAAAATTGGAATATAAAGATTCATGCAGGAAGAATCTAAACTTTTAGGTAAAGAAATAGCATATCCTGAAACCTATTGTCCGGAAATATTGGTGGCTGTTCCCCGTAGACTGAACCGGGAAATATACGGTATTGACCGGCCGGACAGCTTATTTTGTGGATATGACAGCTGGCATTGTTACGAAGCCAGTTTTCTTACGAAACAGGGATTGCCGGTCGCCGGAATTTTGAAATTGGTTTATGCTTCCACCAGCGAATTTCTGGTTGAAAGTAAATCATTGAAGCTTTACCTGGGTTCTTTTAATATGATCTGTTTGGGGGATTCTGTGGCCGAAGGGATTGCTGTATTTAAAGCTACGGTTGCCCGGGATTTGAGCGCTTTGCTTCATACTTCTGTAGAAACGGCATTTTTTCAGACTTTACCGGATTCCCGGCCTTTTGATTTTCCAGAATATACTTTGCTTGAAACACTTCCCCGGATTGCTGCTGCTTCTTTTTCGGCATATCAGGAAAATCCAGCCTATCTGTCGGAGAATGTGACAAAATATGGTGGTGAAATGCTGGTATGCAGCCATTTGTTGAAAAGCAATTGCAAGATTACCCATCAACCCGATTGGGGAAGTATTTACATCCGGATTAAAGCAGCACATTTACCCGACGAGCTTTCTCTATTAAAATACATTGTTTCTCTCCGGGATGAAAATCATTTTCACGAAGAAATCTGTGAGATGACTTTTAAACGACTTACCGATATTTTCAATCCGGAGATACTGACGGTTTGTTGCCTGTATACCCGGCGAGGTGGTATCGATATTTGTCCGGTACGGGCAAACAAAGCCGAATTTATACCTGCCTGCCTGCCACGGGCCGACATACTCACGGCATCGGCATTTAGACAATGATTAATTACAGAAAAATTTCAAACGACGGTGTTTCTTCTTTTTAGATTTAAAAATTCTGCATAGAATACAATTTGGTATATATGCCGTTTAGTTTCAGCAGTTCTTCGTGGTTGCCTTTCTCTACAATCTTTCCTTCATGGAATACGCAGATCATGTCGGCATTCCGGATAGTGGAAAGACGGTGGGCAACAACAATGGAGGTCCTGTTACGCATCAGGTTGTCCAAAGCTTCCTGCACTAGTTTTTCTGATTCGGTATCCAGGGCAGAAGTAGCTTCGTCCAGAATCATTATGGGAGGATTTTTCAATACAGCCCGTGCAATGCTGAGCCGCTGGCGTTGTCCGCCGCTGAGCTTACTGCCCCGGTCGCCGATGACGGTTTGGTAACCGTGTTCGGTTTGCAGTATGAATTCATGGGCGTTGGCTATTTTTGCTGCGTTTTCTACAGCTTCCTGCGTGGTATTTTCAACTCCGAAAGCTATATTGTTGTATATCGTATCATTGAATAATATCGGGTCCTGGTTTACATTGCCCATCAGTTCCCGCAGATCATACAGGGCGAAATTACGTATATCCGTGCCGTCTACACATATCTCTCCTTGTCTGACATCATAGAAGCGTGGCAGCAGATCGACGAAAGTACTTTTCCCGGAGCCGGATTGTCCGACCAAAGCGATCATTTTTCCTTTAGGAATGGTTAAATTGATGTCTTTCAATACCTGCTTGCTTTCGTTGTAAGAGAAACCGACATTCCGGTATTCGATGGCTTCCCGGAAAGTATCGATACGAACCGGTTTTTCGACTTCCCGAATGGTGGATTCTGCTGATAAAATAACATCTATACGATCCATGGCAGCCAGCCCTTTTTGGACACTGTAATAGGCATTTGTCAAATTCTTAGCCGGGTTGATAATCGAATAGAACAGTGCGATATAGGCGATAAAACCTTCGGCAGAAAGGTTACTCTGGTGGTTCAATACCAGTTTCCCTCCAAACCATAAGACGATGACGATGACGATCGTACCTAAAAATTCACTCATCGGATGGGCGAGGGAGCGACGGCGCATCAGCCGGTTTTGGATACGCCGGTATGCTTCGTTTTCGCCGGAAAATTTCCCGTCCATTTTCTTTTCTGCATTGAAGGCTTTTATAATTCTCAAGCCGGATAAGGTTTCTTCCATCAATGCCAGTATCTCTCCCATTTTAGTCTGTCCTTCCCAGGAACGCCGCTTCAAATTTTTGCCGACCTTGCCGATCAGTAACCCCATCAGAGGGAGTAGGACAAATACGAATAAGGTTAACTGCCAGCTCATAATCAGCATCGTTGTCAGGTATACGATAATCAGGATCGGACTTTGGAAAAGCATATCCAACGAACTCATGACAGATGCTTCTACTTCCTGAACGTCACCGGTCATACGTGAAATAATGTCTCCTTTGCGTTCTTCTGAAAAAAAGGGAAGTGGCAGGGATAAGATTTTCAGGTATATTTTTCTGCGGATGTCTCTGACGACACCGTTACGGATATAAATCAATTCATAAGAAGCCAGATAAGCGAAGCCGGTTTTGAAAGCGGTGGAAATAATGGCTAAGATACCGACAAAGACCAATGTATTGGCTTGTCCGAAGCTGTTTTTGATTTCAGTGACGTAATAGTTGAAAATCTGGGCGATGGATTTCGTATCCAGGGCGAAGGGAACGAGTTCGGTTACGTCATGCTGGTTGTCAAAAATAATCCGAAGGATCGGGATTAGCATCGCAATGGATAAACTCCCGAAAATAGCATGCAGAAAATTAAAAAGGACACTTTTGGCAACCCGGCTCTTATAGGGAGGAATAAATCTCCTGAGAATAGAAATCAAATCTTTCATAAATGTGCTTTCAATGATGAAAATCAAGGCCAGAAATCCGGAGGAAGGACTTCTGGCCGGTTTGATATTTAGCTGTGATAAATATTAGATTCCCGTATAATTAGACGGTGTAATCTGTTTTAATGTTTTTTTCAAATCAGCGGAAATCTCAAGTGTGTCGATGAATTCGGCAATGGATTCCTGTGTGATTTTATTGTTGGTACGTGTCAGTGCCTTTAAAGCTTCGTAAGGATTCGGATAGCCTTCGCGGCGCAAAACGGTTTGTATGGCTTCGGCCACGACAGCCCAATTTTTTTCCAGGTCCCGTTCAATCGCTTCTTTATTGATGATCAGTTTATTTAATCCTTTTAACGTGGATTTGAAAGCGATAAGGGTATGGGCTAACGGTACACCGATATTCCGTAATACGGTAGAATCCGTCAGATCTCTTTGTAAACGGGAGATCGGTAATTTATTGCTCAAATGATCCAATACGGCATTCGCTATACCTAAGTTACCCTCTGAATTTTCAAAATCGATCGGGTTGACTTTATGAGGCATTGCCGACGAACCTACTTCTCCCGCCTTGATCTTTTGTTTGAAATAAGTCATGGAAATGTATGTCCAGAAATCCCGGTCCAGGTCTATAACGATGGTATTAATCCTGCGCAGGTTATCGAATAAAGCTGCAAAATTATCATAATTGGATATTTGTGTCGTATAACTTTCCCGTTCGATTTTAAGTTTTTCCGTCAGGAATTTATTACCGAAATCGGCCCAATTGTATTCGGGATAAGCCACATGATGGGCATTGAAATTTCCCGTTGCTCCTCCGAATTTGCCGGAGATAGCAACTTTTTTCAGTAACTCCAGTTGACGGCTCAAACGGTAGGTGAATACTTTCAATTCTTTCCCCAGACGGGTTGGGGAAGCCGGTTGACCGTGAGTTTTGGCCAACATGGCAACATCTTTCCATTCTTCAGCCAATTCTTCCAGTTTGGCGATCAGTTCGTCGATGACCGGATAATAGACGTTATGTACGGCATCCCGGAAAGAGCAGGGAACAGCGGTGTTGTTGATGTCCTGTGATGTCAGGCCGAAATGGATAAATTCTTTGTATGCATGCAGATTCAGAGCGTCGAATTTTTCTTTGATGAAATATTCGACGGCTTTAACATCGTGGTTGGTTACTTTTTCAATGTCTTTAATCTTTTGCGCATCTTCTATCGTAAAATCCATATAAATTTCCCGTAATTGGGAAAATAAAGAGTGGTCGAAGGGCTTCAATTGAGGAAGCGGTAATTCGCAAAGTGCAATAAAGTACTCAACTTCCACCATGACCCGGTAACGGATCAGTCCACTTTCTGAAAAATATTCGGATAAACTTTCAACTTTATCACGATAGCGGCCATCGATAGGAGAAATAGCGGTTAATGCTTGCATAATGATTATATTTAGTATTTTTAATGCATCTATTTTTTCAAGGCTTACAAAAATACAAAAAATAGGATTAAGAAATTGAAAATTGAAAATTGAAAATTGAAAATTGTGTTAAAAGAGAAAAGTTTTAACTTTGTCTTTAGACATTTAGAAAATAGGTTATGGGTATTTTTCAAGGATTTTTTATGGGAATAGGAGTATATGGCCAAGCCATTGAGATACTTTTCAGCCGTAAATTTTATTGGTTTTTGATTTTTCCATTGATTGTGCTGGTCCTTCTTTTTTTGACCGGGCAATGGCTGGTCGGTTTGGCAGGAGACAGCCTTTCCGGACTGGTTGAAATGAAGATTACAGGTTGGTTGGAAGGTATATCCTGGTTGCAGTGGTTGAGTAGTACAGCCGGTTTTCTGATACGGATATTGCTGCGGATTACTTATTTCCTTTTATTTATGGCATTCGGTGGATACATCATATTAATTGTCATGTCACCGGTTTATTCCTGGCTGTCGGAGCGGACGGAAGCACATTTATCCGGAAAGAAATACCCTTTCAGTTTAAAACAGTTGCTTTGGGAGATTTTCAGAGGGATTCTGATCGTTATCCGGAATATGTTTTTTCAGTTGTTGATAACGATATTGTTGTTATTGTGTTCTTTTATACCGCTGCTCGGTTTATTGGCTCCGGTAGCCTTGTTTCTGGTATCTGCTTATTTTTACGGTTTTTCTTTTGTGGATTATGCTATAGAAAGAAAGCGTTTTAATGTAAAAGAGAGCATTCGGTATGTCAATAAGAATGCGGGTATGGTGACTGGCGTCGGGTGTGTTTTTGCTTTGTCGTTGATGATTCCCTGGCTTAGTGTCATTGCCTGTAGTTTTGTTTCGATTTTATCGGTTATAGCGGGAACGGTAGCGATTCACCGGGTGACGGAGGAAAAGCAGGAAACGATACAGAAAATTTGATTTCAAATATTCCGTAAATAATTTGTAATAAAAATACAGTGTTATTAAATTAGGAAAATAATAAAGTGGGTGACATCTAATGTAACGCCTGAATTTTAAATTAATGATTGTGATGAAAAGATTGGTTTTATTCATAACGATGTTTTTATGGGTGCTGGGTGTGCAGGCGGAAGGAGAAAGGACCCTGGTATTTAAAGTGGATATAAAGGATGAGATCGGCCCTGAAGTGTGGCGTTTGGTCAAAAAATCTTTTGAGAAGGCTCAGGAAGAGAATGCAACTTACATCTTAATAGATATGAATACCTATGGCGGAATGGTAGTGTATGCTGATTCTTTGAGAAGTCTGATACTCAATAGTAAGATACCGGTATGGGTATTTATCGATAATAATGCTGCTTCTGCCGGAGCCTTGATTTCGATTGCCTGCGACCGGATTTATATGAGAGAAGGAGCGAATATAGGTGCGGCTACTGTAGTTAATCAAAGCGGTGAAGCCATGCCTGATAAATACCAGTCGTATATGCGCTCAATGATACGGGCAACAGCCCAGGCCCACGGTAAGGATACCCTGATAGAAGGGAGGGACACCAGCTACCGGTGGAAAAGGGATCCCCATATAGCAGAGGCTATGGTCGATCAGACGATTCATATTCAGGGAATAACCGATAGCGGGAAAGTGGTGACCTTTACACCGCATGAGGCAATACAATATGGTTTTTGTGACGGTATAGCTGAAAATGTAAGTGAAGTGCTTAAACAGGGAGGGGTAGAAAATTATACGATAACTACTTATAATCCGACTGGTTTGGATCGGATTATTGGCTTTTTAATTAATCCGGTAATACAGGGACTTTTGATTATGCTTATTATCGGAGGGATTTATTTTGAATTACAGACTCCGGGAGTGGGATTTCCGCTATTGGCTTCCGTAGTGGCTTGTATACTCTATTTTGCTCCTTTGTATCTGGAAGGTATCGCCGATTACGGGGATATTATTTTGTTTGTTATCGGCGGACTGTTATTGCTTTTGGAGATATTCGTTATTCCCGGTTTTGGGGTAACGGGAATCAGCGGGATTATCTGTATTATTGCCGGATTGGTATTGGCAGGGGTCGACGATATATCGTTTGAGTTTTTCGGAGATTTTGCCGGAATGATTCTCAGGTCGCTGTTTCTGGTGATTACCTGCTCTTTGTTTGCTTTGATTTCAAGTATTTGGTTAAGTGGTAAGCTGTTCGGTTCCAGACGGTTGGCACTTGCTTTGCATGCTGAACAGCGGGCAGAGGACGGGTATGTCGGGGTGGATATGACTGCTGTAAAAGAAGTGGATAAAGAAGGTGTTACTACAACCGATCTTCGTCCGGCAGGTAAAATTAGAATAGAAGGAGAGATTTATGATGCCGTATCTGCCGAGGGGGATTATATTACAAAAGGAAGCCGGATAAAGGTAGTCGATTATCAGGCCGGACAATTGTATGTTGTGAAAAGTGAAGATTGATCTTTGATTTCCGATTTATGATTAATCGGGTAGGAAAGAATATAAACTTCTAAAAATAAGGGGGAGAGATGTATGCAATCCCCATATATAATGTCGACCTATGGGAAAAGATCGGTTGTTTTAGGTCAGATTATTGAAAATTTAGATAAAAAGTTCTTTGACGTATTGATAATGAATAGATTGTAAATAGTCGTCGAAGGACGGGAAAAATCTAAGAATTGCAGGTCGACTGCAAACAACGGTAAAAAACAATGGCAATATAATTGATAAATAGTTGATTGTCAAATTTGTATGATATGATGTTTAATGCCTTTTAATAGAACTAAGTAGTATTGAAACTTAATTTTGAAAAGATGTTTGTTTTCATAAGTTAAAGCTTTTAATAGAACTAAGTAGTATTGAAACGTGATAATCGATTCTACTCCCTCTTTCGAGATAATACTTTTAATAGAACTAAGTAGTATTGAAACTCAACAAATTGAACCTCGCGCATAAGAGTATTAACCTTTTAATAGAACTAAGTAGTATTGAAACTTATTCGAACATGAAAAACGCATCTATGTTAAAGGTCTTTTAATAGAACTAAGTAGTATTGAAACCGTATCCCGTTTCATCTTTGATGTTATGGTTCCTTGCTTTTAATAGAACTAAGTAGTATTGAAACTCCTTTAAATCACGCTCCCTCTTTAAAGCCATCTCCACTTTTAATAGAACTAAGTAGTATTGAAACTACGGTATGAGTATTGTCATACCGATCCGGTTCTTTCTTTTAATAGAACTAAGTAGTATTGAAACGATTATAAAGCTATCGGAGAAGCAGGCGAAAGTTACTTTTAATAGAACTAAGTAGTATTGAAACAGAAATTCAGGACGCTGAAGACGAGCATCCGGAACACTTTTAATAGAACTAAGTAGTATTGAAACTAATGTTACCGGTTTTGTTTGTTTCGTAGGTAGAGTCTTTTAATAGAACTAAGTAGTATTGAAACCTAATTACAGTTGCTAATTAAATTTACAGTTGCTAACTTTTAATAGAACTAAGTAGTATTGAAACTTATTAAAGAAGTTGTAGACCGCATACCTCAATCTCCTTTTAATAGAACTAAGTAGTATTGAAACTAATTTCATCAATTATAGCATCAATAGTTGTTTTGTACTTTTAATAGAACTAAGTAGTATTGAAACATAGTGTAGAAAAACAAATAAATGAAGCGGAGATCCACTTTTAATAGAACTAAGTAGTATTGAAACTTTCGAAAAACATCTACCCGGAATTTTTTATTATCTCTTTTAATAGAACTAAGTAGTATTGAAATACTGTTGGCTATACTACTATCAGGGAATACTGTATCTTTTAGAGTCGTCGATTTATAATGGCTTTACTTTTCTCAACGGCGGCAAAGCCGCGCTTGACAGAAACGTAGTTACTGACTTCGTGGACTGTTTTGCTGGTTGATGATCCCATAGAACATCAGATCAATATATTCCAATATGGTACGGGAATTTTTATCTTTCCGGTTGGCCAGGATAAAAGCTTGCTCCAGGCTTTTAAACATGAGCAATAAGTTTTGTGAGAAGATACGGGGATCACTTACCCGGAAAATGCCTTTTTCTTTGCCTTCCCGTACAATTCCCGTAAGCAATTTGATTTCTTTGCGATCTATATCTTGCCGTAGATGTTCCACACGGATATTATTGAAAAGGAAATCGTAACGGATATAACGGTTACTTCGTACTAAACTGTCAATTACCCCAAAATGTTGCAAGATATACAATTTTAGACGTCTGTCGGGAGGAAGAGGCGAATCTGCAGCTTTTTGAAGTTTTTCGTTAATACTGTTCACTTCGTCTTCAACGACGTATTTATAAAGTTCGTCCTTGCTTTTAAAATGGGTATAGAGGGTACGCCTGCTCATTTTGGCAGCAGAGGCGATATCGCTCATTGTAGCTTTATATACGCTGATTTCTTTAAATAAATTTTTGGCGACATTGATAATTTTATTTTTGGTTTTACTCATGTAGCTTATTGTTTAATGAACTTTTAATCGTTCTGTTGATCTTTTTAAAGGCAAAAAGCCTTTAAGCGGTGAAGTGGGTTTTGTGTGAAGTGCAATAATAAGCATTTTTTATGGATTCTCTCGTCTTTTTATAAAGATTAAGTCCATTGCTCCGTTTATTGTTTACATATTACATTATGCAAAGGGTGTCAAAATATCCGGATCTATTATGGATTACATAGAATATTTAATTTGTGACAGACAGGAAACCTTTATAGTGAAAGTAAATTATTTACTATTTTCCAGGTTTATGTCATATTTGTAAAAACATGACAAATGTCATATTTTTTTGAAAAAGGCCGGAGTATATTTGCGCGAATTTTAACTGGTGTCCCGGTGATGATTGATTTACCGGTAAGTATGAATTAAAACTTTCTGTAAACATGAATGTTATGAACATTTCCTTTTATAAGGATAAAATTTTTTCAGCCCGTTGGTTTCAGACCTATGCCACTCTCATATTAGGTTCTTTTGTCATCTCTATCGGGTATACTTTTTTTATGACACCGTATAAAATCGTACCAGGGGGTATTTATGGTATTTCGACGATATTGCATTATCAGCTAGGGTTTCCGATCGGTATGGCGGCTTTGTGTTTCAATTTACCTTTGAGTTTATGGGGGGTAAAAGTGTTGGGTAAACAATTCGGTTTGAAGACTTTTATCTGCTTTTTACTGGTAGCCATGTTCGCCGACGGTATGCCTCTTTTTCTGAAAGCATGTGGGCACCCGCATCCTTACGATCCGTTTCAGTTGCAAGACGAGGTTCTTTTGGCCAGTGTTTTCGGTGGGGTCGTTATCGGTATCGGAGCCGGATTGATTTTAAAGACACGTTCTTCCAGCGGTGGTACGGATGTATTGTCTTCTATTTTAAATAAGTTGACCCGTAAGCCGATCGGTATGTTACAGATGACAGTAGACTCTGTTATTGTACTGTGCGGTTTAATCGTATTTCAGGATTGGAAAGTACCGTTTTATTCCTGGTTGACGATTTTCCTAATGGGAAAAGTAATCGATATTGTTATTCAGGGATATTCGAGTGATAAAACATTCTTTATTGTTTCCGAAAAGACAGAAGAAATCCGTAACTATATTCTTACCGAATTACATCGCGGTGGTTCCATCGTTCCTGTAAACGGTATGTTTAACCGTACTGAAAAGGAAATGATTATGACGGTGGTAAACCGGAGAGAGGTCGTTACTTTGCAACGGGCTATTTTTAAAATCGACCCGAAAGCATTTACGACCATTATGGAAGCAAAAGAAATTATCGGACAGGGATTTAAGACCATTGATTAAATGAAAATCAAGAGGGATCGATTTTAAATTTACTGTTTAGATTGTTTTTGGAAAAATCAGACTTCGATTTCAGATTTAATTTTTGATTACAATTTTGGAATATACCGGCATGGAAGCTATTTGTAAGATCAGCGAAGTAGCCGGTATTTGTTCCTATTTTTTTAAAGGAGCGATTGTACGGTCGAAAATGCCGGAAAGAAAAGCGATGGCCATGCCGTAGTTGCTGACCGGTATGCCTGCTTCAATAAATGGGAGAAGGCGGTTTTTCAATTGCGTATGTGTGACCATACAACCTCCGCATTGGATAACGAGGGCATAGGTATTTAACGGATGTGTAATCGGGTCTAAGCCGGAAATAAATTCAAAATTCAATTGCTTGCCGCTGTATTGGCGTAATAAATTCGGTAGTTTAACTCTCCCGATATCTTCGCAACTGACGTGATGAGAACAGGATTCCAACATCAGGATTGTATCGTTGTCTTGCAGATGCCGGATGTATTGAGTGCCTTCCAGGTACTTTTGAAAACATCCTTTTTGCCGGGCCAGTAAAATACTGAAGCTGGTAAGCGGTATGTCGGCCGGAATAAGTGTCGCTACTTTTTTAAATACCTGACTGTCGGTAACAACCAATTTCGGTATAATACCGGTGGTTGATAAAAAATGGGAGATTTCTTCCGGTTGAAGTACGACACTGATACAATGCTTATCGAGAATATCCCGTATTGCCTGTACCTGAGGTAAAATGAGGCGGCCTACCGGAACTTCGGAGTCGATAGGGGTGATGAGCATCACGATGTCCTGCGGATTTACAAGTCCTTCCAGTAAAGGTGAAGGATTGGAGATTTTTGCAATGCGGCGCAGAGCGTCGAGTAAACCGGGGACAGTTTTGTTATCATAGGCACTGAAATCGATGACCGGGACTTTATACTGGCTTTCAAGACTGGTTTGCAGGACCGGATTGAGGGGAGAGAGATCTGCTTTGTTGTGCAGAATCAAAAAGGGCAAACGAAGAGAACTGAAACGTTCAGCCAGTAGTTCTTCTTCTCTCTCAAACCGGTTTGCCGTAATAACCAGAATGGCGATATCTGCCCGGGGCAATTGCTCAAAGGTCTTATTGACCCGTTGTTTACCGAGTTCGCCTTCATCATCGATACCGGCTGTATCAACAAAAATTACGGAGGCAAAACCGGGTATTTCGAAACTTTTCTTTACCGGATCGGTTGTTGTACCGGGGATATCCGAAACAATCGCTATTTTCTGTCCCGTTAAGGCATTGATGAGTGAGCTTTTACCGCTGTTACGACGACCGGTGATCAGAATATGAAGTTTATCCATCGTTATTGTATCTGTTTTTTATTTGTATAGTTGTACGTCTTCTGCAGTAATGGTCGGACCACATAAAATGATCAGACGTTCTACGACGTTGCGTAGTTCCCGGATATTTCCAGTCCATTCGCACCCCTGCAGCATGGATACGGCAGCCGGTTCTATTTGTTTCGGAGAAGTGCGCATTTCGGTACAAATTTCTTCTATAAAATGTTGAATCAGTTCTTCTATGTCTTCGGAACGTTCATTCAGAGCAGGAACGTCGATGATAATAACGCTAAGACGGTGGTATAAATCTTCCCGGAAATTACCTTTGGAAATCTCTTCCTTCAGGTTTTTATTGGTGGCGGCAATGACCCGTACATCTACCGGAATATCACCGTCTCCGCCTATCCGGCTGATTTTGTTTTCCTGTAATGCACGCAATACTTTGGCTTGGGCATCCAGGCTCATATCGCCGATTTCATCCAGAAAGATCGTACCGCCGTGTGCCAGTTCGAATTTTCCTTTTTTCTGTTTGATGGCGGAAGTGAAAGAGCCTTTTTCGTGTCCGAATAATTCACTTTCGATAAGTTCGGAAGGAATGGCAGCACAATTGACTTCAATAAATGCATTGTCCCGGCGATTGCTTTTTTCATGTAATTGACGGGCAACCAGTTCTTTACCTGAACCGTTCGGACCGGTAATCAATACCCGGGCATCTGATGGGGCAACTTTTTCGATCATATGTTTGATCTTTTCCAATGCCTCGGAATGTCCGATCATTTCATATTTTTTGCTGACCTTGGTTTTTAAAGTCTGGGCTTCCTGTATTAATAATGTTTTATCTGTGGCATTTTTGATCGTAATGAGAATCCGGTTTAAATCGAGGGGTTTTTCAATAAAATCATAAGCTCCTTTTTTTATAGCCTCGATAGCCGTGTCGATTGTGCCGTGTCCGGAAATCATAACGACAGGAGTATCCCGGGAAAATTCCTTGATTCTTTCGAGTACTTCGATTCCTTCCATTTTCGGCATTTTGATATCACAGAATACCAATTCCGGTTTTTCTGTCTTTACGGCAACAATCCCTTCCATGCCGTTTTCCGCCAGAATGACATCGTGTTTTTCAAAAGTAAGGATATCTTTCATGGAGTTCCGGATACTCCGTTCGTCGTCGATAATCAGTATTTTTGCCATGTTATGTCGTTTATTTTAAGGAACGATTCCTGGGTGTATGGAAATACAGACCGGATGGATCCGGTTTTGTATAAACCCTGCTTTTTCCCTTATTTTATGCAAAAATAATTAAATATTCGGCTATTGGACAATTGGAGCCGGACAGATACCTTTTTTAACATTCTTGCCGGAAGTTATTTCTTAAATTAGAACTAAATTTGTTATTCTAATTTGATAAAACAGATCATTCTGATGAAGAAGTTCGTATTTTTATTCGTCATTTTTATGGCATTGACATATTCTCTCCAGGCAGAACGGAAAAAAGTCGGTTTGGTATTAAGTGGCGGAGGGGCAAAGGGTGTTGCTCATATCGGTGTACTAAAGGTTTTGGAACGGGCAGGTATACCGGTTGACTATATTGCTGGAACCAGTATGGGATCCATTGTCGGAGGACTCTATTCCATCGGATATGATGCGGAGATGCTGGACAGTTTGGTAAAAAAACAGAATTGGTCTTTTTTATTGAGCGACCGGGTGTATCGGTATAATCTTCCGTTTTCTCAGAAAGAAACGGATGAGAAATATCTGGTATCCATTCCGATGATCGGAGGACGGCGTATACAAGTGCCTTCCGGGTTTATCAGCGGACAAAATATTTACAATCTGTTTTCGGAATTGACGATCGGTTATCACGATTCCTTGTCTTTTTTGACATTACCTATCCCTTTTTCCTGTGTGGCAGCCAATGTTGTTAATGGGAAGGAAGTTGTTTTGAATAAGGGCAACCTGCCTTTGGCGATGCGTTCCAGTATGGCTATTCCCGGGGTTTTCGCTCCTGTCCGGCTCGATTCCATGTTGTTGGTGGACGGGGGTATAGCCAATAATTTCCCCACGGATGTCGGTTTGGCAATGGGAGCTGATATTATTATCGGCGTTGATGTGTCTTCCGAGCTTCGCAAGAGAGATCAATTGAATTCTGTTTTAGATATTCTGGATCAGTTGACTTCGTTTATGGGAATGGATAAATATGAGGATAACATTAAGTTGTGTGACCTGTATATTAAACCGGATATTGTACCTTATTCAGCAGCCAGTTTTGATCCGGAAGCTATAGATACTCTGATTCGGCGGGGAGAAGAGGCAGCCTGGGCGCATTGGGATGAATTTATGAAGTTAAAAGAACAGTTGGGACTGGCTAAGACGGAAAAGGCCGAGAAAAAAATCGAGAATAAGTTCATTATAACAGATTCTTTAAGGATCGGACAAATATTGATCGAAGGTGTTCCTGCCAAAGAAGAAAAATGGATACGTAAGAAAGTCCATCTGACAGAAAATACCGATATTTCGATTGGTGATTTACATCGGGCGATAGCTATACTTTACGGCACGGGATCTTTTTCTTATGTAAATTATCAGTTAAATGGAAAAGAAGTGTACGATCTGACCCTGACATTGAAAGAAAAGCCGACGAGCTCAATTAATTTCGGTTTTCGTTTTGATTCGCAGGAAATGGCTGCCATATTGTTGAATACAACGATTTCACCCAAGAATTTACGTGGTTTTCAATTGTCGTTAACCGGACGTTTGAGTATGAATCCGTATGTAAAAGCCGAGTATTTATTCGGAGAAAACTTTTTACGTAGAGCCGGATTATCGTATATGTATAAATACAACGATATCGATCTTTACCGTAAAGGCCATAAATTGGATAATATTACTTTTTCCCAGCATGTTGGGGAATTGAGTTTTTCGGATATCAATCTTTTAAATTGTAAATTTATGCTGGGGATTCGCTATGAATATTTCGATTATGAGTCTTTTTTGTATTCGGACCATTCAATGACGACCCAGGCGAAGCCGGAAGGTTTTCTGGGATATCATGCTTTGGCCCGTTATGAAACCTTCGATAAGAAGTATTATCCTACCCGGGGCGTTTCTTTTTTAGGAGAGTATTCTCTTTATACCGATAACGGCATTCATTATGACGGTGGAGCTCCTTTTTCTGCCCTTGCCGGAAATTTCGAAACAGCCTGGTCATTGAGCCGGAGATTTACTGTTTTGCCTGCTTTTTACGGAAGGATATTGATCGGCCGGGACATCCCTTTTTCATACCGGAATTATATGGGAGGCGAAGTTGCTGGACGGTATATGTCGCAACAATTACCGTTTGTAGGTATCCATCATTTTGAAACGTTTGATAATACGGTGTTGGCTCTGAGAATGAAACTGCGGTATCGGATCGGTTCGAAACACTATGTAACGGCTACAGCCAATTATGCCAAACAGGAGAAGAATTTTTTTGATATATTGGGTGGGGATGATATTTGGGGCGGGGGTATATCTTATTCTTACGATACTTTAATAGGGCCTATCGAGTTGTTGTTCGATATGTCAAATTGGGATAAGAACTTAGGGATTTATTTTAGTCTGGGTTATTATTTTTAGTCTGGAAACAGGGATCAAAAGTGGTGAATTAATATGAGAATAATATGAAATATTGGTTGTATGTAGGAATGCTTTGCTTGCTGGGAGCCTGCCAGGCGAAAACGTACCGGTACACAGAAGGCGGTATTTACGGCACTTATTATCGGATAACTTACCGGGCAGACAGGGATTTAGGGCGTGAATTAATCGGACAGCTGGAACGTGTGAATGCATCGCTTTCGATGTTTAACGATAGTTCTGTGATTTCCAGATTGAATCGTGGCCAGACAGAGCGGGTAGATTCTTTGTTTGCCTGTATGTTCAGGGTGGCTGTTCAGGTAAACCGGGAGACGGAAGGGGCTTTTGATATCACGGTAGCTCCTTTATCGAATGCCTGGGGATTTGGATATAAACGGGACAGTTTTCCGGTACCGGCAAAAATAGATTCTTTATTGCAGTATGTGGGAATGGGAAGATTACGTTTGGAAGAAGGACGTTTGTTGAAAGAAAAAGAGGGGATTGAAATGGATGCGAGTTCCATTGCCAAAGGATTGGGGGTGGATTTGGCTGCCGATTATTTGCAGAAACAGGGGGTAGAGGATTATATGGTGGATATCGGTGGAGAAATCCGGGTGAAAGGTGTGAGTGACAAAAACCGTCCGTGGCGGGTCGGAATTGATAAACCGATTGATGATCCGAAAGTGCAAAACCGGCAACTGGAATTAGTTGTTGAGTTGACAAAAGGTGCTATTGCAACATCAGGTAACTACCGCAATTATTATATTCACGAAGGGAAGAAATATGCGCATACCCTGAACCCGCTGACCGGATATCCGGTACAACGGGATATTTTGAGTTCGAGTGTTTATGCTCCAACCTGTATGGAGGCGGACGCTTATGCTACAGCCTTTATGGTGCTGGGGTTAGAGAAAAGTAAAGAGATTGTACTTAAGCATCCCGGTTTGGAGGTATGCTTTGTATATGAGCGGGATGGTAAATCGGAAATCTGGATGTCTCCGGCTTTTGAGAAAATGGTATTGAAATAAGGACAGAGAGGAGGGGGAAATGATAAAACGGTTGATCGGTTTGTGCCTATTGCTGAATCTGTTGGTTGCAGGAAATACTGTTTCTGTAGCCCAATCTGTAACAGAACAGGACACGATTACCGCCAACCGGGAGAAGATACTTTCCCGTCCCCGGGTTTTTTTACCGGATAGCCTGATCCGGGATACATTGAAATATGAATATGTCCGGATAAAAAATGTGGCTTACAAGTCATCTTTTACCAAAGAGTTGTACAAAATGATTTTTGTCGAGCCTCGGCGTAACCGGGTCAATGTTATGCGTACGCAGAACAGTGAGGAACGGTTTAAAGCCTATGCGGGAAAGATCATAAAAGAAATCCATATTGAAGTGCTCCCCCCTTATGGTACAAGTGTATATGACACAACTTATTTGGAAATGGATTTGGGGTGGCTTAAAAATGCGGCGAATAAGATACACATGAAATCCGCCGACCGTATTCTCCGGAAACAATTGACTTTAAAACCCGGAATGCGTCTGGTGCCTTTTGAAATTGTACAGAATGAGATTTTACTTCGTCGTCTGGATAATATCGACGATGCTACGGTTATGGTGGCTGAAGATAAAGATAATCCGGACGAGGTGGTTCTGACGATTATTTGCAAAGATCAGTTTTCCTGGGGTGCGGAAGTGTCTTCCAATTTTCTGAATAATGCCCGGATTGAAGTGGCCAATAAGAATTTTATGCGCCTGGGGCATATTGTCGAATATGATTTCAGCTACCGGGGAACAAAAGATCAGAAGTGGGGCAATACGGTACGGTATAAAGTCAATAGTGCTTTCGGTAGCCACTTTGACTTTCTCGGTTATTATCAGAATGATTACTCGGCGAAACAGATTTGGGGATCGCTGGACCGGCAGTTTCTGACATCCCGGATAAAATGGGCGGGCGGATTTACTGTGGGACGGGTTTATCGTGCCGATGTTTTACCGGATGTCAATATCATACATCAGGATGTTCCTTTTAATTACCATGCTTTCGACGTATGGGTGGGAAAATCGTTTTTGCTGAATACGCGTCATAATTACAACCGGAATTTTTATATTACCGGGCGTTTTCTGAATACGATTTTCAATGCCCGTCCCGTTGTATCTTCTGATTCGAATCAGTTTTATTACAATCGCCGGAATTATTTCGGTTCTCTTATTTTCCGGAAATTGAGGTATTATAAAGCGAATCTGATTTATGATTTCGGACGTACGGAAGATATTCCTTCCGGTTTTTATTCGGCATTGACATTTGGTTATGAGAATAATGATTTTCAGAATTCTGCTTATGTCAGTTACGAAGTCCGCTATTCCCATTTTGATTTTCCTACAGAGCGTTTGTATTCTTTCGATGCCGGGATTGGATCGTATATAAATCAGGGGGGATTTGAGCGGGGGATGTTGAAGGTCGGATTGCATCATATCAGCAATTTGCAGGCACTGGGTTCCTGGCGTTTCCGCTTTTATAATGATATAAACTACGTACTGGGAATACGGCGTTATCCGGCAGATCATCTTTATATGAAGGATTATGATATATTGGGATTCGATTCTGATACATTGTGCGGAAATCAGAAGCTTTCGACTTCTTTGTCGGCGACTTTTTTCATGCCTTATATTAAAAAAGGATTCCGGGCTGCTTTGACCGGTTTTGTGGATGTCGGAGCCATTGCTCCTGAAAATACATCTATATTCAAGAGCAGAGCCTATTGGGGAATGGGATTTGCTATCAATCTCAGAAACGATAATATTGTCTTTAAAAACATTAGTTTGCGTTTGTCTTTCTATCCTTCAGCGCCGAAAGATATGCGGGTATTTGAGGCTTCTATGTCCGGAAATTTACAGAATGGATTTTACGATTTCCAGGTTCGTAAACCTAAAGTGTTGAATTATGAATAAATTTCGGAACTTATCGAAATGATTTGTCGTATTGTCACAAATATTTTATTTTTGCCGGACGAAATTGATAACAGTATCGGCCGGTTATGGTACGATCTATTAATTCCTAATAAATGAAAAAAGTTTTATTATTCTCCTTGTTCTTATTGATCGGTTTATTTTTTTCACAGGTTCTTCCTTCTTTATTTAGCGATACGTATGAGACGTTTGTATTTGTATTCAAGAACCTGATGTTCATTTGTCTGGCTTTTATCATGATTAATGTCGGTCGGGAATTTGAGCTGAATAAAGCTAAATGGAAGTCTTATACCGAAGACTATTTTATTGCAATGGCTACGGCAGCAGTACCTTGGTTGTTAGTCGCTTTTTATTATATCTATATTTTGCCCTACAATGATTTATCCTGGGATAAGAATTTGTTGGTAAGCCGGTTTGCTGCGCCTACTTCTGCCGGAATACTTTTTACCATGTTGGCGGCTGCGGGCTTGAAAAAGGAATGGATTTATCAAAAAACACAGGTGTTGGCGATTTTCGACGATTTAGATACTATCCTTTTGATGATTCCTTTACAGATACTGATGATCGGTTTTAAATGGCAATTGTTCGCCATTGTATTGGTTGTTTGTCTGTTACTGGTATTCGGCTGGAAAAAATTGAACAGTTTGAATTTACCTCAGTCCTGGAAAGCCATTGTAATATATTCTGTTTGTTTGGTAGCGGCGTGTGAGAGTATTTATTTGATATCCAAGGTATTTATGGGGCAGGAGGGAGCCATTCATCTCGAAGTGCTTTTACCGGCTTTTGTCTTGGGAATGGTAATGAAAACCGTGCATAAGACAGGAAAAGAGGAGGAAAATGCAGCCGGCTTTATTTCTTATCTGTTTATGTTCTTGGTTGGGTTGAGTACTCCTCTGTTTGTCGGGATCGATACGGAAGCTGCCGGCTTTCATTTGCCCGATTGGGGGACGATAGCTTTGCATGTATGTGCGGTAACCTTGCTTTCCAATATCGGTAAGATGTTCCCGTTGTTTTTTTACAGAGATCGTAATATTCTTGAACGATTGGCACTTTCTATCGGTATGTTTACCCGGGGGGAAGTTGGGGCCGGAATTATCGTGATTGCCTTGGGATACCAATTAGGTGGAATTGCTGTGATTGTTTCTATCCTTAGTTTGGTACTCAATTTGGTACTGACTGGTTTCTTTGTCGTGGCTGTGAAAAAAATCGCACAACGCGTATACGGCGTGAAGGAGTAGGAAAGGGTTATTTATTTTAGATTTACGATTTATGATTTACGATTTGGGCTTGCTTTTGTCAGGCTTTGACGATAGTATAGAGGTTTGCGTTTCTTATTTCCGTGGCTTCCGGTTTTAGCTTGTCCGGAAAGGTTGGACGATGAAATATAAGAGTTGCCGGGATCGGTTTAAAATTTATAATAAACCGATCCCGGCAATTCTTTTTCTGTTTTCAAATTCTCAGTCGTAAATTGAAATTTTCTATTTTTCTTTTTTCCGGAACAGGTTTCCGATTTTCCGGAATAATCCTTTTTTCTCTTTCTTGGTAACGGTGTCCTGAGGATGTGCCAGAGAACGTTTCTCCATTTTTTTGTTTCCGATCCGGTCGAAAAGGTTCATCTTTTCTTTAAAAACCGGAGTTTCTAGATCTTTTTCCTGTGGAATGGAAACGTAGGGAAAAGTTAAGCGTTCCCAATAAGCATAGTCCGCATCCTTCAGACATGCCTGCATAAACAGCCCGAAAATAGGTAGGGCTGTATTAGCCCCTTGTCCCAGGGAGGTTGAATTGAAATGGATATTCATGTTATTGGCTCCTACCCGGACACCTACAACGATACGGGGATTATAACCGATAAACCAACCGTCGGCCTGATTTTGAGTCGTACCGGTTTTACCGGCTAATTCATTGACTAAACCATAGTTGCTTTTCAATCTGCGGCCGGTACCTTCTTCAATAACGGCGGATAGAATATTGCTCATGATATGTGCTTCTTCTGCCGGTAGTACTTCCTGAAATTCAGCTTGGGGGGCCTGATATAATATTTTTCCGTCTTTGTCTTTGATTTCCGCCAGATAGTACGGTTGTGCCAGTTTGCCGTTGTTGGCAAAAGCCATATAAGGTTTTATCATTTCGGATAAGGGGATGTCGGCAACTCCCAGGGCCAAAGAAGGATATTGGGGTAATTCGGAATGAATACCCAGATTGTGAGCATGAACGAGGGTATTCTCGATACCTGTTTGAAGTAACACTTCAACGGCAATGGTGTTGATTGATTTACTAAGAGCGCCTTTTAAGGTGTAATATCCGGTATAATCGTTGTCGGAATTCCGGGGTGTCCAGTTATCGTATTCTTTATAAGTTTTTTGTTCGTTTTTGTAGTAGGCATCTAAACGGGCTCCGTAATGTATGGCTGCGCTGTAAACGACAGGTTTAAAGACCGAACCGACTTGCCGGGGAGCTTCAATTTGATCGTATTGGAAATATTTGTAATCCAATCCGCCGACCCAGGCTTTTACCTTTCCGGTATGCGGTTCTACGGCGATGAGTCCGGGATGTAGTATTTTCAGGTAATGTTTTAATGAATCGATAGAAGACATTTCTACTTTTGTCTCTCCCTGGTATGCACTATATATGACCATGGGTTTCTTCTGGTTCATAGCCTGCATAATTTCTTTTTCCCCCAGGCCCTGATTTTTGAGGGATAAATATACAGGACTGGTTTTTATAGCCTGTTCCAGCACCCGGGGTGTATTTTGCCAGGGTTCTTTTTTTCCAAAATGCGTATAAAAATCGTTTTGCAATTTTTTCATATATACTGCGGTTGCCGTTTCCGCATAGCGTTGCATATCTGCATCGAGGGTTGTTGTCAGGCGAAGGCCGTCCGTGTACAAATTGTAACCGGTTCCGTGTTTGGCATTGTATTCATTCAGGATACGCCCGGCATCCTGACGTATTTTTTCCCTAAGATAGGGGGCAAGACCGGAATAATGGTTTTCAGGCCGGTAATCTAAACCTAATACTTCTTGCTTTAGTCTTTCTCCGGCAGAGTCTTGCAGCATGTCATATTTGACCATCTGATTGATGACCGTATTGCGGCGCTGTAATGCCCTTTCAGGATTCAGGCGCGGATTATAACGTGAAGGACCTTTCAGCATCCCGATTAAAGTAGCTGCCTGAGGAATTGTCAGATCGGAAGCCGAAGTCGAAAAATATTTCCGGGCAGCACTTTCTATGCCGAAAGTACGTTCTCCGAAAGAGACTGTATTCAGATAGAGGGTCAGAACTTCGTCTTTTGTATAGAGTTGTTCCAGACGGTGAGCGGTGAGGATTTCCTTTAGCTTTATGACAGGCATAAATGTTACCTGGTGTTCTTCCCGGGGATATAGATTTTTGGCCAGTTGCTGGCTGATTGTACTGCCGCCCCCTGAAGAACGGTCGCCTAACAGTAAAGTTTTAAAAATCACCCGTAGCATACTGATTTTATCGAATCCGTGATGCTCGTAAAAACGGACATCTTCTGTAGCGATTAAAGCATTTATGGCATTGGGGGAGATGTGCCCGAAATTGACATTTGTACGGTTTTCGACAAAATATTTTCCCAGTAATTCTCCGTCTTCACTGTATAATTCCGATGCTTCTGCATTTCGGATATTTCGTAGTTCCGTATAATCGGGAAGTTTTCCCCATAGCCCGATATATACGGAGTAAACAAAAGCGCCGATAAGAGCTGCTCCCAGTAAAAGTAAAATGATCAGCCATTTCAGAATTCTGAACCGGCGCCGTTTTTTTGATGTTTTATGTGTTTTTTTCCGATGTACAGTCGCTTTCTTTTTCATATCCCAAAGATAAATCAGAATAATGGAAAATGAAAAATTTCGACCGAAGATAAAGTCTTTGATTTGGGTTATTTACGATTTGTGATTTTTGATTTAGGTTTTGGCCGGGGCTGCCGGTAAGTATTAAATTATTTCTTTCTGTGCATTATCGTACTTCTTTTTGTCTTTTATTTATTACTTTTGACCGGATTTAAGTGATTAGACGGTTGGGATTTTAGGTTTCGTTTTGCCGGGTAGCCGTAAAATGCTTAAATGTACCCAGTGGAGTATTTAATTAAACAGAATAAATCATACGGAAATGTTGAATATTGCATTATTTGGTCCGCCATGTGCCGGTAAGGGTACGCAGGCAAAAAGAATTGTAGAAAAATATAATCTGGCTCATCTTTCTACGGGAGATATGATCCGAAAAGAAATAGCCGAAGGTACGGAACTGGGTAAAATGGCTGCGGATATTATCAATAGCGGAGAGTTGTTGTCCGATGAATTTGTGATCCGGTTGATTCAGGATAGCATCGCAAAGAGTGAAAATGTCGATGGGTTCCTGTTTGACGGTTTTCCCCGGACAGTTGCTCAGGCACAAAAATTGGACGAGATGCTGATGGAGGCAGGAGGACCTTTGAAATGTCTTTTGAGCATAGAAGTTCCGGAAGAAGAGCTGAAGCGCCGGATGTTGGAGAGAGCCAGAATTGAAGGACGTGCCGACGATACGGAAGAGGCTATTAATAAACGGTTTCAGGAGTATCATGCAAAGACGGTTCCGGTAGCCCGGCATTATGAAAAAATCCGTCATGCCATAAAAGGGGATGGAACGATAGATGAAGTGTTCAATGCTCTTACCGGTGTGATCGAGAAAGTAAAGTAGTGTATTTTGATATAGCTGAATCCCTTCGGACCATGATGACCGGAGGGATTTTTTTATGTAAAAACTCCTTCCGGACAGTGTATTACTGATTTCCGGAAGGAGTAAAGTAAGACCGGATCATCCGGCTTTTTATTTTCCGAGCATTTCGCAGATTTCGTTGTATACGAATTCACCGGTGAAACCGAATTTCTCATCCAGAACCTTAGCAGGAGCGGAGTATCCGAAATGATTTACACCGTGGATTTTACCGTTACAGCCTACCAGGCCCTCGAGGGTAACGGACAAGCCTGCCGTCAGACCGAATTTCGGTTTGGCTGCCGGGATGACTTTTTCCTGGTAAGCGGCAGATTGTGTACGGAAAAGACCTTCGGAAATGGCCGATACCACTTGTGAACGGATACCTTTTCTTTCCTGTAGTAAATGAGCGGCCTCGACCAATGTTGCTACTTCCGAGCCGGAAGCGATCAGAATAACATCCGGATCGTCGCTGTTTTTAACGACGATGTATGCTCCTTTTTCTGCTTGTAAAGCCTCTTCGTAACGATCTCTGTCCGATGGAAGATCATTGATGTTCTGACGTGATAGCACGAGGGCTGTCGGAGTATGGGTATTTTCCATAGCCATCTTCCAGGCTACAGAAGTTTCAGCGGCATCAGCCGGACGTAATGCCAGCATACTCATTTTACCGTGATGATTCTGTAGTTTTTCCATTAGCCGCAATTGAGCTTCGTGTTCGATGGGCTGATGAGTAGGGCCGTCTTCACCAACGCGGAATGCGTCATGGCTCCAGATGTATTTTACCGGAACTTCCATCAAAGCCGACAGGCGGAAAGCCGGTTTCATATAATCGGAAAATACGAAGAATGTTCCGCAGGCTACATGAATACCACCGTGTAAAGCTATCCCGTTGCAAAGAGCGGCCATTGTCAATTCGCATACTCCGGCTTGCAGGAATTTACCCGAGAAATCGCCTTTCACAAGATTACGGGCACCTCCTTTGATGAATCCGTCGGTTTTGTCCGAATTGGAAAGGTCGGCAGAACTGACAATCATATTGTCGACTTGTTTAGCCAATTCTACCAACACATCGGCAGAAGCTGCACGGGTTGCGATATTGGCTTTGTGGGCAATGGCTTTGTAATCGATGGCCGGAGTCTCGCCCGACATGTATTTATGGTATCGGATTGCCAGTTCCGGATTTGCCTTTTCCCAGGCTGCCTGTTCGGCTTTTTTCTTGCGGGCGTAAGTCCGTTTTTCTTCCAGTACTTTGGCATAAAATTCCTGTACGTCCGGGAAAATAGCAAATGGATTTTGTGGGTTACCTCCGAGATTTTCAATTGTTTTGTCAATGGAAGCACCGGCTCCGGTCAAAGGCTGACCGTGAGTGGATACTTTATTGGAAAAGTCCTCTCCGTTAGCACCGACGGCACCTTTGCCCATCAATGTTTTGCCGATGATCAGGGTAGGGCGTTGTTTTTCTGCACCGGCAGCCGTCAATGCTTCCCGGATCTGATCGGCATCATTACCGTTTATGGTGATGACATTCCAGCCCCAGGCTTCGTATTTTTCAGCCGTATTTTCGGCGGTAACTTCTTCTACCTTGGTTGATAACTGGATGTTGTTGGCATCGTAGAACATAATCAGGTTAGCTAATCCCAGTGTACCGGCGATACGTCCGGCACCCTGTGAAATCTCTTCCTGAATACCACCGTCGGAGATGAATGCGTAAGTTTTATGAGACATCCATTCACCGAAACGAGCTACCAGAAAGCGTTCGGCAATAGCAGCACCGATGGCCATTACATGTCCCTGACCAAGCGGACCGGAAGTGTTTTCTACGCCCCGGGCCTTGTCTACTTCGGGATGACCGGGGGTGATACTACCCCATTGACGGAAGTTTTGCAAATCTTCCAGACTGTAATTACCTGTTAAACAAAGTACGGAATATAACATCGGAGACATATGTCCCGGATCCAGGAAGAAACGGTCCCTGTTCGCCCACGTCATGTCGTCCGGATCGAAGTTTAAAAATTCCGAATACAATACGTTGATGAAATCGGCACCGCCCATAGCACCTCCGGGATGTCCCGATTTGGCCTTTTCGACCATTGAAGCTGCCAGAATACGGATGTTGTCTGCTGCTCTGTTTATCGTTTTATTCATTATTCTAGGGTTTTATTTTTAATTTTCACAAAGGTAATGTTTTTGGGTAAACTCCGGTTTTTACCCATTTATAAATTTTTCTCCGGATAAAGGTTTTCCCACCAGGCAGGCTGCCCTTTCAGATATTTGGCAAAATAGGCCATAATCGTATTGTTCCATAGGATACGTTGTTTGTAATCTACAACATGATGATCGGCATCTTTGACGAATACCAATTCAACATCTTTACCTAAAAGTTTAAGTGCCGTATAAAACTGCATACTTTGAGCCGTCGGTACATTAACGTCTTTGGTACCGTGGATCAACAGAATGGGATTGTGGGCTTTGTCGGCACTGAATAACGGACTTTGGTCGACATAAATGTCTTTGCGGTTCCAGGGAAAAGCGTGAGCCGTTGCATTTGTACTGTAAGTGTATCCCCAATAACCGTCACCCCAATAACCGTCGAGGGAAGAGATGCCGGCATGAGAGATCGCACAGGTGAATATATCCGAATGTGTCGTCAGATACATAGTCGTAAAGCCGCCGTAAGAAGCTCCCATGCATCCTACTTTGGTAGCATCGATAAATGAATGTGCCTTGATAAAAGCTTTGGTAGCATTGATAATTTCATCTCCGGTAATTTTTCCCCAATTATTTTGGTGACGGGCCGAGAATTCCTGGCCGTAACCGATTGTGCCGGAAGGCTGGAGTACGTACACTACATACCCGTTCGCCGCATATAAATTGAATGGATAGCGTCCGCCGAAACTGCGTTCTACCGGAGTCGTTCCCCCGTAATAATAGACAATTAGCGGGTATTTTTTGTTCGGGTCGAAATCGGCAGGCAGATAGTAGCGTCCGTCGATTACCGTACCTTTTTTATAGTTGTAATCCCAATCTTTTACTTCTCCGAATACGATGTATTCATATTGTTGTTTGGCCGGATTCGCCCATTGTGCCGTTTCCAATCCGTTCAGATTCATGGTATAGATGATGGGAGGATAGGTAACATTTGAGGCAATATACATCATTCTGTTGCCTTTTTCCGGAACACTGGTTGAAAGGATAATGTCTCCCGGACATTCAATTTGTGCGATGTGCTTGTTTTTCACATTGTAGCGGAATAGGTGCACGTAATCTCCGTCGACGGCTGTAAGGTAAATATTACCGTCGGTATGCCAATAGGATTGGCTTACGGAAGGATTAAAGTCACGGGTCACGGGGATTACCGTACCGTCGGCGAGGGTATAGATATACAATTGTGTATCGTATTGGTTGACGATGGGATTATTACCGATGTTTTCGCCCGACTTTCCGAAAGCTGACGGTCCTCCGCTTATCAGCAATTGCTTGTCGTCGGGAGAGAAGGAGCAGAAAATACTGAAAAGCCGGTCTTTCCAGAGTGTATCGATCTTCTGGGTTGTCATATTCAACAGGTAAATCGATTGTTTGCTGTATGGGAATTCGTTATAGTCCGGAGTTGACGTCGAAAAGATCAATTGTTTACCGTCGTGACTGATATCCATCAGAGAAGTACTCAGGTTTCCCCAGGTCAGTCGGGAATGCAGTCCGGTAGAGAAATCGTACTTACATAAGTAGGAGCGGTAACGGTAGTAGGGTTGACGATCTTCGATACCCTGTAGTTTGCGTAGTTCCCAGTCTTTTTCTCCGTAATTTTTCGATGTATAGTATATCAGATAGGATAAATCCGGCGACCAGGTATAGTTTTCCAGCTTGCTGTCTTCTCGGATCAGGCAATTCAGTTGTTGTTTCTCAATGTCATAAGTGTAAAAAGAGTATCCGTTTCCTTCTTTAAAAAGATAAGATATTCTGTCTTGTCCCGGTACCCATTGGGGAGACATCATGTTATTACCGACAGCATATACCACTTGTTTGTCCGCTACCCGGTAAATTGTTGTGGTGTATGAGTTTTTACCGTCGGCAGTTTCACGCATACGTATAAGAGCATATTTTCCCGTAGGGGAGAGTTTTGCCGATTCTATTTTTTTGCCGTTGAGGATATCATATATATCTTTTCCTCTTTCCGGGGATATACTGAAACGGACGGCATTTTCAGTTCCTTTTGTCAGGGGCTTGAAATTACAACAGAAGGCTTTTCCTCCCTGGCTGATTGTTTTTACGATAATGGTATGCTTACCTGGAACCAATTCACAACTGACTGATTTGTCTGCCGCTTTATTTTCCCCGTAGGTCAGTTTTTTTTGTCCGTCGATATAAATTTCCGCATTCCCGAAAAGGTGGAATTTCAATTCTCCTTTTATCCATTGGTCATTGCTAAGATAAACGGCGTAATAATACAAGGTCGTCCGGTTTTGTACTGGAACCGTTATCGTATCTTGCTCCATCCGGGCTTTGTCCCACTTTAATTCCCGGGAAACGTTTTCGTTTTTGCCGGCGACAGGAATCATTTGTCCGACATTCAAACCGGAATATTCGAGTAACATGTCGTCAGTAAAAACTTTGCCATCGACATTTTTTACAGAACTTAAAGCCGGGGCTTCTAAGGAAATTGGGGTAAGAGCGAGCCATTCTCCGGCTTTCTGGCCGCTTACACTGAAAAAGCAGGCGATCAGAAAAAATAAAACAATGTTTTTTTTCATGGTGATTTTATTGGGTTTCTTGACTTTTGCAAAGTTAAAAATATAAAACGACGAGTGTTATAAATTATGGTCTTAGATTTACAATTTTGGACAATAATCTTTATTCTTTAAATAGGATTCAACTGCCTTTGGGCAGATTTTAAATTTTGAATACAATTTTCACGATATAGTTGTCGGCTTTATCTTATTGAAAATAAGATAAAGCAATGAATCTATCAATACGACAATGCCGGTACCGGGTTGTACACCGGTAATCGGCCAAAGATAAGTATTCTGTGCATGTGCATAAGTAAGGGCGAGACAGAAGGCAGCGATAAGAGTCCGGAATTTTTTCATAAGTCTTGTCTTTTGTGGTTTATGTTCTTTCGATTAATACCTGAGATTATTTGTCATTGTTTTATGATTATAAAACATTAAAATTAACATCTAAAAGAAAAGGCCTGAATGCTTTTTCTGGGATAAATTTATCCTAATAATAGCCCGGTAAACTTTGAATTATTTTATATCCGCTAGTTCCGGGAAGAATCGATTGCCTCCCGCTGGGGCATTGCGAAGAGGATGAGGAGCATTGCTTCATCCGCAGGGACGACTGGATGTCGAATCATTCTGATTTAAAGAATCGGTTGGGTGAATATATTCCGGCCTTAATTTAACAATGATAGCGTTGAATTAAGATGATTACAGAATAAATGATTGTAAACGTGTGAATTTAACTACGATCGGGTCTGGTAATTTATGGAAACGTTTATTTAATTTTTTGATTCTTTACACAATTCTATCGTTATTTCCGTTCCTTTTTGCGGCAGGGTGTAGATGTTCATCGTTGCCCCCAGCAATTCGACTCTCGAACGTACAGTCATAAGTTCTTCTTTACTTTTCGGGGAAGCGATGCCGACACCGTTGTCTGATACGGTGAGTGATAATTTGCTTTCGGATAATATAAGCTGAACATTGATTTCCGTTGCATTGGCATGTTTCAGGGCGTTATTTATCAGTTCTCCGGCAATCCGGTAAAAATTAATTTCGGTCTTTTCATTATATCTCAAGTCTTCTCCATAAAAATGGAAATTTACCATATCTGATCCTTTGCAATATTCTTCCAAAACCGGTTTTAGTCCGAACCGGGCCAACGATTCGGGCATGAGGTTATGAGCCAGACGTCGCATTTCCGTAATTGATTTGTCCATAAGGAGAATTGCCTTATCGAGTTTTTGGGATTCCTGAGACATGTTTGTTTTTATTTGTGCCAGATCGAGGCGAACCATTGTAAGCAGTCCCCCCAAGCCGTCGTGTAACTCGCGTGAAAGGCGTCCACGTTCGTGATTTTCGCCGTCGAGCAGAGAAGAAGCGGCTACCAACTGTTTCTCCTGTTCCAGTTTTTTTACCTGTTCTTCTATCCGGATCCGTTTTAATTTCTGATACCTGTTGATCAGTATAAGAATGATAAAAAGAAGAAAAATACCGATACCGCCTACAACGGTAAGTATGAGATATAATTTACGTTCCTCATTTAAAGTAACGATATGTAGCTCTTTTTTTTCTGTTTCATAGGATATCTTTAATTCCTGGATGATATTTTCCCGTTCGAGGGTGTGTAGAGAGTCCCGTTTTGTCTGGTATTGCTTCCGGTAATCCAATGCGCGGTCCAAATCGCCTTTTTCTTCATAAAGCTGTGCCAGTTCGTTCATTAATGCGAGATAAAGTTCGCGGGTATTTACTTTAAGTCCCATTATTTTTTCCATAATGGCAATCGCTTTGTCGTATTTTTTTGCTTTACGGTGAATCAATGCCTGCGTATAATCCGCGTAATAATCATTGCCTCCGGTTTTGTTCACTTTATCGATTGTCGCTTGAGCTTCTTCCAGCCTGTCGTTCAGTATAAGACATTGTGCCAGGTTAATCGATGCGGTGAACCAGGCCTGATTAAAATTTATGGCATTACTGATTGTTATGCATTCCTGAAAATAGGGGATTGCTTTCTTTGTATTTTTGTCAATTGTCATATAGGCGTTCCCGATATTGTTTAAAGCGCGGGCTATACCGACGGAATCATTTTGTTGCTTCGTCATTCCCAGCCAGCGTTCATAAGCTGTAATGGCTTCGCTACTCTTGCCGAGATTGAAATACAGGATACCGATATTGTTTAAGGCCCTGGCAAGTAATTCCGGATTTTTTTCGGTTTCACCGAGATGCAGAGCCTCATACAGGCAATAAGAAGCAGAGTCGTATTGTCCCAAAATATCGAAGGCTATACCTTTTTGTACCAGCACATGCCCCCGGCGAACAGCAAAAGAGTCGGCCTTCAATAAGGGAAGCAATTCATTTGCAACCATAATCATCGAATCCCGGTGTTTTTCCTGATAGTAGTGTTGTATTTTCTTTTCTAAAGCAGATAAACGGGGATTCTCTGTATTTATACCGGTTTTACATCCGGCTAAGGAAAACAGCAAAATTGTCGGAATAAAAAAGAAACTATAATTCATATCGGTCAATATTTTACAAATATAAATAAATATTGGTAGTCGTTAATACCCTAAAAAAGGGGTTTTTAACCGATCGTAGCACTTGGGGACGGGGGTAAAGTGCTATTAAGTGATCATAAAACACTCATTTATTGAATGTAATCTTTATCATGTTAGATTGTAAATTTAAAAACTTCCATCTCTGATCTACAATCGTCAATAAAAAAGAGAATCACGAAAGTGACTCTCTTTTCTGTGGTACTACCTGAAAGAGAACCATTATTGTATCTCTATTGATAGTCAACCTTTTATATTTTCTTAAATTTGGAATCCCACACGATTTAGCACACGATTATTTTTCATCGTTCTGCTCGCTATTTGCATGATTTCTTTTGTAAAGGAAGGAAAAAGTCGGGAAATGAGGGCTATTTTGAGGGTGAAAATTAGTAGAAAGGACCTTTTTGCCCTGTACACAAGGCTAAAATACCACACTCTTGTTTCGTGTATAGGACAAAATGGAAATGTTAGTAACTCATAATGTGGGCATTGTTAGGTCGTTTGAATTGGTGGAAAACTCCAAGTGAAAATCGAATGTGTATTGTGTTTTCATCTTGTCCGAAATTATTGCTTTTTTTCAGACAAAATAGATTTTGAGGATGCGATGTGGTATTATTTCAACACAATAAACTAATAACTGTACAACAGAATAAACTAATGGTTTATTGTGGGAGAATTTACAACTCGAACACTTTATCCTTAAATTTCAGAAGGGGCATTTCTTTGTTTTGTTTCTATTATGCACTATTTTTAATGCATAATAGAAACAAAACAGAGTTATTGAGATGAATTGAGGATATTTCTGTTTCATCAACAAAACGAAAATGCGCTGTTTCTGTTTTGCGTACAAAACAAAAGAGGCTTTTATCATTAACTTGCTAAGCAAATCACTCCCAATATATTCCTCTACTTATTTAGTTGACTTGCGCGGTAGAAAGGTATTATTGTTTCTGAAATCGGTATCTATAAACTTAAAAATTAGAAAGATTGCTATATATCCAAACTTTTATATATCTTTGTAACTGCCGTAACTGTTACGGGCGTAACTAAAATGAAGAGCATGAATTTTTATAACAGAACAAGTGAATTAGCAGAGTTGAAACGGATACAAAACTTATCGTTCAGCGACCACTCCCGCCTAACTGTAGTAACAGGAAGAAGAAGGATTGGCAAAACAAGCCTTATTATGAAGTCGGTTGAGGATTTGTCGACAGTATATTTGTTTGTTGGTCGTAAAAATGAAGCAACGCTCTGTTCTGAATTTATTCCGATCATCAGTCAATCGCTTGATACGTTTGTTCCCGCAGAAATACGCACCTTCCGGTCATTGTTCCAATATCTAATGGAGTTGGCTTCGCAAAAATCGTTCAATCTCGTTATTGACGAATTTCAGGAGTTCTACAATATCAATGAATCGGTGTATAGCGATATGCAGAATATATGGGATACCTATCGGAAGAAATCCAAAATGAATCTGATTGTATCTGGCTCTATTTATTCGTTGATGCAGAAAATATTCCAAAACAATAAAGAGCCTCTATTTGGCAGAGCAGACAATATCATAAAACTATCAGCTTTTGATTTAACCACGTTAAAAGAAATTATGCGTGATTACAATCCCAATTACACCAATGATGACTTACTTGCTCTCTATACTTTTACAGGTGGAGTTCCTAAGTATGTTGAATTGTTCTGTGATAACATCACACTGAACATAGAGGATATGATTTCATTTATGGTACGGGAAAACTCTCCCTTTACCGATGAAGGAAAGAATCTATTAATTGAAGAGTTCGGCAAAAACTATGCAACCTATTTTTCTATCTTAAGTGCTATTTCGGGTGGAATCAATACACAACCCGAAATAGAAGCAGCATTAGGAGATAAAAGTATAGGCGGCCAAATTAAACGGCTGATTGAGGATTACAACATTATAGTCCGTCAACGTCCTATATTGGCTAAAGAAGGAAGCCAAGCTGTCCGATATGAAATACAGGATAATTTTATCCGTTTTTGGTTTAACTACTTTGACCGCCACCGTTCATTGATAGAGATAAAGAACTTTGTTGGTTTACAGGCTATCATCAAATCTGACTACCCAACCTATTCCGGTATCATGTTGGAAAGATACTTCAAACAGCAACTTGCCGAAAGTTTCCAATACCGAGCCATTGGCTCATGGTGGGAGCCTAAAGGCAATCAGAATGAAATTGATATTGTTGCTCTGAAATTGGAGAAAAACCAAGCAGTAGCAGTAGAGGTAAAGCGACAAAAGAAGAATTTCAAGCCTGAATTATTGGCAGCAAAGACAGAACATCTCAAAAACAAACTGCTACCCAAGTATCAGGTTGAGATGCTTTGCTTGTCATTGGAGGAAATGTAAAATTTTATTTGTAAAAAAACAATTTATGATATTCACCTATTTATAACAATTTAGATATGGCAAAAGTAACAGAAACAAGATTAACTCTTGCTGTAGCACTTGGGGACGGGGGTAAAGTGCTATTAAGTGATCATAAAACACTCATTTACTGAATGTAATCTTTATCATGTTAGATTGTAAATTTAAAAACTTCCATCTCTGATCTACAATCGTCAATAAAAAAGAGAATCACGAAAGTGACTCTCTTTTCTGTGGTACCACCTGGAATCGAACCAGGGACACAAGGATTTTCAGTCCTTTGCTCTACCGACTGAGCTATGGCACCTTTGTTTTTTTGTGTTTGCAAATATAGAGGTTTCTGCTGAATCTGCCAAATGGTTTTAAGGTTTTCTTTGTTTGAGACGGGTGCAGATATAGATAAGCAACAGCAGCAGAGGTAAGGATGCCATAGGGACGGCAGGGGTTAAAAAGAACCACAGCGGGATACCGATAAGCAGGACGATACCGTAGATGGTCAGATAGAGTTGGAGTAAATAAGACCGTTTTTTCCGGAAGAGGAAAAAGGCTGCTGGCAGATTTAACGGATTGGCCCAAATTAGGTTAAAGTTGGGGGCTGTAATGGGGTGTTCGGTGAAATAGCCCAGAAATATCAATAAGCAGCCTATCAGTCCGGAAGCGATAAAGAGCAAAAAAGCTGTTGTATGAAGTAATTTTCCGGAAGGGAAGCGGATTAATCCGATAATTAACAGAACGGTTCCCAGGGTAAAGATAAAAAACGGGGTGGTGTACCAAGGGGAGTATACGGTTGATTCAGTTGCCTGGTATAAGATAATTTGTTTTTCTGCCAGCATTTTATTTCCATAAGTAGCAGTTTCCAGGCCTTGCATCAGGTAGTCGGGCAGGAACATATATTGGTAAGGAGTAGCTTCCCGGGAACCGGATTGGGCCAATATGGTGTGAATACCCCATTTTACCCAGGGCATGCGATAGAGGTATTCGTCCAACAGATTCCAAAAGCTTTTGTGCATATCCGGCAGATGCCATTCGATGGGTTGCAATATGCTTTTGGCAACGATATCCCTTACCCGGGTGGAACAATTATCGAAAAGAAAATTGTACAGGTAGGTCCGGTTGGCCGGTTGATGGTTTTCTACAAGCAGATCGAATAACCGTTGCCGTTGTAAAGAGTCGAGATTCAGGGTTTGTGACCATACACTCCGATTATCGGAAATATACGAATTTATAAAACTTTTATACGAAGTCACCGCCAATTGATACGGGAGTAGGCCCTGTGCGTATTTTATGTAAAAATTATCTGTCTGAAAGTCAAAGGTGCCGTAGTTGAATACGATATCCATGTCTTTTGCCGGATCGCATACCCGTATGGCTGTATGTCCGAATAAGGAATATAATTCGGCGCCGGGCGAGCAGGTCAGGATGCTGATCTTTGTTTGTGAAGACAAATGGAGTGCTTCGGCTTTTATTCCGCTAACAACCAGAATTAAGAGGAAAAGGTTTCGTATGGTTTTCATCAGCTTTTGTTTTTTAGGTCTCGGATGTTTTCCGGGTATTCGATATTATAAAGGAAAAGGGCATTTCCCGGTACGGAAGTTCCTGCATTACACCGGTTTTTCGATTCGATGATTTGCCTTAGTTCCGTTGTATTCATTTTTCCTTGTCCTATTTCGAGCAGGGTACCGACGACAGCACGTACCATATTGCGTAAAAAGCGATTGGCTTTGATGGTAAAAACCAGTTGTTTTCCCGTGTCTTCCCAATAGGCCTCGTATAGGATACAGTCGTTGGTTTTGACGTCGGTGTGCAGTTTAGAGAAACTGGTAAAGTCGGTATATTCAAATAATATCCGGCAAGCTTCATTCATTTTACCGATGTCGGGTAGTGGGTATACTTTCCAGGCATAATCGCAGGTAAACGGATCTTTTTGTTTATCGATGTAATATTTATAGGTTCGGGAAAGAGCTGAAAAACGGGCATGCATACCGGACTCTACGATATATATATCATAGATCGCGATGGCTTTTCCCGTGATCCGGTTTAATTTATAAACGATTTGCTCCAATCCGGTCAATGGATCTGCGGTGTCGAAGTGGGCGACATAGAATGAAGCATGTACGCCTGTGTCTGTACGGCCTGCACCGACGACATTGATATCTTCCCGCAACAGTATACTTAATGCCCGATTCAGTTCTTCCTGGACAGTCGGGGTTCCCGGTTGGATTTGCCAACCGTGGTAATTGCTGCCGTTGTATGCGAGTTCGATAAAGTATCTGGGCATAGTATATCGGTAATTAGGAAGGTTATTGTTTTACGGTTTTGGTCAAAAAACGTTTTTGCAGCCATTGCCGGACGGGGTTGTCATATAGTTTCAGACAAGCATAGGCCAGAATTGCTTTGCTACCGAAAAAATAGAACACGGTTCCGATAAACATTCCCATAATAACCATCGGATGTAACCGGATGAGGCGACGTTTGAAAAAATTTCCTAAAGTCATTTTATGCCAACGATCGTCATATGCATAGCCAATAACAAAACCGGAGAGAACGAAAAAGGAATCGACAGCCAGATAACCGTGATTGATAAGTCGTTCGGCCGGTCTGCTGGCGTGAGCTTCAAAAAAGTGGAACAATACGACCAATAATGCGGCTACACCCCGTAATCCGTCAAGTATTTCATAGTAAGGTTTTGAAGTCAGATAGGAAATCGGGGCATTCATAAACAATGTTTTGATTTACGATGCAAAGTTAAAATTCTTTTGTTATTAAATAGTAAAAAGGACGGCAGGCTATTCTGATTTTGAGTTTTATATTCTGGATTTTAAAGACGGATTAGGGATCAAAGTTATTTAAAAATTAAAATTTTTAATTTCAGATAAAGAAGAGGTATGATAACTTATGAGCTGGGGTCCATTAATCTGTATTATAAGATAGAGGGTTCTTGTTGCCGGCGGAGCCAGAAAAACCCGGGTCAAATATTGGGGCTTGTTAAAAAGATTCCTAATTTTGTAAAAGCTATTTTTTAGAGCCGGAAAATGTTTTTGGAATAAACGATACTTATTGTTTGGGATGATGGATATACAAAACAGTATAAAAGAAATATTATCGGAGTTACCTGCCGGTGTAAAGTTGGTTGCGGTTTCGAAAACCAAGCCGGTGGAGGATATTCGTCAAGCTTATGAGGTGGGCCAACGGGTCTTTGGTGAAAACCGGCCTCAGGAAATGGCCGTTAAATCTCGTGAACTTCCTCAGGATATCGAATGGCACATGATCGGGCAGTTGCAGGAAAAGAATGTAAAATATATTGCTCCTTTTGTTCGGTTGATTCATTCGGTGGATAGTTTGAAATTGTTACAGAAGATCGACCGGGAAGCGGAAAAGAATGGTAGGATAATCGATTGTCTGTTGGAATTTCACATTGCAGAGGAAATGACGAAGTCCGGTTTATCGTTTGAGGAAGCCCGGCACATTTTGGGTAGTGAAGAGTATGCCGTATTGAATCATGTCCGGATTGTCGGTGTTATGGGGATTGCTACTTATACGGACAACCGGGAGCAAATAAGGGCAGAGTTTCACCATCTTAAACAAATATTTGAAAAATTGGAAATACTGTTTTTTACCGATAAATCGTATTTTAAAGAAATATCGATGGGAATGTCCGAAGATTATAACATAGCTGTTGAAGAAGGGGCTACTATGGTTAGAATCGGGAGTTCGATATTCGGCAGTCGTATTTATAAGTGAAATAAAATACAGAATAATATAAAAATAGAAATATGGCAAATTTAAAAGTGAATTTCGTCGGATTGGAATTGAAGAGTCCGATCATTGCAGGAAGTTGCGGATTGACTTCCGATATTGTAAAGTTACAGGAAATGGAACGGTGCGGAGTCGGTGCGGTGGTATTGAAATCGGTGTTTGAAGAACAGATTATGCAGGAAGCCAGCCAGTCTATCAGTGATGCCGGTTATCCGGAAGAGGAAGATTATGTCCGGAACTATGTGCGGGCACATACCCTGAATCAATATATCGGTTTAATCAAAGCTGCCAAAAGTACATTGAAAATTCCGGTTATTGCGAGTATCAATTGTGTGAGGGACGGTGAATGGGTGGATTTTGCCTGTCAGCTTGAGAATGCCGGGGCAGATGCCATCGAACTGAATGCTTTTATTTTACCTTTGGATGAGTTTGCTGAGAGTACAGATGTTGAGAATATGTATTTCAATATAGTTAAGCATGTCAAATCACAGATAAAGATACCGGTGATTATGAAATTGAGTCATTATTTCACTAATCTGCCGGCTTTTATCAGTAAATTAAAAGCATACGGAGCTGATGCTGTGACTCTTTTCAACCGTTTTTACGAACCGGACATTAATATAGAAAATGAGACAGTCGGGGCGGCTTCTGTATTCAGTATGCCGACGGATTTGCGTACAACTTTGCGCTGGACGGGAATATTGGCAGGAAAAGATCCGTTGTTGCAGATTTCAGCTTCAACGGGGGTCCACAGCGGAGAAGCGGTTGTTAAATTATTATTGGCCGGAGCGACGACGGTACAGGTGTGTTCCGAAATGTATGAGAGCGGTATTTCTTCATTGGCTGTGATGAATCGTTTTTTATCTTCCTGGATGGTCGATAAGTCTTATCAAACCATTGAAGATTTCCGTCGGAAGTTGTCATATGCAGAAGTAGACAATGCTTCCCGTTACGAAAGGGCGCAGTTTATGAAATATTTCAGTAGCCGGGAATAGTTTTGTAGGAAAAGGAATAATTGGCCTAATTTTAGAAGATTATGAAGTATTGGATGTTATTATGGGTAGTGTGCATTTTCGGATGTTCCGGAAACAGATATCCGGATATACCTCAAGAGTATCATAAATTGTTGGATAAGGCATTTGCCCGGGCAGGGGAAAATGTCATAGAACTCAATAAAGCCATAGACTCTTGCGATGTCCGCTATAAAGAAGGTATGGCATTTCTGATTGCTTATATGCCCGAGCAGGATTTAAAGACGTTGAAGGCTGGTTTTTTGCTGAATAATGTTGATTATGCCTACATGGTCAAAGAGCAGTTTCCCTGGACCAGGACTTTACCCGACAGCATCTTTTTCAATGAAGTTCTGCCGTATGCCTGTCTGAATGAAACGCGGGATGAATGGCGGGCTGATTTTTACGGTCGTTTTTTACAATATGTAGCTTCCTGTGAAACGATAGAGGAAGCCATCGATTCGGTGAATCGTAATATCCGGGATGAGTTGAAAGTGGATTATAATACGAAACGGGAAAAACCGGACCAAAGTCCTTATGAGTCGATGCGGCAGGGCATGGCTTCCTGCAGTGGTTTGTCGATATTGCTGGTCGATGCTTTCCGGTCGGTAGGTATTCCGGCCCGTGTTGCCGGCACACCTAATTGGCATGACAACCGGGGCAATCACAATTGGTGTGAGGTATGGATAAACGGACAATGGTATTTTACAGAGTATTACCCGAATGCCTTGAATAAAGCCTGGTTTTTCGCCGATGCCGGCAAGGCTGATAAAGCGGATCCGCAACATGCCATATATGCTTCTTCTTATAAGCCTGCTGATACTTATTTTCCTTTGGTGTGGGATGAGAGCATCCGTTATGTAAATGCGGAAAATGTGACAGACCGTTATGTAAATCTGTATAAGGAATACCTGACTTCTGTAAAAGGGGACGGTAATCATATCCCTTTAAAGTTGATGATGTTCAAAACAGCGCAGTGTACGGAAAATTCGGATGACAGGGTGGCTGCCAATGTCGATGTATTTTGCGGTAAGGAGCAGGTAGGAGGAGGCCGGACTTCCGGCCCGGAACAGGATATGAATGATGTATTGGAGTTTTTACTGGAAAAGAATAAAACGTATACCTTTAAGTATACGACGACTATGGGCAAGGACAGTGTTGTGGACGTAAAGGTGGGCGAATATCCGGTAGAAGTAAGATTATATATGGAATAATTCGGTGTGATACAAACATTAAAAAACTGGATGCTTCCGATAGCTATGCTAACGGGAGCATTATTTCATTCTTATATCGGGCTTTTGTCATTTATGACTCCGACTTTGATTTTTTGTATGCTTTTTCTGACATTTTGTAAGATTTCGCCGAAGCATATGAGATTCACACGCCTTCACATCTGGTTGTTGCTGATACAACTATGTGGAAGTTTGCTGATATATGGAGCAATATTCCCTTTTAATCAGGAGATTGCGCAAGGCATACTGATATGTATTTTAGCTCCTACAGCTACCGCTGCTGCCGTTATTACCGGTATGTTGGGAGGAAGTGTTGCTTTTCTGGCCGGTTTTGTCTTTTTGAGTAATGTCGCGGTAGCTTTGGCAGCTCCTGTCATTTTTTCATTTTTGGGGACGAACAGTACGTTGCCTTTCTGGGAGTCTTTCGGATATATCGGACGGCAGGTTGTTCCTTTATTGATTTTTCCGTTGTTCGGCGCCTGGTTGGTGCAATATTTGTTACCCCGTTTTCACAGGTGGCTGTTGTCGGTACAGATATTGGCTTTTTATATGTGGTCGTTGGCATTGACGATTGTAACCGGCCGTACCGTAACCTTTTTGCTGGAGCAACCCGATCCTCATTATGCCAACGAAGTTTTGCTGGCATTGTTGGCATTGGGCGTTTGTATTTGCCAGTTTTGGCTGGGACGCCGGATGGGTAAAAAGTACGGTAATACGATTGCAGGCGGTCAGGGATTGGGACAGAAAAATACCATTCTGGCGATTTGGATGTCACAGATTTATCTTTGTCCGACAGCAGCCGTCGGACCTGCTGCCTATGTGTTGTGGCAAAATATAATTAATAGTTGGCAATTGTGGAAAAAGAGAAAGAGTGAGATAAAACAATAAGTATAAAATTTTGATATATAGTGTTTTGTATTTATTTGCTTCGATTTCAGTTAGTTCTCCTATTTTTTTATTTAGTTAAAAAATACATTTGTTCTGCTACTATTTTGTTATTTGTATTCGTTGGAATAATAAAATAAATGGTTATAACTTGTATCGGTAATTTTCTTTTTTGGCAGGCTTGCAATAATTCAAAATTAAGTCTTTTCGGCATTCAGATTAATTTCCTACATTTATAGCCACGTGAAAAATGATGTATGTGAATAACGAACGAAAGAGATTCGGAAAGATACATGTAAATATGTTAAAATTATAATGATGAAAACACTTGGGAAGGCTATTTTTTATCTGTTGAACTTTGCTTTGTATCATGTTCTGATGTGGTGGGTGGTCAATAAAATGTGTGCTGGACTGATAGCTGCCGGTGTTGAATATTGGATACTTTTTGCTGTGCTCATTTTTTTAGGCGTAAGTACTTTCAGCTATTTGCTGGCACATTATTTTTGGGATAATTGCTATTGGGGAATGTTCTTTAAAAATATAGGTATGTTTCTTTTGGCTTTATTTGTCACTTATTTAAGAATGGTTTGTTATGATCTGTAATTATCAGGATGATTCTTTATTTGTATAAGGAAAAGGAGCGGAATATCGTTTATACGGAATTATAAAAGTGAATTATAGATATAAAACATTTAATAAATGATTGAAATTAAAAGAAAAGGATCAAGATCAATCAAAGAGATACCTGCAACTATTTTGGAACAACTGAACCGTGGTGAAATAGAATCTGCTAATCTGGTGGAGTTTTTGGGTGTTGATCGGAAAATTTTGCTTGAAAACTTATTAACGCAATGCGGTAGAAAAAAATACCTGGAACCGATTTTGACACGACTGGACAAGCTGGAAAAACGAACTCCCAAGACGGTTTATGAAACAATTGCAATGGGGATTTATGAACAGATAAGGGCTCATCATGACAGTGATCTTTTATTTACTATTTCAAGACACCGCTCAGATATCGTCAGATGTTGGGCAACTTACATTATAGGAAAAAATACAGAATTGAGTGTACAGCAAATGCTTCAGGCAATAAGGCCATTTGCTGCCGACAGACATTTTAATGTCAGGGAATATGCTTGGGTTGACGTGAGAAAAACAATCGTACAAAATTTGCCGGAAAGTATTGCAATATTATCGGTATGGGCAACAGACGGTGATGAAAATATAAGGCGGTTTGCAAGCGAAGTAACCAGACCGCGGGGGGTGTGGTGCGAACATATTGAAATCCTGAAACAAAATCCGGAATTGGGATTGCCTATATTGGAACCATTGAAATCCGATACATCCAGATATGTTCAGAATAGTGTCGGAAATTGGTTGAATGACGCAAGCAAGACACGACCTGAATTTGTCAGAGAACTTTGTAAACATTGGGAGAAAGAAAGTGACACAAAAGAAACACAATATATCATTAAAAGAGCTTTAAGAACGATTGTCAAATAGTTTTCAAGGAAAAGATACTTATGGAGCAAAAATATGTCGTATCGGAAAAATGGGAAAAAAGTAATCCTGATCCGATAATACTGCAAAAGGAGGATATTGTTCGGATAGAGATGGAACAATCTGTAAAGAAAACAACCCGTATTGAAGTTGTGGATGCTTTGCGGGGATTTGCTGTAATGGCTATTATTTTAGTGCATAACCTGGAACATTTTATTTTTCCCGTTTATCCGACTGCTGTGCCCGCCTGGTTGAGCGTTTTGGATCAAGGTGTCTTTCATATCATATTTTCTTTATTTGCCGGTAAGGCTTATGCTATTTTTGCATTATTATTCGGATTTACATTTTATATCCAATGCGATAATCAAAGGAAAAGAGGGAAAGATTTCGGATATCGTTTTTTATGGAGATTGGTATTATTGGTGGGATTCGCCACATTGAATGCAGCTTTCTTTCCAGCGGGCGACGTATTGCTGCTGTTTGCTGTTGTCGGAATCGTATTGTTTCTGACTCGCAATTGGAGTGATAAGGCTGTATTGATTACTGCGGTAATTTTTTTGTTACAGCCTGTTGAATGGTATCATTATGTAGCCGGCCTTATCAATCCGGATTATAAGATGCCTGATCTGGGCGTAGGAGCGATGTATGGAGAAGTTGCAGAATATACTAAATCCGGAAATTTTTGTAAATTTATTTGGGGTAATATTACGTTAGGGCAAAAAGCCAGTTTGTTATGGGCTGTAGGAGCGGGGCGTATTTTGCAGACTGCCGGACTGTTTTTGCTGGGTTTCTACATCGGCAGGAAACAACTTTTTATAAACGGTGAAAAAAATATCCGTTTTTGGATAAAAGTGCTTATCATCGGTGCCGTTTTTTTCGCACCGTTATACCAGTTGAAAGAAGTGGTTATGGAAAATAACACATCGATACAGCAAACCGTTGGAACGGCATTCGATATGTGGCAGAAGTTGGCATTTACCTTTGTGTTGATCGCCTCTTTTGTGTTGCTTTATCAGAATGAAAAATTTCGTAAAACCGTTTCGGGTTTGTGTTTTTATGGTAAAATGAGTCTTACCAATTACATTACACAATCCTTGTTGGGAGCCTTTGTTTATTTTCCTTTCGGACTTTATCTTGCCCCTTATTGCGGATATACTTTCAGTTTATTTATCGGTCTTATTTTGTTTGTTTTACAGGTACAATTTTGCAAATGGTGGTTGAACAGGCATAAACAAGGGTCGTTGGAAGCTATCTGGCATAAATGGACATGGCTGTATTCAAGAAGTAAATAAGAAATCCGGAGTGACTGTATGTGGAAAATACTCCTCGTCGTGCTAGTTAGCCGCAAATTGGAGTAACGGTTGTTTGTTTAATCCTTTTAATACTTTTTCCATTGTAAAAGTAAAAATACCAGTCCCGGAATAAAGATAATCAGTGCTGTCACTTGTAATGCCGCGGAGAGGGAATAGGCATCGCTGAGCCATCCGATAAAAGGGGCCATTGCAGCAAACAATAAGCGAATGATGAAATTACGAATGGAAAGTACCGTCGCCCGCATTTCAGAGAAAGTCTGCTTGTTGATATAGCCTTTCAGGATGGGAGTGGCAAAGCCTCTGACGATGTAGAAGAGAAAAAGCAGGAACAGACCGAAATAACTGATATTATAAGCTACCAGGAGGTAACCGCCGGAGATGAATATCAAAATCAACAGATAGGTCCGGTTCTCTCCCAATAATCGGTTTAGTTTATCGGAATATAAAGCAGCTATTCCTACTGTCATGTTCAAGACGGTCCATATAATACCGTATAGTGTGGTCGGTGTATCGATGGCCATCAGTATCGGTTGAACGAACCAGGCCATTGTCAGGGTTGCGGCACCGATGATTCCGGAGAACATGATATCGTAACACAGGTTTTTATTGGTGATCAGGGAATAACGGATAATGTGTAAAATATTGGCAACCGGATTGGTTACTTTGACCCGGGTGGAATAATCTTTTAACATCAGGGCTGCTGGTATTCCGATAAAAGCAATAAGTGTCTGGCAATAGAAAGGGAGACGGAGAGAATAAGCTGCCAGAAAGCCACTGACCAAACCCGCACCGGCTTCTGAAAAATTCCCGATCATAGTAACTTTTCCTTCGTATTTGAGGTATTCGTCTTCCCGCCGATTGCCGAGCATGGTGTCGTACAGCAGGGCCGAATCAGCCCCTGAAACCATGCTTTGTCCCGTTCCTAACAGCACTTCAGCTAAAAAGAAAGCTCCTAAGGTGTAGGAAAAAGAATAACAAAGAAAGCCCCCGAAAGTTAACGTACAACCTAAAATCAAAGTATTCCGGCGTCCCCAGGCATCGGCCAGGTAACCGGCCGGAATTTCGAAAGCGACGACTGCAATGGAATACACGCTCTTCAAAAGAAATATATCTTTTAGATTCAGGCCGTTTTCTTCGTAAAAAAGTACGATGACGGGCATGACCAAGGTAAACCATTTGGAAACCTTTATCAGATATAAGGCGATCAGATTTCTTTTGAGAGACACAGATAGCAGTATTTTTGATTCTGTCGGACAAAGGTAGAATTTAATTGTAAATTTTAGATTTTAAATTCTCAATTAAATCCTTTTGAGAATAAGAATACTGCTTATAAGACAAGCCCGGTAATGGGAGAGACCGGTATCGTTGTTTTGGCTTTTGTGAAAAAATGCACAAAAGAGAATAAAATGTGCAAGATTCTTTTGGTTTTAAATAAATTCATATATTTTTGTTACACATTATAACTAATATACAGCTAAAAACTATGAAAATCGAAAAAATCAGTGATATTTATGAATCACTAAAACAGAATGCCAATAAAAAACGTCTGGTGGTGTCTTATGCTAATGACAGTCATTCGATCGAGGCTGCTTATAAGGCTGTAAAGATGGGATTGATAGAAGCGATATTGATCGGGGATGAGAAAGAAGTCAGGAATGTATGTGCGGAATTGGGTTATGATGCGGGGTGCTTTAAAATGATACATGAGCCCAACGATATAAAAGCTGCTCAAAAAGCGGTAGAATTGGTTCGGGAGGGACAAGCCGATGTGATTATGAAAGGCTTGGTCAGTACGGACAAATATATGCGTGCTATATTGAATAAGGAAAAAGGTTTGGTAGATCCGAATACGATATTGTCTCATGTGACGGTGATGGAATGTCCGGGGTATCATAAATTATTGGTGATAAGTGATGTCGCTGTTATTCCGGCGCCTGATCTGAATCAAAAGATTGCGATGATCAAATATGTGACCCTGACTGCTAAAGCGTTGGGGATAGAGTGTCCGAAAGTTGCTTTGGTGACTCCGACAGAGCAGGTATTGCCCAAGGTGCAGTCAACGGTGGATGCTGCAATCTTATCCAAAATGGCGGAGCGGGGACAAATTTGTTCTTCTGTGATCGTGGACGGTCCGATGGCTCTGGATGTTGCCATTGACCGGGAAGCGGCGCAGATCAAGAAAGTACATTCATTAGTTGCCGGAGATGCGGATTGTTTGGTATTCCCGAATCTGGAAGCCGGAAATGTATTTTATAAGACCAATACCAAAATCTGTAAGTCCAATCAGGGGGCTATTTTGGTCGGAGCCAAAGTACCGAGTGTATTGTCTTCCAGGGGAGATAGCGTGGAAACCAAATTAAATTCCATTGCTTTGGCGGCTTTGTTGGCGTAAAATCGTTCAGAATAATACAAAAATAGAAGAGGGAGCGATCAAGCTCCCTCTTGTTTTGGGTATATATCCTTAGTAAACATTAGTTGATTGTGCTACCAGATTTTCCAGCAAATCCTGCATTTTTTCAATGATCGGGCTATCCATATTGTAATTTAAGGCCATTTGTTCCATTTGCGGGAAAGTAACCCATACACTGCCGTTTTTATCTTCCCATACTGAAATTTTCAGAGGTAATTCAATGGAGATACTCGGATTGTCCTGCATCAGTTTGGTACCTACTTTGGGGGAACCGAAAACAATGACCTGGTTTGGCCGGAGTTCCAGCCCGACTTCTGCTGCATTTTTGCCGTGATCGAATATGGCGAATACGGGAATTCCCATTGCTTTGATGTTTTGATTTAATTTTGCCATTGTTTCGGGTACACTGAACTGGCTTTCATAGGTATAGAGTATGTTGTCATTTGCTCCCGTACCCATTTTCCCATTGTCGAATGCCGCAGCGATACGGCGTGCCAGATTTGTCAAATCTACTCCTTCTTTATTGGCCAGTAAAGTGACGCATACCAGTTCGGAGGGATCCGTAAACCGGCTTAGGAATGCCGAGTGTCCGGGAACATTGCCTTTGATGTCCATCAATCCTTTGTGATGGTAGAATTGCCAACCGGCCATTGCAGGTACTGTTTTACCGTTTGTCAGTTTGGTCGGTTCATAGATCAATGCCCGGTTTTCAGGTTTGGCGATCAGGATACTGCCGGCCAGTGCAATGTCCCAGTGGCTTACGTCTTCTGCGGAGGCCCATAAGTCGGAAAAACCTTTCATTGTTGCTCCGTTTAAAGGGGCTACCTTTTCCAATTTGCCTTCTTTGTCCCGGTAGCCTGTCGATGTTTCCAGTGGGTCGATGTAGTCTTTGTCATGTTTAAAAGCCTGGTGTAAATTACGGCTTGCTCCTATATTTTCTTGTTTTACTTTGGACAAATCTTCGCCGAAATAGGTTTCCTTCATTCCCAAATAATCGATTTGATTCTTTTTTACGAATTCGTGATAGGGCATTTTTGCTACTTTTTCAATTATTGAAGTCAATAACAGAAAATTAGTGGCACTTTGCTTTACTTCTGTTCCAGGGGTAAAGGCCAGAGGTGCTGATTCGACCATGGCAATCAGTTCGGCAGGAGTATAGGCTTTCGAGGCCGTAAATCCGCTTTGTTTTCTGTAATCAGCAATCCCGGAACTGTGCTGCATTAATTGGAGGACGGTAATGTCTTTCCAATTTTCAGGAATATCCTTCAGATATTTGCTGATTTTGTCGTCCGGATTTAATTTTCCTTTTTCATACAATTGCATCACTGCAACAGCGGTGAATCCTTGTGAAATAGGACCGATCGGCCAAATGGTTTTCGGACTGGCCAGATTTCCCTTTTCGATATCCGTTATTCCGTATCCGACGACACGCGGTATATAGGGGGCTTGTACAATAGCCAGAGTCATTCCGGGAATACCTTGTTCTTCCATAAATTCATAAATCATTTGGTCTATGGATTTTCCCTGGTAAGCAACCTGTACATTGCCTCTGCCTTGTTGAGGTAATTGATTTTCATATTTCTTCATATCCATTTTTCCCGTTTGCGCTAATATCGTTCCCGAAATCAGCAGTTCTACAAATAAAAACAAGCTTTTTCTCATACTATTCGGTTTTCGTTGATTAATTTTATTCAAAGATAACCGGAAACATTCCGGGAATAAATGGCTATAATTCATTTAAAGTATACCATTTATCCCGAAGCTCTTTTTTGATTAATTATTATGTACGGGAGTTGCATTTATTCCAGAGTCCCGTTTTCTGCTTTTTTAATCATATCTGAATTTGCCGTGATGTAAACTTCCACGCGGCGGTTTTGGGCACGGCCTTCGGCTGTACTGTTGTCGGCAACCGGTTGGTCGTAAGCTAATCCTTCGGTGGTAATCCGGGAACGGTTGATTCCGTTTCCGACCAGAAAATTAGCTACGGCGTCGGCTCTTTCCTTCGATAGTTTTTCGTTGACGGCCCGGCTACCAGTGTTGTCCGTATGCCCGTAGATAGTAATGTCCGTATCCGGCGAATTTTTCAGGGATGTTGCGAATTTTGTCAGGGCTGTACGTGCTGAGGGACTCAACTCGCTTTTATTAGTCGCAAACAGGATGCCGTTATCGAAGGTTACTTTAAGGGCTTGTAAATTATTGACATCGGTAACACTTTCTACTTTGGCTTCCTGAATTTTCTCCAGTTCTTTTTTCTGTTTGTCCATTCTCCGGCCGATTAAGGCCCCTGTACCCGAACCGACGGCAGCTCCTACAGCGGCTCCGATCAATGCTCCTTTTCCTTTTCCGGCTAATGCTCCGATTCCAGCTCCCAGGGCTGCACCACCGCCGGCTCCGATCATCGCTCCTTTGCCGGTATTACTCATACTTGCACATCCCGGAAATACCGATCCGGAGAATACGATACAGCTTCCTAAAAAGAGTGCTGTAAAAAGTTTTCCTGTTTTCATGTTTTTGGCGTTTATTTTCCTTCTTGTTTACGGAATATGTGGCTGCCGAGTTTAAAAACAGATTTTAATTGTAGGTTGAAAATCAGAGTAAATGTTGGATTTATTAACCGGAGTTTGTGATCATCGATTTTATCTTAAAATAAATTAGAGCAATCTCACAAACTTGAGATATTTATGGACTGATTTTTATATTTTTGCGATTGTATTTGCTGTAATGCAGAAAACAGAAATTAAACCAGGAGAATCTCGGATCGTTATTATTTAAGATTTCTCATTTAAAATATATAAGCATGTCGGTGTATTTTATCAGTGGTATCGATACGGATGCCGGAAAATCTATCGTTACGGGAGTAATAGCCCGGACACTATTGAAAAAAGGAGTAAAGGTCATTACACAGAAGTTTATCCAGACGGGATGCCGGGGAATATCGGAGGATATATTGAAACACCGGGAGATTATGGGCATAGAGCCACAGGAAGTGGATAAGGACGGAACAACCTGTCCTTATGTTATGACCTATCCGGCTTCGCCACATTTAGCGGCAGAAATTGATAAGATAACTATCGATACGGCAATCATTCACCGGTCAACCGAAAAATTGACTGCATTATACGATAAGGTATTATTGGAGGGAGCCGGGGGATTATTCGTTCCAGTCAACCGTCATTACCTGACAATCGATTATGTACAGGATAACGGTTATCCGTTGATATTAGTGGCTTCTTCCAAATTAGGCAGTATCAATCATACTTTAATGAGTCTGGAGTTATGCCGCCTGCGGGGAATTGATGTGAAATATGTCGTATATAACGATTTCCCCAATGACAGTGAAATCATAAAAAACGATTCGATTACGATCATCCGTCAGTATCTGGATGACCATTTTCCCAACTGTGAATTATTGGAATTGCCTGTCATAGAAGGAAATAAATGGCCGGAACTCCATATCGGTTGAGTTTATGAGAAAAGTAGAACTATTGTCTCCGGCAAAGGATTTAACGATCGGCATTGCGGCCATCAATAATGGTGCCGATGCCGTGTATATCGGTGCACCGGCTTTCGGTGCCCGTAAATCGGCGGCAAATAGTATCGAAGATATCGCGCTGTTGGTAAATTATGCCCATCGGTTTTATTGCAGGGTATTTGTGACTCTCAATACGGTGTTGTATGATTCGGAGCTGAAAGAAGCGGAGCAGATGATTCGCCGGTTGTATGACATCGGAGTAGATGCCCTTATTATACAGGATATGGGTATTTTGAAACTGGATATTCCACCGATAGCCTTACATGCCAGTACTCAAATGCACAATTACGATCCGGAGAAAATTATTTTTCTGGATCGGTTGGGATTCGAACGTATCGTGTTGGCCCGGGAACTTTCGTTGGAACAGATACGGGAAATCCGGCAGCAGGTGAAGGCCGAGTTGGAAGTGTTCATTCACGGTGCCTTATGTGTCAGTTTGAGCGGACAATGTTATCTTTCACATTATATGTCCGGGCGTTCTGCCAACCGGGGGGAATGTATGCAGGCCTGCCGGATGAAATGGTCCGTAAAAGACAGCGACGGGAAGTATATTCTTCGGGATAAATATGTATTGTCTCTGAAGGACTTGAATATGTCTGCCCATATAAAGGATTTAATTGATATCGGTGTAGATTCGTTTAAAATAGAGGGGCGGCTGAAGGATGAGAAGTATGTGAGTAATATTACAAACCACTATCATTCGCTCATCAAGACACTTATAGAATCAGAGAATCGAGAAGTGGACCGTGTCGGTAGCGGAGAAATTCAGTCCGGTTTTCCGGCAGATCCCGAACGGAGTTTTAACCGGGGATATTGCGATTATTTTGCTGTGGGAAGACAAACCGGATTGGTGAATATGGAAACCCCGAAGTCGATCGGTAAGTATATTGGGACGGTAAGGCAAGTAAAAGGAAACCGCCTGTGGATTGCCGGTGGGGAAGACATGCATAACGGAGATGGATTGTGTTATCCGGAAAACGGGGAATGGAAAGGTATCCGGGTGAATAAAGCAGAAGGAGAAGTGGCTGAATGCAATGAAGTATTGACAGTACGTCCGGGAACCCGTTTGTACCGCAATTACGATCATCGGTTTGCCGTGCAATTGGAAAAAAATCATTCTTTCCGGAAGATCGGTGTTCGGATAAAGGTTGTTGCATCGGCGGGACATCTGAAGTTGTATGCAGAGGATGAAGACGGTGTAAAGGTTTTTCTCGAGCCGCAAGAATGTTTTGAGTTGGCTAAGGGAGAAGGACAACGGGAACGGTTGATACGGCAGTTGAAGAAATGCGGGGAAAGTGATTTTTTTTGCCAAGACGTCCTATATGAAGGAGAAACGCTGTTTTTGCCCGTAGCCGCGGTCAATAATTACCGGCGGCAATTGCTGGAGAATTTGTCTGTAGAAAGGGAAAAATACCGGGAAGTTTTAAGAATGAAAAAGCTTGTGCCGGAAGTGAACTGGAGAGAGAAGGTCGATTGGAAAGGAAATGTGAATAATAAGGCGGCGGCGCTTTTTTACCGGGAACACGGGGCCGTGGATGTAGAACCGGGATTTGAGACCGGAAATGAACAGGAAGGCCGCGAATTAATGCGCACCCGCTATTGTATTTTATATGAATTGGGCTACTGCCGGAAGCAGGGAAAGGACAAAAAACTGCATTTCCCGTTATATATCTGTAATGCAAAGTATTGTTTCCGTCTGGACTTTGATTGTCAGGCTTGTTTTATGAAGATTATTTCTTGATTATGGCACGGCTTTTTTGTTTCAATCCGGATAGTGAAATGGCCATTGCCAATGGCGGGCGTTTTTACACACCACCTGCTAATATTATCCGGATGGCAAAAGATTTGGGCTATTTACCGGCTTATTTCTCCGATAAGGGGGATGCTGTGCTTGTTCAGCAAAAACCGGACGAGGAATTTATACGGGAGCGGGAAACCATTTTCGGATTAAATCCGGAACTGGTGCTGCAGAAAATGTATGCCGGCTTGGGAGACAGAACGGCCGAGCCGTGGGGATGGAGTCCCCGGACGGATCAATTTTTACAGGCCGGATATTGGAAGGAGGAATACAAGGGACTGTACAGCCGGTTGACAGCCTGTCAATGCCTTCGGGAACTTTGTAACCGTTTGCCTTTTATCCGGAAAGATATAGTACCTGAAGTATGCCGGTCTCTGGATGAAATTGCCGTTTGTGTGCAAGGAGGGGAATATGTGGTAAAGGCACCGTGGTCGTCGTCCGGAAAAGGACAGCTTGGAATCGGCAGAGAGGGAATAACGGTAAAGGCAGGAGAATGGTTGAAAGGTATATTACACCGGCAAAATTATGTGATGGTTGAAAAACGATTGGAACGGGTATGTGATTTTGCCATGGAATTTTATGCAGACGGAGAAGGAACCATAAATTATGCCGGTCTGTCTTTTTTTTATACCGGGAATGGCGGGGAATACCAGGGAAATTATATCGGCACCCAAAGTAGGATTGAAGCAAAGTTGACAGCTTATATCGGATGGGAGCAGTTATGTTCGATAAAAAAGGAATTGTCGGAAATATTGCCTTCTGTTTTGTCCCGTTATAAAGGTTTTCTCGGGGTAGATATGATGATTTACAAAGATGAGCAGGGAGAATATCTTGTACAGCCTTGTGTTGAAATCAATCTCAGATATACAATGGGGGTATTGGCTTTGTTTATCAGTGAGCGTTATGTAGCTGAAAATTCAGAGGGAATTTTTAAAATTTCTTTTTATCCCGGAGAGGGAGAAGCTTTTCAAAAAAATCTCGGTTACCGGCATATATCCCCGTTGAAATACGAGGAAAATAAAATTGTTGCAGGTTATATTAATTTAAATCCAGTGGATAATTCGACAAAATTTCTGGCAGAACTTTTTATCCGGAAAAGAAATGGATCAGAACTCGGATTCGTCCAGATTCATGTTGACGGTTTTGGCTCTTATTCCTAGGATCTTATTTACGGCCGGAGTAATGTCCTGATTTTTGTGAATTTTGATGGACTTTATACCGGCAGCTTCTGCAGCTTTGGTATCCCGGGGACTATCTCCGATCATATAGGAACGGTTGCGGTCGATATTGAATTCTTCGATAGCCAGATTGATCATATAAGGAGAAGGTTTTCGGCAAACACAGGTTTTTACGCTTTCATGATGGGGACAATAGTATATCCTCGTGATACAGATCCCGTTTTTAGCAAATTCGGCACACATATAATCGTGTACTTCTTTAACTTGTTCATGGGTATAAATGCCTTTGGCGATTCCTCCCTGATTTGTAACGATAAAGAGAAGATAACCTGCATCCTGCAGTTTTTTCAATCCTTCGACTACTCCCGGATTAAAATGTACATCTTCCTGCCGGTAGATATAATCGAAACCCTCGTCACAATTCAACGTCCCGTCCCGGTTAAAGAATACTGCTTTATTCAAAGGCTTTTCATCCGGATTCACTACGTTTACAGATGTTTTTCTTCTTCGCATTGTTTTTATTACTTTTATTCATTGCATTTTTATGCAACCGTAAATTGGTATATGCAAATATAAAGAAATTCTGCCGTATTCCGGATAATAAAAAATTTTAATTTTGGCCGGTTAATGCATAATTTTAAAGACCAGTTCTTTCAGCAATTCTCCGTCGGAACTATTGACATTGCCTACGCCTTTGGATTTCATGTCATATTCACGCAGTAATGAGATGATGCCGGCACATTTGACTGCATTGTACATACGCGCCCCGTCGGTATAATCTTTCATAAAAAAGCTGTTGATGCCCAGCAGTCTTGCCATTTCCTGTGCATTAGGGGTCGATTTTTTCTGATAATGATAGGTCAGCAGATTCAAAAAATATTTAAACAAGGTGGCAATCGTCAGTACCAACGGACTGTTTTTGGGGTTGGCTTCGAAATAATTGACGATGCGGTTGGCTTTGAGGAAATCTTTTTGAATGATGGCCGTTTGTAGTTCAAAGGTATTGAAATCCTTACTGATACCGGTGTGTTCCTCTACCAACGATTCTTTTATCGTTCCTCCCGGCGGAAGCAGTAATATCAGCTTGTCGATCTCGTTTGCTACCCGGCTTAAATCAGTTCCCAGGCTTTCGGCTAAAATACCTGCAGCCTTGGGCGTAATATTGTATGAACTCGATTTACAGTAGTTTATAATCCAATCCGGGATTTTATTGTCGTATAATTTATTGGAATCGAACCAGATACAGTTGGAAGAGGCATTTAGTTTTTTAAATACATTTTTTCTCTTGTCGGCTTTTTTGTTTTTGTAGGCCAGTAACAGGATGGTTGAGGTTTGGTAATGTTCGATATAAGGTAAGAGATTATCGAAATCTTTGATATTTTGCGCTTCCCGGACAATAACCACTTGCCGCTCGCTCATCATAGGGAAGCGCCGGGCCGTATCGGTAACGGTCGTCATATTGACGTCATTGCCGTACATAACCGTTTGGTTAAAGGCTTTTTCTTCTTCGGTAAGTACGGTTTTCTCGATCAGATCGGTGATACGGTCGATAAAAAACGCTTCTTCTCCGTTCAGAAAATAAATGGGTTTGTATTTTTTGGCTTTAATATCCTTTATAATTTCCTCAAAACTCATTGTTCCTGTATTTGGGACAAAGATAGGAAATAATACCTTATTATTTTTACATGTATCGGTATTAAACTTTGCAACTTTGTTGCATTTGCTGTCTGTTATCTTTGTAAAAAATAAAAAGAAAAGAATATGAAACAGTATGCCAGTTGCGGATGTTGTGCAGATAAGAAAGCACAGCCTACCAGTGTTTTAAAAAAATCCGGTTTTATCCGTGATTATTGGAGAGTTTTACTTTCATTGTTACTGTTACTCGGTGGAATAATGCTGAATGCAATGGATATGGCTTTTTTCCGGGAGAATTATGTCGCATTGACATGGTATTTTTTGGCTTATTTCCCTGTCGGACTCCCTGTTATAAAAGAAGCGTGGGAAAGTATCTTTCGCAAAGATTATTTCAGTGAGTTTACGCTTATGTCTGTCGCTACGCTGGGGGCTTTTTATATTGGCGAGTATCCCGAAGGGGTGGCAGTAATGCTGTTTTATGCTGTGGGAGAACTTTTTCAGGATAAGGCTGTCGATAAGGCAAAGCGCAATATCAGAGCTTTATTGGATGTCAGACCGGAAAGGGCTGTCGTCGTCAGGGGGGATGTCCTTATTGTAGAGGAACCTCAACGGGTACAGGTCGATGAAGTCATTGAGGTAAAAGCCGGAGAGCGGGTGCCGTTGGACGGTGTGATGTTGAATGACGTTGCAGCTTTCAATACAGCCGCCTTGACGGGAGAAAGTGTGCCCCGGAATATCAGAGAGGGCGGAGAGGTTCTTGCCGGAATGATTGTTACGGATAAGGTGGTCCGGATAAGAGTAACCAAACCTTTCGATAAAAGTGCCTTGGCCCGTATTTTGGAGTTGGTTCAGAATGCCTCCGGACGCAAGGCGCCGGCCGAATTATTTATTCGCAAATTTGCCCGTATCTATACACCGGTTGTCATCGGTCTGGCCGTGTTGATCGTGTCGTTGCCTTTTCTGTATTCGCTGGTCAATACACAGTTCGTATTTACATTCGACAATTGGTTGTACAGGGCGTTGGTTTTTCTTGTTATTTCATGTCCCTGTGCTTTGGTTGTCAGTATTCCTTTGGGTTATTTCGGAGGTATCGGAGCGGCTTCCCGGTTGGGAGTTCTGTTTAAAGGGGGAAATTATCTGGACGCTATTACCCAAATTAATACAGTTGTATTCGATAAAACCGGTACATTGACTCGCGGGACATTTGAAGTGCAGTTGTGTAAGCCGGCACCGAAGTTTTCGGAGAAAGAACTGATACGTTGGGTGGCTTCTGTAGAGCGGAATAGTACACATCCGATTGCTAAAGCGATTGAACGTTATGCGAAGGATCAGAAGATAGAGCCGGTTGCTGTCGCCGGTGTAACGGAGATCGCCGGTCACGGTTTGGTCGCAGAGGCAGACGGAATCCGGGTTTTGGCAGGAAATACCCGTTTGTTGTCCCGGTTTGATATCGATTTCCCGGAAGAGTTGCTTGCTGTAAGGGATACGATTGTGGTTTGTGCTTTGGGAGATGAATATGCAGGTTATTTGTCGTTGTCGGACAGGCTGAAAGAGGATGCTTTTACTGCTGTCGAGGACCTGAGAGCGTTAAATATCCGTAACATTCAGATATTATCGGGTGATAAACAACGTATTGTTACTAACTTTGCAGAAAAGCTGGGCGTAACGCAGGCATACGGAGACCTGCTTCCTGACGGAAAAGTGAAGCACATTGAGGAGTTACGCCGGAATCCGGAAAACCGGATTGCTTTTGTCGGGGATGGTATAAACGATGCTCCTGTTCTGGCTTTGAGTCATGTGGGGATTGCAATGGGAGGATTGGGGAGCGATGCCGCCATAGAAACGGCCGACGTCGTAATACAAACGGACCAGCCTTCTAAGGTTGCTACTGCTATTAAAGTCGGAAAACAGACACGCCGGATCATTTGGCAAAATATCTCTTTGGCTTTTGGCGTAAAATTGCTTGTATTGATTCTGGGAGCCGGTGGGATGGCTACTTTATGGGAGGCCGTTTTTGCGGACGTAGGGGTTACACTGATTGCCATACTGAATGCCGTACGGATACAAAAAATGATTAAATAGAATGGTTATGGAAGAGAAAACCTGTTTGGATATGCTGGCAAAAAGGGAAATCAAACCGACTGCTATACGAATATTGGTGTTGCAGGCCATGTTACGGGCAGAGCGGGCAGTTTCTTTACTGGACCTGGAAAATTTATTGGATACTGTTGATAAATCTACTTTGTTTCGTACCGTCACCCTTTTTCTGTCCCACCATTTGATACACAGTATCGACGATGGGACTGGTTCGCTGAAATATGCGGTATGTGGCGATAGTTGTGCATGTGCCGTCGAAGATTTACACACTCATTTCAACTGTGAATATTGTCATAAAACGTTTTGTCTGGAAGGTATACCGACTCCGGTTGTAGAGCTGCCCAAAGGTTTTACACTTAAAAGTATCAATTATGTGTTGAAGGGGATTTGTCCCGATTGTGCTTTGAAATTAAAGAATTGAGGGCACAGGAGAAGTCTGCAAGTTTATTCCCCGCGCCGGATGGCCAGTACAATCTCTTCGATATCTGCATCTTTACCGTAAGGTTCGTAATCTGCTTTGAGGTTGTTGCCGAATAGCAATGCGAGGGATTGCCAGAAATAGGCATTTACGCTTCCTTTGTATTCTTTGATGTGAGCAAAAGCGCTGTTATTGGTTTCACGGTATATTAAACGAATAAGAATACGGCCTTGTGTGATAGTAAGTTTCATTAGTGGCTTTTTGAATGTTTTCATCATTTCTCCGTACTCTTCTTTGATGATCTGTTTACGTTTTTTGCGGTCGGACACGGTTGAAATGCGGGTATCTATTTCCCGGATTTTCCGGGCTGCAATTTGGGCGTAGGGATATACTTTGCGGACATTGTATTCCAGTCTTTCCTGTCTTTGGGTATAGCGGCGGTATTGGCGTTTGTTCAGTTTTTTTCCAAATACATTTACTTCTTCCAGGTTCAGATGGGGAAGCGTGTCGCCGTGTACGACTGTTGCCGGCACGACAATTTGTTGTGCTTTTAAAGCGTTTGCATAAAATAATACCCAAAGTATGACGAAGAATATTCTTACCATACCAAAATAATTTGCTATTTTTGACAGGTAAAAATACGAATATTTGTGGACGAACAGTTTCAGGATTTATTTAAAATAAAATACAATCGTAAAAATGTCGGTGTCGGTGATATTCTGATTGCCGAACCTTTTTTGAAAGGAAAATATTTTTCCCGGGCGGTAATATATATTGTTGAGCACGATAAAAATGGGACAATTGGTTTTACGTTGAATAAAGTTTTGCCTTATACGACTTCTGAACTGGTCAGTGAATTGAAAAAAATTGATTTTCCGGTGTATTTGGGAGGGCCGGTAGAGCAAAACCGACTTTATTATATACATACGCATGCGGAACTTCCTGATTCTTTATTGATCCGGGACGGTGTGTTTTGGGGAGGTGATTTTACTCACTTGGTGCGTATGTTGAACAGCGGAGATATTTTACAGGATGAAGTTCGTTTTTTTGCCGGATATAGCGGCTGGGATACCGGTCAGTTAGAGAGCGAGCTGGAAGAAAATTCATGGATGGTGGGACAGATTAGCGGTGAAGGGATTTTTCACAGGTCTCCGGATGGATTGTGGGAAAAATCGATGTCGGAATTGGGGGGAAGATACAAGGTATGGGCGAATTTCCCGGAAGATCCGGTTATGAATTGAAAGGTCAGCGCCTTTCAGTGGAATTGAGAATTAGAGAATTATTTTTCATTATAATAGCAGGCCGTTCTATCGCTGTCCCGCAAGGGAGAGAGGAAAGTCCGGGCAACACAGGGAACCGTGCTTCCTAACGGGAAGATATCCGTGAGGGTATAGTAACGTAACAGAAAATAACCGTTCCGGGCGTTTAACGTTTCGGAATAAGGGTGAAAAGGTGGGGTAAGAGCCTACCGGTATTCCGGGTGACCGGAGTAGCCGTACGTCTGACGGGTTGCAAGACCATGTATACCGACGCTTTAAGCTTTCCCGGCTGAGTCGGGGGGTAGGTTGCTGGAGTTGCAAAGCAATTTGCAACGTAGATAAATGATAGAAACCGTAAGGTACAGAACCCGGCTTACAGGCCTGCTATTTTTAGTTTAAATTATCGACAATCAATAATTGAATCTTTAAGGAAAGAAGCAGAATTAACGATGAAATCAATACGTGAAATTTACAATATCGGATATGGCCCTTCTTCCAGTCATACCATGGGGCCCAGCCGTGCGGCCGGTTTTTTTGTCGGGAGACACCCGGAGGTGGAGAAAATCAGGGTTACTTTGTACGGAAGCCTGGCATTAACAGGAAAAGGGCACGGTACGGATACGGCGATTATGAAGGTTGTCCCCCGTCCGGAGGATACGGAAATTATCTGGAAACCGGATATCACCTTGCCGAAACATCCGAACGGTATGGTGTTTGAAGCCATATCTCAGGGGCAGGTGATCGACAGTTGGACGGTATATAGTATCGGCGGGGGAGCGTTGTGGGATGAAATAGGTACGTTTGACGGAGGAGACGTTTATCCGACAACCTCGATGTCGGAAGTGATCAGATGGTGTTTGGATGAAGGGTGTACATTTGTGGATTATGTGACGAAGTATGAAGGGGAAGAGATTTTTATTTATCTGGAAGAGGTTTGGAAGCAAATGCAGGAGACGCTGGAAAAGGGATTACAGGCTGAAGGGGTGTTGCCCGGAGCTTTGAAATTAGCCCGTAAAGCCAGTTCATACAATATAAAGGCGATGCAGTCCTCCGGTTCATCCCGGCCGATGGGGATGCTTTTTGCCGCAGCCCTGGCCGTATCGGAAGAAAATGCCGGAGGCGGACGGGTAGTGACGGCACCGACATGCGGGGCTTCGGGGGTTGTACCGGCTGTCATGTATTTTTTGAAGCACGATCAGAAAATGCCCGATTACCGTATTATCCGGGGATTGGCGACAGCAGCTCTGATCGGTAATATTGTCAAGAGTAACGGTTCTATTTCCGGCGCCGAAGTGGGGTGTCAGGGTGAATTGGGTACGGCCTGCGCAATGGCTGCCGGCGCAGCTACTCAAATTTGGGGAGGGACTCCCCGGCAGATTGAGTATGCTGCCGAAATGGGCTTTGAGCATAATTTAGGATTGACCTGTGATCCGGTGTTGGGCTATGTACAGATTCCCTGTATAGAACGGAATGCTTTTGTAGCTCAAAAAGCCCGGGAAGCAGCTTTATACGCCTTGTTTTCTGACGGGCGTCATATGGTTTCTTTCGACGAGGTAGTCAAAACGATGATGGAAACCGGAAGAGACATGCAGGCCAAATACCGGGAGACAAGTCTGGGAGGTCTGGCCAGCGTATGTATTAAACGGTTGAAATGTGATTTAAACGATACATTGTAATTGAATATTGAAACTTAAACGGGTAGAAGTCGTTAATTCAGATGAATACATCTTTGACAAAATGTCGTAAACGAATCGATTATGGAAAGGATTAAACTGAAGATTTTAGGATTATCGTATAGTATGGCTCAAACCGGTGCGTATGCATTGATTTTGACCGACGAAGCGGATCTTCACCGTATTCCTATCATTATCGGAATGCCCGAAGCCCAGTCAATCGCTATTCAACTGGAAAAATTACAGCCACAGCGTCCGTTGACTCATGATCTGATCAAATCGTTGACAGATAGTTTAGGTGTGACTTTAAAAGAGGTTTTTATATATCGCTTGGACGCCGGGATTTTTTATTCGGAGCTCTATTTCGAGACCCCTTCAAATACGATAAAGATCGATTCCCGGACATCGGATGCCATCGCTTTGGCATTGAGATTCGGATGTCCGGTTTACACGACCCCGGAAATAATCGAAAAAGCCGGTATTCTGGTTAGCCAGGAAGTACGTGAACAACAGCAGGGGGAGATTCACAACAGTGTGATCAATGTCGAAGAAAATCAATACAAAGACTATACGGTACAAGAGTTGACGAAACTGATGGAAGAAGCCATTCAGCGCGAGGACTACGAGACGGCCTCCAAATACCGGGATTTATTGAAGACAAAGAAAAAATAAAGATATTTAATTCGATGTAGTGAGTCGATGGATTTACTTGATAAAATTTAGGTTGTGTTTATGCTATTTACTTAAATAGAAATTATTGCGGTATTTGAATATATCAGCTAATTATGATAGAGTACATATAACAATAAAGCTTATGAACAGTATTAAATTTGATTACAGCCATATCTGTAATTTCGTAAAAAAAGAGGAAATAAGTGCGTTGTTTCCGGAAGCTAAAAATGCTTTAGAAAGTTTGAAAAACGGTAGCTGTAAAGGAAATGATTTTTTGGGGTGGTTGGATTTACCTACCCGTATCGGTACAGCAGAGTTGAATGATATAGAGAACACAGCCCGGGAATTGCGGGCCCGTACCAATGTGGTCGTTGTGATCGGGATCGGAGGTTCCTATCTGGGCGCCCGTGCTGTTATCGAGGCATTGGCCGACAGTTTTCATAACTTCGGAGATGCCGGGATGAAGGTTATTTTTGCCGGACATAATATCGGAGAAGACTATTATCACGAATTGATGAATTACTTGTCTGATAAGGAATTCGGTATTTGTGTGATTTCTAAGTCGGGAACGACAACCGAACCTGCAATTGCTTTCCGCTTGCTGAAAGAAATGCTGGAAGCAAAGGTAGGCAAGGCTGAAGCCGGTAAACGGATTGTTGCCATTACAGATGCCAGCAAGGGAGCTTTGCGCACGCTGGCGGATCAGGAAGGCTATAAGTCCTTCGTGATTCCGGATAATGTAGGAGGCCGTTTCTCGGTGTTGACTCCTGTCGGATTGTTACCTATCGCTATAGCCGGTTTTGATATCAAGGCCCTGGTAAAAGGTGCTGTGGAAATGCAGAAAGAGTGTCTGGAAAAGCAGGGCAGTATTGCCTTGGAATATGCTGCAGCCCGTACGGCTTTGCATCGCAAAGGATATGCCGTTGAATTGTTGGCCAATTTCAATCCGAAACTGCATTATATTACAGAATGGTGGAAACAGTTGTACGGAGAAAGCGAAGGGAAGGAGCACAAAGGTATATTTCCTGCCGGTGTTGACTTTACGACAGATTTGCACTCAATGGGACAATACATACAGCAAGGTCCCCGGATGATGATGGAAACGGTCATATCTGTAGAGAATTCCCAATATAAAGTGGAAATTCCGGCCGATGAAGCCAACCTTGATAAATTGAATTTCCTGGCCGGTAAGCGGGTAGATGCCGTAAATAAAATGGCAGAACTGGGGACCCGCATCGCACATGTCGACGGAGGGGTTCCCAATATGCTGGTGAGTATGCCGGCATTGAATGCTGAGTATATCGGTCAGTTATTCTATTTCTTTGAACTGGCTTGTGGTATTTCCGGTTGCATGTCCGGAGTGAATCCTTTTGACCAGCCTGGAGTGGAAGCATATAAGAACAATATGTTCGCTTTGTTGGATAAGCCCGGATACGAGGCTGCTTCCAAAGAGATTAAAGCCCGGTTGAAATAAATATTGGTATTGAGACAAGAAGGCTGTCTGAAAACTTTTCTTTTGTTATTCCGAATAGGATAAAACTGTCGTGGCACGGTATTATCCCGGAGTGGTGAAGATGAGTTTTCAGGCAACTTTTTGCTTTTATAATTTGAAATGAGGTATTGAAAATGAAAACTATTGCGATATTGTGTGGAGGGGGGCCGGCACCGGGCATTAATACAGTAGTGGCTACTGTCACAAAAGTTTTTCTGAAGGCCGGTTACCGGGTATTGGCTATTCATGAAGGGTATAAAGGACTGTTTGGGGAGAATCCGGATGTAGAGGAACTTACTTTTGAGAAGGCAGATTGTATTTTTACGAGAGGCGGTTCAATGATCCGGATGAGCCGTTTCAAGCCGAAAGATGAAGATTTTTCATCGCGCTTGTTTGTAAAATACGGTATTGAATTGCTGGTAACGATCGGAGGGGACGATACGGCATCTACTGCCAACCGTTTGACAAAATATTTGTCTGCCTGTCAATTGGAGGTGAAAAATATACATGTGCCTAAAACCATCGATAACGATTTGCCTTTACCGGAAGGCGTGCCTACTTTCGGTTTTATGTCCGCCCGGGAAATGGGCGTAAATATCGGTAAAGTAATAAAGGCCGAGGCTGCGACTACTCAAAACTGGTATATATTAATGTCTATGGGGCGTGAAGCCGGACATTTGGCATACGAGATCGGTAAGAGTATACAGGCGGCCACGATCATAATTCCGGAAATGTTTGCCCATACGGAGATTACCATGGATAAAATTGTACGCCTGATCATATCGGCTATGTTGAAACGGCGGGTATGCGGTGTTAATTCAGGCGTGGTGGTTGTGAGTGAAGGTATATTTCACTTTTTGAAGGACGAGGATATCGCTGCTTCCGGTATTGTTTTCGATTACGATGCCCACGGGCATCCGGAACTGAGCGATGTTGGCAAGGCCCAGGCTTTGAATAAGATTGTGCGCCGGCGTTTGCAAGCCATCGGTCTGAATATCGTCAGCCGTCCCGTAGAGGTCGGATATTCCTTGCGTTGTACGGATCCCTGTGCTTACGATTTGAGTTATTGTACGACTCTGGGAATCGGAGTAAAGAAATTGTACGAAGCCGGTTGTTCGGGATGTATGGTGGCTGTGGATATCAATCAGCAGGTTATTCCGGTTTATTTGCAGGATGTAGAAGATGAGAATGGAAAAATTCGTCCCCGTCTGGTGAATATGGAGCGGGAAGAGGTGAAATTTACTTTTTCCGAGATGATGTACTACCTGACGGATGCAGACCGGGAGGCAGCCCGTCAGTTTGTCGATAATCCGGAAGAGTTTGAACGGACCGGTATACTCGGATATTGATATGACAATTTCAGATTCACGCATTTTTTATTGACGTGAATCTGAAATTACAGACTAGAAAATCGGAATCTGGTAGATAAGACCTGCCGATATGCGTTGCGGGTTACTGTCAGACATGCCTAACGTCTTTGCACATTGGGTATAGTCGAACGAACGGCCTACATAGGTCAGGAAAAAATGCAGATTTTCACGCATCGGATAATACTCTATACCTCCGATGTAGCCCCAGGAGGTACTGTATTTCCCTTTGGCATATTCCTGATTGCTTTTGGTAACGGAAGCCGTTTCATACATCCCTTTGAGAAAAATATTGATTTTCGGACGGATGCGGTAGTTGAAATGGGCAACCAGCGACATATAGCGGGTATTCAGTGCCCGGTTGTCAAATCCGGCCTTGTATCCCATACGCGAGATAATGCCTTTACGGTCCAGTTCTTCCCGGGAATACATGAAATCGAAATACATGTGAAAGCGTTTCAGGTTTAACTGATTCCCCAGCGCATAATAGTACATGTTTTTATTGGTTGCATCGTGGAATACCGAGACAGACCAACGGGTGTTGATCATATTCTCCAGAAAACTGCCGTTCCAGTTTAATGTGTATCCTAAAGGTGTTTTTGCCGGTTTTATACCCGGGTCCACCTGTCCGAACATCTCTTCGAAAGAACCGTTTCTGGAATCTACGATTTGAAACTGGAGCTCGTGATTATCGGTGATCCAGTAGGCAAAATCGACTCCGGTCAGGAAGTTTTGCATGTATTCCAGCATATCGCAATATTGGTATACCTCTATCGGGTTTAAATCAAACTCGATGCCGCCGTATACGGTCGATTGCTTCCCGGCAAAAAAGGAAAATTTAGGTGTGATCTGAAAACCGATGGCTGCATAGTCGATGGAAGTGGGCAGGTTGTCCAGAACCTGGGGGTTGTTGCTGCGGTTCAGACGCTGACGATAACGGTAGAATATCCATTTGTTGATATTTCCTTTTACTTCGATCCGGAGCTGGTCCATTTTAAATGTGGCCTGTTCGGTGTCGTTTCCGTTCGGATAAGCATTGAAACTCCCCTGGGTATTCAGAAAAATGTTGAGTTTTTCCGTTTTCTTTTCCAGACTGGTAATGCGCTCGAATAGGGTTTTAGCGTCCAGTGAATCGGTTTTTGAAGATTGGAAGCTTAGGTGTTGAGCAAACAGGAATGAGCTTCCTCCAAACAATAAGAGTAGTAAAATTATTTTTTTCATATCTCTCGAATAATTACAACGTATCGCGTGGTTATAATTTAATTGTAATTTTAGATTAAATGAATCCGGCAACGAATCTGTTTGTCAGACAATTTAAAATTTACAATCTAAAATTTACAACTTATATGTACCCTGAAAACGATAAAAAGTTACATAAAATCCTTTTTTTCTTGTAGCTGTGAAAAAAAATGCAGATATTCGCAGACAATTAATAAATACGGGAATTTTTATTGACAAAAACAATTAAGTATGAAAACATTAAAGAATTTAAAAAGTTTATTGGTCATTGCTGCTTTGCCGGTAATGATGAGCGGCTGTATAAAGTCGAATGATCCGGAGTTTACCGCTTATCCGGGCGGATACATATTGCAGAAAAACAATGATTTCGCTGTATATTTGAATGTAACGGCCAATGAGACGATGAAAAGTGCAGAGGTTATTTCTGCAGATAATCCTTTTCTTTTTATGAGACAAGTGTTTAATGTAAATGTATGGGAGATACCTGAAACTGCTTTGCAATGGAGACGGGAAATGCCGAACGGAGGTTATAAATTTACGGTAACGAATACCAAAGAGGAAAGTGCGGTTGCCAGTTTTACGTTGAATATTGATAAAACCAAGCCGTTGGGTACGCTGAAATTGAAAAAGTTCGAAATGAAAAATGGAGAGATTTCGATGGAGGTGGACGGAACCGTAGAAAATGCCACCGCTTATTATCTGATGTTTGCTTTGGGAGCCAAAAGTTCTGAGAGCAGTCCGTATGAATTTAAACGTTGCTATGCCAATTTCGTTTATTGGGGGGATGTAAACCAGAAATTACCGACTTCTGCACGTATTAAATTAAGAGATATTGTATATCGTGCAACGAATGGATTTGTCAATCTGACGGAGAACGATGTCGTATATATTGCTTTCGCAGCAGCCAGAACCGAATCCAACGGAGGCTCTCTGATTATGGAATATCCTCAGAGTCCGATAGAAGTAACACTGAAAACGGATGAAAATTTCCTGGTGGACGGTCCTGTGACTCCTGTTGAATAAACTGCGATTGAGTGTTAAAATAAAAAATCGTACGGAAATCCGTACGATTTTTTTTATGAATCGGGCTTAATTTATTTTATGGATTTGACCAGTTCCATGGTATCGGTAGCGATAACCAGTTCTTCGTCTGTTGTAATGGTCATTACTCTTACTTTGGAATCTGCTTTGGAAAGTGTCCGGTCTACACCTCTGGCCTGCTGATTGATGTTTGAATCGAAATCAACCCCGAGGTATTCCAGACCGTTACATACCATTTCACGTACGATACTGTTGTTTTCACCGATTCCTCCGGTAAATACAATCAAATCAACGCCGTTTAAAACAGCGGCATAGGAGCCGATGTATTTTTTAACGTCGTAACAGAATACTTCAATAGCGAGTTGAGCTCTTTGGTTGCCTTCTGCAACGGCAGCATCCAATTCCCTGAAATCGGACGAAACGCCTGAAATACCGTATACCCCGGATTCTTTATTGGTTAAGCGGACGGCTTCCAGACTGGTAAATTGCTTTTTATCACAAATGTAAAGTAAGGCTCCGATGTCCAGATCCCCGCAACGGGTTCCCATAATCACGCCGGCAACAGGGGTGAAACCCATAGAGGTGTCTACGGATTTGCCTTTATCTATGGCTGTAATGGAGGCTCCGTTTCCGAGATGGCAGGTGATGATTTTTTTCTCTGCTATATTCCAGCCCAGAATCTGACAGGCCTTTTCAGCTACGAATTTATGAGAAGTGCCGTGGAAGCCGTATTTCCGTACTCCGTATTTCTCGTAATATTCGTAAGGGATACCGTATATGAACGCCTTCGGAGGGAGTGTTTGATGAAATGAGGTATCGAATACAGCAGCCTGCGGTACGGAAGGTAACAGACGTTCCATTGTCGTAATGCCTTTGAGGTGTGCCGGGTTGTGTAAAGGTGCAATTTCACTGCATGCTTTGATTTTAGCTTTTACGTCTTCATCTATAAGTACGCTGTGAGAAAAGTATTCTCCGCCGTGGGCGATACGGTGACCGACAGCATTGATTTCATTCAGAGAATCGATGACGCCGTATTTTTTATCGATTAAAGCCTTTAGGATCAAATCCATACCGTCGACATGGTCGGGGATAGGCTGTTCGATAACGAGTTTTTCTTTGCCTTCCGGTTTATGTGTAAAAATGCCCATGGGAAGGCCGATTTTTTCAACTAAACCTTTCGCTAAAATGACCGGTTGTGCCTTCATATCCAATAATTGGTATTTGATAGAAGAACTACCGCAATTCAATACTAATATATTCATTTCCTTTTGTTTTGTGCCGATGCACTTTTGATATTTGAAAATTGGCAATCTGATACAGAAAATTGCCTGCTTCAAATTGCCGTTTGTAATTTTGAATATGTCTTTTATTTCATCAATCCGGCAGCCTGGTTTGCTGTAATGGCAACCATATTGATGATGTCGCTTACGGAACAGCCTCGTGAAAGGTCGTTGATCGGAGCAGCCATACCTTGCAATACGGGACCGACTGCTTCTATGCCCGCAATACGTTGTACCAGCTTGTAGCTGATATTGCCGACTTCCAGTGTAGGGAATATCAAAACATTGGCTTTTCCGGCTACAGGGCTTCCCGGTGCTTTCAATTGTCCGACAGAGGGAACGAGAGCGGCATCGGCTTGCAGTTCTCCGTCGATCATAACGTCGGGAGCCATTTGTTTGGCAAGTTCGGTTGCTTTAACGACTTTATCTACAAGCTCATTTTTAGCGGAACCTTTGGTAGAGAAGCTCAACATAGCAACGCGGGGTTCTATTTTGGCAATATTACGGGCTGTACGGGCCGTAACGACAGCAATCTGTGCCAGTTCTTCTGCCGTAGGATTCGGATGTACGGCACAGTCGGCTACCACCAACAGTCCGTTTTCACCGAATTCCGGTTTGTTGGTCAATAACATAAATGCTCCGGAAACAACGGAAATACCCGGTTCGGTTTTTACAATCTGAAATGCAGGACGCAATACGTCGCCTGTTGCATTGATAGCTCCGGCAACTTCTCCGTCTGCATCTCCGTTTTTGATCATAAGGGTGGCAAGGTATAAGGGGTCTTCAACAAGCTTTAACGCTTGCTCTTTTGTCATGCCTTTGCTTTTGCGCAATTCGACCAACAAATCGATATAGGCGTCTTTTTTAGCGTGAGCTACCGGATCGATAATCGTTGCAGAGTCGATGTGGTGCAAATTCAATGCTTCAGCTTTGGCTTTGATATCGGCCGGTTTACCTAAAAGAATGAGTTGTGCGAGACCTTCGCTGAGAATAACTTCTGCAGCTTTCAGGGTACGTTCTTCTGTTCCTTCGGGGAGTACGATTCTTTTCTGGCATTCTTTAGCGTTTGCCTTTATTTGTTCTAAAAGTTCCATTGTGTATTTTGTTATAATTGATTAAGGCATTTGGTCAAAAGAAAGAGTTGTCCCATTTGCGGAACAACTCTTTTACCGGTACAGGCGTCTATGGTCATTCGCCATCTTTGTATATCGTGACGCAAGTATTTGCGTTTCCTATATCCATACCGACCGCTAACTGAGGATTTCTGAAAATCTTTATTTCATCGGCATCCACATTGTTCGGGATAGCAGATTTAGCGACATTGGATTTTATTTTTGAATGGAGGCAATATCCGTGAGAAGCACATTTTTCCGGTTCCGGATAGACTTCAACACTTACGAATTCTCCGAATTCTTCTTTAAAGCAGTCGATCAATTCGGGATACAGAGCACCTCCTCCGACTAAATACATTTTGGAGCATTTGTTGAAATCATCGTCCGTGAATGCTTTTCTCAAATTAGGAGCAATGATTTCAGAATAGTATATTTTCAATACTTTTTCCCGAATATCCAGGATATTGTGTTTTACACGGTTTACCGTAATACTGCCTTTCTGGAAAGCAACATCGATCTGGTGTTCGGTTTTCAGATTTAAATAAAAACTTTTTGCCAATTCATTCGCTAATAAATTCACAGCATGGCGTAAACCGTGGGTACTGATCGCTGAACGGTTGATTAAACCGGCACGGGTGCTTACAACAGCTTCGCATGTACCGTATCCGAGGCTGACGATGAAGAAATTTTCCTTCTCCTGCAATTTACCTTCCCGAATGGCAGTGGTACACCCCATGATTTCAGGAATAATTTCCACTTTACCGACATTTACTTCTCTTTTGGCATTTGCCGGACCTCCGAACGTAGAAGCATCATAGTTGATGATGTGGCGTCCCTGTAGAATTTCAGCAGCCTTATCCCGGTATAACATATAGGTTGAGAACGGGAAACCGGTGGTCAGGTAAATCTCTTCCTCACCTTTCGGCTGGGTCAGTAACAAAGCCGCATTACATAATAATTTGTATTCTTCTTCGGTAGGAGCCGGGTTGATATTTTTATGAGGGGAATAACCTTCCACAAGAGCCAGGTTACCTACAATATACTCGTTATCATCAACCGTAATTTTTATTCCATCCAGAATGTTTTCAGCGACATTACTAAGTTCCTGATTAGTTGCTTCGTATACGCTAGGGAAATTGTAAGATTTCAGCATATCAATATTTGTTATGTATTAATTTTTGCATAAAGACGAAACAAATTTAAATAAAAAAAATTGTAAATACATGGTCTTTGCATTCAAATTTTAAAAAAAGTTGTTTTTTATATCAATTCATAGAACATCAGTCCTTTAATTTAAAATCAGGGGACGTTTTAATTGTAGATTTTAGATTGATAATTTTAGATTATACCCACAATCTTCCCCTCAAAAAAAGAGAAATCGTGAAACAAAAACACAACTTATTTTATAGAGGTCTGCAAACGGATATTTTCGAAAAGAAAATAAAGGTTCTGAACACCAAAAGTTCATATAGATTGTAAATTTTAGATTGCCCTGGAAACTGATTCGTTATCAGGTTCTTTAATCTGAAACCGTAAATCTACAATTAAAACGTTCGTTGTTAAATGTTTATTTTTCGAGTTTAAATCTTATCCGTAAAGTTGTGTTTTGATAATCTGTACTTATAATTTTAAATTTTCCGATTTCAGAGGTATTGCCGACATGCTGTCCGATACAGGCACAGGTATCGTAATCCCCGATTTTTACAAGGCGGAGGGTAGCACCGGCCTCTTCCGGCAATTTGCTTAAGTCGATACCTTCCGGAATCCGGTTGCGGGGGAGGAATTCAACGGTTACCGGCAGATGGGCCGCAATAATTTCATTAACCTTATTTTCAACGACAGCTATCTGGTCGTTTGTGGGTTCTGTAGGGAGTATATAGTCGCATTTGGATTTTTTCTTCTCGATGTGCGCATTCCGGGAACGTCCGCATCCGAACAGCCGGATCATGGTCTGGTTGAGGATATGTTCAGCCGTATGCATCGGCGGATATTCTTGCTTATTGTGATCGTTGAGTTGAATTGCTTGTTCCATGTCATATTTATTGTTTATATCTTTCCGGAAAAATAGTTATTTTCATTTTCCCGGCTTATACGTATACTTTGTTATAATTCTTTGGATAAGAACCCATATTCTTTCATATCCTGAAAACCCATTTTAATGTAAAATTTACAAGCCGGAGAAGATAGTCCCGTATTTAATATAATATCGTTGATATTTTCTTGTTTTAGTCTTTTCTCTATTCCTTTCATAAAATATTCTCCCAAACCTCTTCTTTGCAACGTGTGATCTATACAATACTGATCGAGAAAATACTCATACCTTAATTCGTCGTTTTTTAACCAGGGTTTTATGAAACCTATTGATACACCGATCACTTTATGATTGTCATCACACAATTGGTATCCCTTAAAATTGGGTAAATCAATGAATGCACGAAAAAAACGTATGACAGGCTCTTTGGATTCAAAAATATCATTCCACGGTGGTTTTGAGAATACGTCTGTAAATAAATCTACCGATTCTTCCGTTAAAGATTTGTCAAATTCTATAATATACATAAGTGAGTTTGTAATTATTGAGTCGGTACAATAACATTTGTATCCGAACCGATTGTACAATTTTTCAAAGATACGATTATTTTTTTAACGGATGTTTTAATTGTAGATTTACGGTTTCAGATTAAAAAATCAGTTTCCAGGGCAATTTAAAATTTACAATTTACATGAATGTTTTTTGTATGTAAATGACAACCGGAGATATTCTGTGTTTTCCGGTAAAGAATCAGAGAATTAGGGCTGAAAGGAGAGGGCTGGTTTATAGGAGAAAAAAATAAAATGTGCAAAGAAAAGGGTTTTTTCATTATCTTTGACCATCAAAATTTAAGAATAGAACCGGATAATCCGGTTGAAGTCTAACTAATCATAGTCAAATAAAACTGTTATTATGAAGTTATTAGAAGGAAAAACGGCCCTCATTACCGGTGCATCTCGTGGAATCGGTAAAGCAGTGGCTTTGGCATTTGCCAAACAAGGTGCTAACATTGCATTTACAGATTTAAGATACGATGAAATTGCCCAGGCTACGGAAAAAGAGATTGCAGCTTGCGGAGTTAAAGCGAAAATGTATGCTTCGAATGCTGCTGATTTCGCACAAACGGCAACTACAGTCGAAGAAATAGCTAAAGAATTCGGTCGCATCGATATTCTGGTAAATAATGCCGGTATCACCAAAGATACCTTATTGATGAGAATGTCTGAAGAACAATGGGACGCTGTCATCAATGTGAATTTGAAATCTGTGTTCAATTTCAGTAAAGCGGTATCGGCTGTCATGCTCAAACAAAAGAGCGGGTCTATTATCAGCATGAGTTCTGTAGTCGGTGTCAGCGGAAATGCCGGACAGGCTAATTACTCCGCTTCCAAAGCCGGTATTATCGGCTTCACGAAGAGTATTGCCAAAGAACTGGGTTCCCGCAACATCCGGGCCAATGCTGTTGCCCCCGGATTCATTATTACGGATATGACGGCTCAATTGTCGGAGGATGTACGTAAGGAATGGGCTGCCAAGATTCCGTTGAGAAGAGGAGGCACCCCGGAGGATATCGCAGATGTATGTCTGTTCCTGGCTTCAGATCTTTCAAGATATGTTACCGGTCAGGTTATACATGTTTGCGGGGGAATGAACATGTAATATTTACGATTATTGATTTATGATTTACGATTAGGTAGCTCCTATAATCGTAAATCATAAATCGTAAATCATAAATCTATCAAGGTGGTATTTGGTGTTTCTTTTTGGTGGATATTACCGGTTATTTTATTGTCGGTAGTGATGGCTTGGTTTAAATACCGAAAATTGCTCCGGCTTCCGGATATCGGCCGGAAATTGGCTTGTTTTATTGCTTTTCTTCGTTTTCTGACTGCTTTTTTACTGCTTTTTCTTTTGTTACAACCGGCCTTGTCTTTGATCCGGCGGGTCAAAGTGAAACCCTTGCTGATTATCGTTCAGGATAATTCGGCTTCATTGTTGAACAATAAGGATTCTTTATATTATCTGAATGAATATGGAGCATCTTTACGGGAAAAAACAGGCTTACTGGAGGAAAAATTTAGAGTTGAATGGTTGACATTCGGGAAGAGTGTTAAGAAGAGTGATGTAATCGATTTTTCGGAAAACTATACGGATATAGCCGGAGCGTTTGATTATATCAAAGATAATTACATTGCCAGAAAGCCGGAAGCCGTTATTTTATTGAGTGACGGTATATACAATACAGGTGTCAATCCGCGTTATAAAACATGGGATTATCCGGTATATACCGTTGGGCTGGGAGATACGGTACAAATGCCGGATGTGTATGTAAAAAGTCTGGATTGTAATAAATTCAATTTTATACGGACCGTATTTCCGTTGAAAGCCGAAATTGTAGCTGTGAAACAGAAGGGGAGAACCGTAAAATGTGTTTTGCGGGAAAATGGGAACAGCATCCGGGAAGAGGTTCTGACGATAGACAACGACAATTATTTACGGGAAATTATATTTCCGGTCGAGGCTGTCCGTAAGGGGATGATGAAATATACGCTGAGCCTGGAGACTACTTTTGAAGAACGGAGCCTGAGAAACAATTTGGCAACGGCTTATGTAAATATCATAGATAATTCGGGAGAAGTAATCATCTGGTACGATGCTCCCCATCCGGATATTGCAGCTATTGCCGGGGCATTAAATACTTCCGGCATATTCAAATGTACAGTCAAGCGGTTCGGGGAGTCTTTGCCGGCGGAAAATAAGCCTTCTTTATTTATTTTTCACAATCCCCGCAGCGATGATCCGGAGTATCGGAAAGTGTTGGAGATGGCAGGGCAGCGTAAAACGGCCTTGTGGTATATTTTGACCGGAAGGAAAGAGATTACCGCTTTTGCCCGTTACGACAAATCATATACGGCGAATTTTACGGCAGAAATAAACGAATATGCTTCTCCGGCTCTTAACCGGAATTTTCCTTTTTTTGAGTTTACGGAAGAAGAAGCCCGGCAGTTCGCAGCATTCCCGCCGGTTGTCGTACCTTTCGGGGAGCTTAAGGGAAGTGGGAATAAGCCGTTATTTTTCCAGAAAATAAAAAATACGGTGCTGTCTAATGAAATGATGAGCTTTTATGACCGTCCCGATTATCGTTTGGCTTTCTTTTGGGGAGAAGGCTTGTGGAAATGGCGTTTGTTTTCATATAAAGAGAATGGAAACCATGATCTTTTCAATACATTGGTTTATAAAACCGTGAATTACCTTTCGGGCAGACGGGGCAATGACCGTTTTTTATGTGATATAGAGTCGCTCTATAATGAATCGGAAGATATTGTCATACATGCGGAATTGTATAATGAAAGCTATGAACTTGTCAATACTCCCGATGTGCGGCTTGTTTTGAGGCATGACGGAAAAGACTTCAATTATCTGATGAACCGGCACGGGGATAAATACCGGATTAATTTAGGTAATTTACCGGCAGGAGAATATGACTATGTATTTGCTACGGATTTGAAAGGCGGACATTTTGAGAAGAATGGTACATTTTTTATCCGGACACAGAATAGCGAAGCCCACGATGTTGTTGCCGATAAAGCTTTATTGTCCGAAATAGCCCGGCATTCGGGCGGACAAGCCGTAGATTTGAAAGAAGTTGATAATTTATTGCAAAATATTAATCAGAATCGTAACTTCAAGGCCGAATATAAGCAAGAAGTGAGATATGTAGAATTGGGAGAGTTGCAGTGGTTGGGGTTAATTTTAATATTTTTATTATGTGTCGAATGGTTCTTCCTCAAGTATTATGCAGGGTGATCGCTCTGATTTCCGGACTGGGACTGATATTATTCTGCGGTTCGTGTAGTAGTTACAGGACATTTGAAGTGGAGGTGCTGACTCCGGCAGATGTCACGTTGGGACAAGGCAAAAAATTGGGATACCTGAACAGGCATATACGGAAGGTGCAGGACACTTCTTTCATTTTGTATGCGTATGAAGGAATGACTCCGGACGAACTGTCGGGTTTGTTTTATCAGGGACTGACGTCTGCCTGGACGGAGGACGGCACACGTGATTCCATTCCTGCTTTTGCCGAGAACCTGGTTTCCTATATGCGCTCTGACAGTATCCCTCCGGCATATCCTGCTGCCGATATTCAGAAGATATGCCGTACTTTCGGTTTGGATTATGTGGTATCATTGGAGACTTATTATTATACGGTGAACGAACGCAGCGGAAGCATAAAAAGTAATTATTGTGTACGTTTGTATGCCGCAGATGAACCGGCTCCGGTGGATTTGATCGTATATCGTGACGATTTAACGGATTATCTGACCGATGAATTCAATTTTTTAGATTTTATCCGGGCAAATGCCTGGGATAAAGGAGCCCTTTATTGCAAGCGTCTGATTCCGCATTGGGAGGTAACGGAGCGAAGGGTATACAACCGGCAAAAAGTGTTGAGGATGGGGGATATTTTCTACCGGCAAAATGATGTGGAGCAGGCGATGAAATTATGGGAAGCCGCGACCAAAGAACGTCCTGAAACAGCCGTTCAGGCTTATCTGAATTTAGCCTGGTTGTCGGAAAATCAGGGTGATTTCGAACAAGCGATAGCTTTGTTAAAAAAAGCCCGTGAATTGGCAGATAAAAACAAACCGGCCCACCCGGATATCCTGTATTTGACAGATTATCAAAAGACGCTCGAAAAACGTTTAAAGGAATACAACCGTATTGAGCAACAATTGAATTGACGGGATATTTTTAATTTATTTACCATCAATCTATTTCTATGTCCCGGCTAAACATTTATAAGGCTTCTGCCGGTTCCGGAAAAACCTTTGCTTTGACATTGGAATACTTCCGGATCATTTTTTCGGTTCCTGCCGAGTATAAGAATATTCTGGCGGTTACCTTTACCAATAAGGCAACCGGGGAAATGAAATCCCGGATTATTAAAGAGTTGAACCGGCTTGCCGAAGGGCAAAGCAGTAGCTACGGTCCGATTTTGCAGAACGAATTCCGCCTTACAGACGAACAACTGAAAAATAGAGCCATTCAGTTGCGTACCATGTTGTTACATGATTACGGACGCATTTCCGTTACGACCATCGACCGTTTTTTTCAGCGTATCATTAAATCTTTTACTCACGAACTGGGTATATTTCCGGGATATAATGTCGAACTCGACAGTGATTTTGTGCTTTTAAAAGCCGTAGACAAAGTCATGGAAGAAGTAAAGGACAAACCTGAATTGAGGTTCTGGATCGGAGAGTTGATGACTGCCGGCGTGGAAGAAGGAAAATCCTGGAGGATCAAAGCCAGGATTGTAGAGTTAGGGGAAGAGCTTTTTAAGGAAAATTACATGCTCCTGGACGACAAAATCCTGACCCGTTTCAGCGACAAAGACTTCTTAAAAGAATACCAGTTGTTTTTGAGGAATATCGTCCGGGAATATGAGGAAACCCTTTCTCTTTTGGGAGAAAAAGCGGTTTCCTTAATTGAAAGCAACGGTTTGGAATTGCAGGACTTCAAAGGAGGGAAAAACGGATGTGCCGGGCATTTTTATAAGTTGAAAGCCGGGAAGCTGGACGATGTCACTTCAACGGCCCGTCAGGCTGTCGGAGATACCGGTTATTGGATTACCAAAAGTTGTGTTCCGGAAACCCGCATGAGAATTGAATCGGTTTTCCCGGAATTGAATCGCATATTGGCATCTGCCATAGAAACGTACGACACCCGATACCGCTATTATCTTTCAGCCCGCCAATTGATAGCCAATTTATACCAGTTGGGGATTTTAAACGATTTGTATAAGAAAGTCCGGGAATATTGTGATGAAAAAGGGATCATGCTGCTTAGTGATACGACCCGTATTTTGAATATACTGATTGAAGGAAACGACACGTCGTTTCTGTTCGAGAAGACAGGGAATTACTACAAGCACCTGATGATAGACGAATTTCAGGATACCTCTTCCTTACAGTGGCGGAATTTCCGGCCTTTGGTCGTCAATACGCTCGCGGAAGGCAATCAGGCGATGATCGTGGGAGATGTCAAGCAGAGTATCTATCGCTGGAGAAACGGAGACTGGCGTTTACTGGCCAGTCGGGTGGAAGATGAATTTGCCCGTTTGGGTACGAATGATATTATTTTGCAGAACAACTGGCGGAGTGCGCGTGAGATTGTCGATTTTAACAACGTTTTTTTTCGGGAAGCAGCCCTGGAATTAAAGGCGTTATACGACCATTCGGCCGGGGAGGATAATGCCTGGTCGGAAGCCATCGTGCAGGCTTATGATAATCTGGAACAGGTACCGAAAAGAGAATTGGGAGGATATGTCGATATTCTGTTCGGACCGTCGAAAAAAGAAGAAGATGCGGATACGCAAATTATGGCTTCCGTAATGGAGGTCATAGCGGATATTACCCGACGGGGAGGACAGCAAAAAGACATCGTAATATTGGTCAGAAATGCGAAAGAGGGGGCTTTTGCGGCTAATTATTTTATGGAATACAATACGACTGCTTCTCAAAAGATAAATTTTGTATCCAATGATTCTTTGTACGTCAGGTCGTCCGCCTATGTCCGGTTTATCGTCGCAGTATTGCGGTATATGGCCGAGCCCTACGATATTGTCAACAAAGCTTCCATACTTTTATTTTATTATTCGTCGATAAAATGTTGTAATGCAGATAAATGGGATGCTATATTTAAAGCAGCAAAAGAAGAGGAGTTATTCCGTTTTCTGAATTCGGATTTTACCTTCAATTCCGGTAAGATATTGTCTTATTCGCTTTTTGAAACCGTAGAAGCCATTATCGATAAGTTTTCTTTGAAAGATAAAAAGGAGGAAGTGCCTTATCTGATAGCCTTTCAGGATATCGTTTTCGAATACGAATCGAATAATTCGAATAGCATTATCCTGTTTCTGGAATGGTGGGAAAAAGAACAGATGAAAAAAGTGCTTTCGACTTCGGAAGATATTGATGCCGTACGTATTTTGACCATTCATAAAGCCAAAGGACTGGAGTTTGAGCACGTCATATTGCCTTTTTGCAGTTGGGAACTGGATGCAACACAACCGCTACGGCGCATCTGGTGTACGACCCGGGAAGATAAATTCAATGAACTGGAATATGCACCCCTGAATTATTCGGCTAAATTGGCGGATACGATATTTAAGGATGATTACTTCGATGAGCACCTGAAAGCTTATGTCGATAATCTGAATTTGTTGTATGTGGCTTTGACCCGCGCGGAAAGAGAGCTATATGTCCGTCCGTATCGTCCTAAAATCAATAAAGACGGTAGTCTGACTGTGGGAGATATCGGTACATTCATGTATCAGGTGTTGGAAAGGTTAAAAGGGAAGGAGCAAATTCATTTTTGCCCGGACGGGGAAATGAATCTGCAATACGGTACGAAATACCAAAAAGAAAGTACTGTTTCTGAACAGAATCCGCTGGTATTGGAGCATTATGCCGTATATGATTCCGAAGAGCGGATCAGTATCAGGTACAAATATCAGGATTACACCGATCCGGATCAGGATACCCGTTCGGCGGTCGATGAAGGTAAATTGCTGCACGAGATATTCCGGATGATCGAGTCTGAAGAAGATGTGGAAAAGGCTCTCCGGCAAATGTGTCTGAACGGGTTGATTTCCCTGGAAGACAAAGCGGTTTACCGCGCAAAAATCGAAAAATATTTGTGTCGTCCCGAAGTTTCTGCCTGGTTTTCATCCGATTTTCAGGTTGTCAACGAAAGGGATATTCTGTTTGGCGGGGGAGACAAAGTACGCCCCGACAGGGTGTTGTTAAAAGGAAATACGGCCTGGGTAATCGATTATAAATTCGGGAACAAGGAAGAAGAGAAATACAAGCGGCAAGTCCGTTATTACTGCCATACATTGCAAAAAATGGGGTATACTTCTGTTAAAGGCTACATCTGGTATGTGGTACTGGATAAAGTCGTTCCCGTCGAATAAAAATCTGCTTTTTTCAGTGTAACGGTGCTTATTAATAAATATATCAACTTCGATACTATGTAATAAAAAGAATAGGGTAAAAAAAAGTGACCGAAAACTGAATTTTCGGTCACTCTTATTTATGTTCGGATTATACGTATTTTTTGGCTTGGGTTTCGCCTTTTAGTATCCGCAGGCCGTTCATTGCCAAAGCACGCATTTCGTCTTCTCCCGGATATACTTTTACGGGAGCGATGAAGCCGACTCTTGCGGTGATGTAATCGGTTACCGGTTTTCCGTAAGCAATGCCTCCCGTCAAAAGGATGGCATCTACCTGACCTTTCAGAACCGTAGCCATTGCACCGATTTCTTTGGATACCTGATAACTCATGGCATCCTGAATTTTTGCCCATTCCGGATCGGTTTCTGCTTTACGCTCGACTTCCAGCATGTCGTTGCTGCCTAAATAAGCAACAACACCGCCTTTGCCGCATAACATTTTTTTGATTTCTTCTTTGGTATATTGTCCGCTGAAGCAGAGGTTTACCAAAGCACCGGTAGGAAGGGAGCCGCTACGCTCGGGTGAAAACGCACCTTCTCCGTCCAAAGCGTTATTGGTGTCGATTACACGGCCTTTTTGATGTGCACTGACGGAAATACCGCCTCCCATGTGAGCGACAATCAAATTGAGGTCTTCATATTTACGGCCAGCTTCCTGTGCATAGGTACGGGCAATCGCTTTCTGATTCAATGCGTGAAAAATAGACAGGCGTTGAATGGCCGGGTGTCCGCTGATACGGGCAATCGGGTCCATTTCATCTACGACAACAGGATCGGCAATGTAAGCCTTTACTTTGTCACCGAGTTCTGCAGCAATATTGTGTGCAATCAATCCTCCCAAATTGGATGCATGTTCTCCCATAACGGGATGTTCCAGATCGTGAAGCATAGCCGCATTTACTTCGTATATGCCGGATTCGATCGGTTTGATAACACCGCCTCTGCCAACGATTGCATCGATGGTCGCAATATCGATCCCTGCATTTTTCAATTCGGAAAGAATAAGGTCTTTCCGGTATGCAAACTGGGAAGCAATGTTCGGATAACTACTGATCTCTTCGGCTGAATGCCGGATCGTTTTGATGAAAATCTGATTTTCATCTTCGAAAATCGCAATCTTTGTTGAAGTCGAGCCTGGATTGATGGCAAGGATTCTGTAAGCCATATGTGCTGTTTTATTTTAAGGATTAAATTAAATTTTGTGCAAAAGTTGTAAATTGTAAGCAGAAATCAAAGGAAAAGTATAAAAAAATAGCAAACGATTTCGAAAAATCAGCGAAATAAGGTATCCAGGTATTTTTTTACGTCCCGGCATAGGGCGGGAAAGTAGCACTGAGCTTGTTGTATCGAGGCCTGGAGGCAGGGGGCATAGTCGATTAACCGGAATATACGGTCGAAAATTTCAGCTCCGGGTTCCGATATGCCGGCAACGGCAATGACGGGGATATGCCGTTGCCGGCATTTATCCGCAATTACGCCCGGAATTTTACCGTATAAAGATTGCCGGTCGATACGGCCTTCTCCGGTAATGACGACATGGCTTTCCCGGAGGTGTTTTTCAAATCCGGAGACCTGAAGATAATATTCGGATCCGGAAATGAGCCGGGCTCCCAAAAAGACTGCAAATGCTGTTGTTATTCCTCCGGCAGCTCCTCCGTATTTCAGACCGGCAACAGCCGCATTTGAATATCCGGTTAAAAGGGAGGCATACCTTTTCAGATATGTATCCAGTTGTATAACCTGCTGCGGCGAGGCTCCTTTTTGAGGTGCAAATACATAGGCCGCTCCTGTTTTTCCGTACAATGGATTTTCTACATCACAGAGAATAGTAAATTTTACATCTTTGAATTTTACCTTTAAGTCAGAAGGATCAATTTGTTTTAAATCAATGATGTGATTTCTGTATTTATCATGGCTTTTCGTTATTTTCAATCCCATTTCAGTCAAGGCTCCCAATCCACCGTCTATGCTGGCACTACCGCCCACACAAAGGAGTATTTCGTTTACTCCGTTTGTTACGGCGTGATTTACGGCTTTGCCTACCCCCGTCGTATTGGCATTTAATACATCATATTCCTGAATTTTCAGTGTTTTCAGGCCACATATACCGGCCAGTTCAATGATGGCGGTTTTCCCGCTGCGGTAATAAGTTCCCCGGACAGGCCGTTCCAAAGCATCGACTGCCGGAAAATAAACCGGACGGGGCAGAGGAAAGTAAGAAGCGATGATTTCAGCCGTACCGTCGCCTCCGTCACCGGCAGGCAAAGAAATTACCCGGTACCGACCGGACAACAGAGAATTAAAATAATCACATATTTGCGGCGCTGTCAAAGAGTCTTTGAAAGCATTGGGAGCAACCAGAACCGTCGGTTTGAAAGAATCGGACATTATTGAAAGACAATATGCTGATGGGGCTCGAATTGTTGTAAAGCAAAAAGATCCTTTTCCGGCCATGAAGGAACATTTTTCAAAGCCTTGGTTATCATTCCGTTGATATAGGATTGAAAACGGGGGCCTTTCCATGAACCGGTATTGGATATAAATACCCAGGCATATCCGTCTGATTGCTTTTTCATAAGTACGCTGCTACCCGACAGGGTGCCCGTACGCGACCATTCTCCTTGCGGAGTAACATGCATCCAGCCGATAGGCAGGGCATCCGCACTGAATGTCGTCATCTGCTCTATACTTTCCGGACTGAGGATATCGGGAATAACCGGATTACCGTCGATTACGGCCATAAACCGTAGCAATTCGGAAGCAGAAGCCACCCAGCCGCCGGCTCCGTATAATTCTTCGATATTGTTTCCTCCGTAATATTTAGGTACCAGTTGCTTACTTCCGTCGCATGAGGGTATCAGCTCTTCTGCCGTGTCATAATACCGGACTTCATTGGGAAGCCGGTTTTCATAAAGATTCCTGCCCAGATGCATATCGAAACAGCCGGCAGGACGCAAGATATTTTGTTTGATATAATCTTCGTAGTTCATTCCCGATACTTTCTCGATCACCCGGGTTAAAATACCGTATCCGACATTGGAATAAGCCGTAGAAGTGCCAGGCGTGTAGTGAAGACGGCGGGATAGTACGAAACGAATGATCGTATTCAGGTCGACGGGAGGTTTTACTTTCATTTTACGGGCAATGTCCAGCGGACAAAACATCGGATCTCCGTATACGGCTGTGTAGCCTCCCTGATGCCGGAGCAGATGTTCTACGGTAATACGCTTGGTTCTGGGATCTTTTATTTTGGAAAAAATAGAGTCGTTCAAGATACCTTCCGGTCCGAAAACCCGGTCTTCTAACCGGAGTTTGCCTTCTTCCGCCAGTTTCATGATTCCGCTGGCGGTAATCAATTTGGAAACCGAGGCAATGCGGAAAATATGTCTGACATCGACTTCTTCACCGGTTTCTGCATCCGCATATCCGTAACCTTTGCTGTATATCAGTTTATCGTCTTTCATTAAGGCAAAAGAAGCTCCGCGGATCTGCCATGTTTTCATGAATTTTTCAATGGAGCGGTCGAGCTTTTGGGCTATGGGAAGTTCGGAATCTGTATTGGAGAGTACTTTGTTTAGGGGGAATAAAGGAAGCGGGGCTTTTGTTGCCATGGCTTTAGCCAATAGTAGAGTCGAATCGTTCGATAGGGGTGTTCCTCCTGCAAAATTGATTTCCCAAGGCTTAGCCAGAAAAATAGTGATAATGACAACAATTAAGATAAAATACTTCATTATGCAAAATAGTAATTTCAGGTTATCCTCGGTTTAAGTCATTTAATTCAACCTGTAGCATATCAATATATTATACTTTGCAATATTAAAGAAAAGCTAGCTAAATTAAAAAAATTTGATCAAAAAAAATCCTAAAAAACGTTATTCAGCAACGAAAAATAGATTTCCATCAGTTTACGTAGATACCGGTTATCAGGGGAAAACGGATAATGGTCTATCGTTTTTATGGGCAATACCAAGGGAGAGGTGCCGGTAATGAAAGCCGCATCAAACGAAGGCAGATTTTGATAAGCGACCCGTTCTTCCCGAAGCGGGAATGTCTGTTCTTTACAAATGTCAAGTACCCTTTTGCGAGCTGTTCCCGGTAATACATAACGTGTCGGAGCCGTATAGAAAATACCGTCTTTTATGAAAAATACATTGGACCGGGAACCTTCCGTTACCCAACCGTCTCTGTCTATCAACAGGACTTCGTAGACGGCATGTTCCCGAAGCAACCGATTCGTCATATCCCGTAAACCGTTGTTGATATATTTAACTTCCGGATTATTGCGCATAGCCTGGCAACTGATGGTGGCCACACCTTCCCGGTAATCTTTTTCAGTCGGATAGCAATGGGGAATCTGGTAAATGTATTCGTCGGTTTTGTCAGTTGTAAAATGGAGTACATATTTTATATTGCCTTCTTTCATCTGTTCCAGACGGATAAGCTCGTTCAGCTTATTTTCAATATGAAGATTGCATACATGTATGTCAATATTTGATTTTTTTATTGAATTATCCAATCTTTGTAAGTTGTCGCTTAAGAAGATAGGGTGTCCGTTATACACCCGGATCACTTCGTATATGCTCAGCCCGTTTTCAAATATTTTTTCTGAAAAGTCAGAGATATCAGTGATTGTATTGTTCTTTAAAATCATGGCCTTATTTTTTTACAAAATTACAAAATTGTCGGATAATGTGTTGCTGTAAAATAGAATTCGTATCAGGTTTATATAAAAACAGGCTGCAATCGGAAAATATCAGGAATAGTGCCAGAAAATCAGATGATTAAAATAATTACGGCCGTAAAAAGGAATTTGCTCCGGACAGCCTCTTCGGATAAAAGAATAATTTTCGAATTTTACCGCTGCATTTTTCGATAATTTGAACTATTTTTGACTCACCTATGAAAAATCAGAAAACAATTGAGAATACGGTTGCCTTTTTGGAAACAGTGGTTATCGGAGAGTTGGGGAAGGTTCAAAATGCGGGATTGTCATATATGCAATTTGTATTGATGGGGCAAGCGATAGAAGTGTTAGGAGGCTTTTTGGACAGAAAACCGATGAAGACGAAAGGACAGGCGGCCAAACGTTTTGCGGCAGGAATAACGTATTTGTTCGGGGGAAAATACCGGATATTGAATGAAAACGACTTTCTGTACCACAAACTGCGTAATCAGATGGTGCATGCTTTTATTCCGGCCCAGGATATACTCCTGCTGAATCAGGAGGAAGAGAGCGGGGAATTCCGTCATTTGGAAAGAAAAAACGGACAATTGGTAATGATTTCAGGGGTATTTTACAGGGATATTTGCCGGGCTTGTAAACGACTGGCAGACTTGATAAAAGAAGGAAAGGTAAAACCTAAAAATATTGCTTTCGGAGATGATGAATAAGAGGATTGTGATGATTGGCGCCGGTAATGTAGCACATCATCTGGCTCCGGCTTTGCTGAAAGCCGGTTTGAATTTGTGCCAGATATACAGCCGCAGCATCGAATCGGCCAGGGCTTTGGGCGTGAAAACCGGTATTACCTATACGGCGGATTTGTTTGCCATATACCCCGATTGCGATATTTATATCTTTTGTGTAAGTGACGATGCTTTACTTCCGCTTTTTAAGAGTATCAGAATAAATAAAGAAGCTGTTATTATACACACTTCCGGAAGTGTACCCCTGGACATATTCAAGGCTTCGGCGGATTATTACGGGGTAATGTATCCCTTGCAGACATTTTCCAAAAAAAGAGCCCTGGATTTTGCAGAAGTACCTTTATGTATCGAGGCTTCAGAACCGCGGGTATTGGATACTGTCCGGCAGTTAGCCGGATGTTTGTCAAATAACGTTCAGGAGATTTCGTCGGAAAAGCGTAAAAAACTGCATCTGGCCGGTGTGATTGCCAATAATTTTACCAACCACTTGTATATGATGGCCGGAAAAATACTGGAAGAAGAAGGTTTGGATTTTAATCTATTAAAGCCGTTAATTTTTGAAACGGCTCATAAAGTAATGTTACTGCCTCCTTACGAGGCCCAAACCGGACCTGCCAGGCGCGGGGATGAAAATATACTGGGGTTGCATAAAAGTTTATTGAAAAAAAACCGGAAATTGGCTGTACTTTATAATCTTATGTCCGATTCGATTCAGGAAACTTATGCTAAAAAGGAAGAAAAAGAAGAGGTCGGGGATAAACCGCAAATGTTATCGTTATGGTAGAAATGAAACAGGTGAATCGTTAATAAATCAATTATTTGAATATGGCTTTTTTTAAAGATGAATTAAAAAAAATACGGGCATTCGTTTTTGATGTCGACGGTGTATTGTCCCGGCAGGAGGTAAGTTTATCACCGGAGGGGGAATTGATACGGACTTCTTGTGCTAAGGACGGATATGCCATTATGTACAGTGGTAAGAAAGGATATATCCGGGCGGTTATTTCCGGAGGCGGAGCCCCCGGATTGGAAGAAAGATTCCGTAAACTGGGAATACAGGATATTTACCTGAAAATTGAAAATAAAGTCGAAGCCCTGAATGAATTAATGGAGAAATACAGTCTGAAACCGGAAGAGATCATGTATATGGGGGATGATATTCCCGATTATAATGTCATGACGATGGTAGGGCTTCCGGTATGTCCTGCCGATGCTTGTGAGGAAATAAAATCGATTTCCCGTTATATTTCGGATATGCCCGGAGGAATGGGATGTGCCCGGGATGTAATCTCCCAGGTATTGAAAGCCAGGGGGGATTGGATGGATACAACATGCTATGTGAAAAGCATGTAAGCCGGATTCGGTTCAGAAAAGATTCAAAGGAAAGAGGTGAGAACGGAAACTTAAAGCACAATATGCGGTAATATTCGCTATACATATTGAAAATCAATAAAATAAATGTGATATGCTCGGGATATTAAAACTGATCAGAATTCGGACACTTTTGTTTGCTGCTTTCACCATGTATTGCATGCGTTATTTTGTCATCCGTTCTATTTTAGATATCAACGGACTGACGTTGCAGTTACCGGATTGGGCTTTTACTTTATCGGTACTTTCGGTTTGTGCCCTGATTGCCGGAGCCAATGTGATCAATGATTATTTCGATACGAGGACAGACCGGTTATCGGCTGTAAAAGATGTGGTTGTCGGGCGGTGTATTACCAGGCGTACGGCAATGACACTTCATTCTGTCCTGAATGTATTGGCCATTGTTATAGCATTCGGCCTGAGCATCTATGTCGGCATCTGGAAAATCGGTATTTTATTTTTACTGGTATCCGGGTTGTTGTGGTTTTATTCTTCCGCGTATAAAAGGTATTTGTTGATCGGAAATCTGATTGTCGGTATTCTTGCAGCATTGATTCCACTTTGTGTTTTGTTATTCGAGATCCCTCTTTTGAATGATGAATACTCTGATTTATTGATACAAACAGATACAAACTTTATGTATTTATTTAATTGGATTCTAGGTTTTTCTCTTTTTATATTCCTGAATACCGTTATTTATGAGATGAATAAGGACATTTACACGATACCCGGAGATATCGAAAAAGGAATCCGGTCGGTACCGGTGAGATGGGGTATTCGTGCAACCCGGATCGTGATATCGGTATGGACGGCGATTGCTGTATGCTGCGCTGTTGTGTTGTATTTTACCGTATTCTCTGAATCTTCTCTGGTATTGACTTATATTGCTTTGGGTATTTGTCTGCCTTATTGTATCTATTTGGTATGTGTGTGGTTTTCTGTCAAACGTAGCCTGCAATTGGGTATTATTCGCCTGATTATGGTATTGTGTGTAGCTTTCAGCTTTTTATTACATCATTTTTTTGACCTGATATTTGCCAACTGACCGATCTCTCAATTTTTAAATCTATGAGTAACATATCCCACATTATTTTAGCTTCTTCTTCTCCCAGACGGCAGCAACTGATGAAAGAGGCCGGCATTGCCTTTGAAGTCAGAACGAAAAATACGGATGAAGTATATCCGTCGGAATTGAAGGTTGAAGATATTCCCGTATATCTGGCTCAATTGAAGGCTGCGGCCTTCAAAGGGGAGCTAAAAGCCACGGATTTACTGATAACGGCAGATACGATTGTGAGTCTGCACGGTCAAATGATTGGAAAGCCGCATGACCGGGCGGATGCCATTCGTATTTTGAGCGGGCTGTCTGGTAATAAACATACTGTAATTACAGGCCTTTGCCTGACGACGGCTTGTGAGCAAAAAAGTATTCCGGTTTTTACGGATGTTTATTTCAGAAACCTGGATAAAGAGGAGATTATTTACTATGTAGACAAATACAAGCCTTTCGATAAAGCCGGTGCTTATGGGATTCAGGAGTGGATCGGCTATGTAGGGATAGAACGGATCGACGGTTCGTTTTACAATGTCATGGGATTGCCTGTGCAAACGTTATACCGGGAATTGAAAGCTTTCGGATTGAATATGTGTGAATAAATCAATAATCATTTATTTTATAAAATCAAGACTATGAAAAAAGGTATACTGCTGTGTTTTTGTGTCATTTGGTGTATTGTTTGCTGCCGGGCCGAAGAGGGGATGTGGATTCCGATGTTATTGAAAAAATACAATATCGAGGATATGCAGAAAAAAGGCTTTAAGCTGACGGCAGAGGATATATATGCTATAAACCGGGCATCTCTGAAAGATGCGGTTGTCGGTTTAGGGCGGGAAGGACGTCCGTTCCAGCATTTTTGTACAGGGGGATTGATCAGTGCCGAAGGACTTGTCGTGACGAATCATCACTGTGCTTTCGATATGATACAGAAGCATTCCTCTTTAGAGAAAAATTACCTGAGGGATGGCTTTTGGGCAAAAGGGCGTCATGAGGAATTGGCAAATCCGGGAATTACGGCTTCTGTATTGGTACGTATGGAAGACGTCACCGGGAAGATTCAGGCAGCATTGTCGGAAAATATGCCGGAGAAAAGGCGTAATGCCGTGATAGACAGTGTTTGTAAAGTATTGGAACAGGCGGCGGTTGCCGGTACCGATTTGTCGGCCAATATAAAACCTTATTTCAACGGAAATCAATTTTTTATGTCCGTGTTCCGTATTTATAAGGATGTCCGCCTGGTAGCTGCACCTCCTTCGGCAATCGGTAATTTCGGAGGAGATACGGACAATTGGACCTGGCCGAGGCATACCGGAGATTTTTCGGTGTTGCGTATCTATGCCGGAGAAAATAATGAGCCGGCAGCCTATTCCGAAAAGAATAAACCTTATCGTCCGGCAGCTTTTTCCAAAATTTACGCCGGCGGATTGACGGAAGGTGATTTTACGATGGTATTCGGTTATCCGGGTACAACGAACGAATATTTGCCTTCTTATGCTGTCGATCAATTGGTGGAGCTGGAGAACCCTCATAAAATTGCCATACGGACAGCCAAACTGAATATCATCAAGGCTGCTATGAATTCTTCGGATTTGTTACGGATCAAATATGCTTCGAAAGCAGCCGGTGTCGCCAATGCATGGAAAAAATGGCAGGGAGAAAGCAAAGGTCTGAAACGCTTTAAAACGGTTGAAAATAAAAGAATGTTGGAAGAAAAGTTTCAGGTATGGGCAGCCGGCAAGCCGGAATACGCCGGTTTAATTGATCGTTACAAAGCATTGTACGATAAGCGGAAGGAACTGATGCTGGCAGATATTTATCTGGGAGAAGCAGGCCGGAGAGGGGCCGAACTGATGAATTTTGCTCTGTCGGCTTACACTTACGCCCAACGTTATAAGACACAAACAGACAAAGCGGGTGTTCAGGAAGATTTCAGAAATTATGCAACGGCTTTTTTCAAGGATTACGATGCGGAAGTCGATAAAACGATATTGATTGAAATGCTGCGGTTGTACAATGAAAATGTACCGTCGGAATGGGTGCCGGAAGGGGTAGCAGAGGCTGCCGAAGGGAAGGGAATAACCTTATTCGCAGAAGAAATGTTCCGCAAATCGGTCTTTACCGATCCGGACAGGACTTTCAGTTTTATTGATAAACTGGATTCTAAATCGGTGAGTAAAGTCAGCCGGGACCCGGCCTATCTGCTGATCAATTCGATCGTCGGTTTCAGTCGGGAAAAAGTATTGTCCCCTTTGAATCAGATAAACCGGGAGATACAGCAGTTGAACCGTCTTTGGCTGGCCGGTTTGATGGAGATGGAGTCGGATAAGGTGTTCTATCCGGATGCCAATTCGACCCTGCGTATCGCCTACGGCACGATAGGAGGTTATTCTCCGTCAGATGCTGTAAGATATAATTATTATACTACCTTATCCGGAATTATGGAAAAGGATAATCCGGCAATTTACGATTATAATATTCCGCAGAAATTGAGGGATATTTATGCCTCCGGCGATTTCGGTCCTTATACACAAAACGGAGAAGTACCGGTTTGCTTTATCGCCAATAATCATACGACGGGAGGAAATTCGGGCAGTCCGGTTTTAAATGCCCGTGGCGAATTGATCGGATTGAATTTCGACAGGGCCTGGGACGGTGTCATGTCCGACATGCAATATGACCCGGAAATTTGCCGGAACATTGCCGTAGATATAAGATATGTCCTTTTCATTATCGATAAGATCGGAGATGCCCGTTACCTGCTGGATGAAATGGAAATTGTAAACTAAAAAAAAGCTGAGTCCCCGACTCAGCTTTTTTATCATTTAATACATTCCAGACGTTTATTGACCTTTTCCCAGTCGACAATGTTCCAGAAGTTTTCAACGTATTTGGCGCGTAAATTCTGTACATCCAAATAGTAAGCATGTTCCCATACATCCAGGTTCAACACGGGAGTTTTTCCTGCCGTTAACGGATTTTCTGCATTTTTGGTCTGAACAAGTTCCAGTTTGCCATCGGCGGAAGCAACCAGCCATACATAGCCTGAGCCGAACAATGTCGTTGCAGCTTCTGCAAATTTTTGTTTGAAAGTATCCAGGTTTCCGAACGTACCTTCTATGTTTTTTTTGATTTTTCCTTCGGGGGCATTGTCTTTTTTAGGGGCATGTAAAGCTTCGAACTGGAAATAGTGGTTGTATACCTGTGCGGCATTATTAAATAGTTTACCGTCTGCCCGCAACATGATCTCCTCAATGCTGAGATCTTTGTATTCGGTATCGGCTTTCAAATTATTCGTAGTCTGTATATAGCCGGCCAAATGTTTTCCATAATGGAATTCTACCGTTTTTCTACTGATGTAAGGCTCCAATGCATCTTCCGGATAGAGGGTCGGCAATAATTTGAAATTATTGTTTTCGTCTTTTTGATTCACCTTATGGGAGATGAGTAACAGACAGGCAGCCTGTTTTACCAGATTGGATAAATCTTGTGTTTTCATGGTTTTTTGTTTTATAAATAAGATATAGATTAGGTAATTAAGTATTCTTAGTATTATTTTAACGTTTTCATATCGCTAAAGTTACAAAAAATGAAGCTGTTTTTACGAAATTGTCGCTCCAATCAGGCATATTTTAATAGCTTTGCAGTATGAAGTTACGAAAAGAGTGTAA